>JBEBDJ010000073.1:0-11728 GCA_041157045.1 Pseudomonadota bacterium
AGCCGGCCGGCACCCCGGCACCCGGTGCGGCCAATGCCCGCACGGCCCCGGCCGCAGCGCCTTCCAGCGCCCCGGCTGGTCAAATAGAAGTCAAGTCGGCCAAGCTCAGCTCCAGCTGGGCGGGCGACCCGGCCAAGAAGAAGGCCATCCCGACCCGTGGCGACACCTCGGGCGGTGTGGGTCGCAACAACTGGCGCGGCGGTCCGCGCGGCAAGCGCGGTCATGACCGCGACGAGCAGGTGAGCCAACAGGCCCCGGCCGAAGCCCGCGTCATCGAGGTGCATGTGCCCGAGACGATCACCGTGTCGGAGCTGGCCCACAAGATGGCGGTCAAGGCCTCCGAGGTGATCAAGCAGCTGATGAAGCTGGGCCAGATGGTCACGATCAACCAGTCGCTCGACCAGGACACCGCGATGATCGTGGTCGAGGAACTGGGCCACAAGGCGGTGATTGCCGCCCTGGACGACCCCGAGGCCTTCACCGACGAGGAATCGTCGGCGCACGACGCCGAGGCCCTGCCACGCGCCCCGGTGGTGACCGTGATGGGTCACGTTGACCACGGCAAGACCTCGCTGCTGGACTACATCCGCCGCGCCAAAGTGGCTGCTGGCGAAGCCGGCGGCATCACGCAGCACATTGGTGCCTACCATGTGGACACCCCGCGTGGCATGGTGACCTTCCTCGATACCCCGGGTCACGAGGCCTTCACCGCCATGCGTGCCCGTGGCGCACAGGCCACCGACATCGTCATCCTGGTGTGTGCCGCCGACGACGGCGTCATGCCGCAGACCCGCGAGGCCATCAAGCACGCCAAGGCGGCGGGGGTGCCGATCGTGGTCGCCATGACCAAGGCCGACAAGCCCGATGCCAACATCGAGCGCGTCAAGGCCGAGCTGGTGGCCGAAGAGGTGGTGCCCGAGGAGTTTGGTGGCGAGTCGCCCTTTGTGGCCGTGTCCTCCAAGACCGGCATGGGCGTCGACGACCTGCTTGAAAACGTGTTGCTGCAAGCCGAGGTGCTGGAGCTCAAGTCGCCGGTGGACGCCGCCGCCAAGGGCCTGGTGATCGAAGCGCGCCTGGACAAGGGCCGCGGCCCGGTGGCCACGGTGCTGGTGCAGACCGGCACGCTGAAGGTGGGCGATGTGGTGCTTGGCGGCCAGACCTATGGCCGCGTGCGCGCCATGCTCGACGAAAACGGTCGCCCGACCAAGTCGGCCGGCCCCTCGATCCCGGTGGAAATCCAGGGTCTGTCGGATGTGCCGCTGGCCGGCGATGAGTTCATGGTGCTGTCGGACGAGCGCCGCGCCCGCGAAATCGCCACCTACCGCGCGGGCAAGTACCGCAGCACCAAGCTGGCCAAGCAGCAAGCCGCCAAGCTCGAGAACATGTTTGCCGACATGAAGGCCGGCGATGTCAAGACCTTGCCGATCGTGCTCAAGTCCGATGTGCAGGGCTCGCAAGAGGCCTTGTCGGGCGCGCTGCTCAAGCTCTCGACCGACGAGGTCAAGGTGCAGATGGTCTACACCGGTGTGGGCGGCATCAGCGAATCCGACATCAACCTGGCGATTGCGTCCAAGGCCCTGGTGATCGGCTTCAACGTGCGGGCCGACGCCGGCGCGCGCAAGCTGGCCGAAGGCAACGACATCCAGATCAAGTACTACAACATCATTTACGACGCGGTCGACGAGCTCAAGGCCGCCATGTCGGGCCTGCTGGCCCCCGAGCAGAAGGAAGAGATCATCGGCATGGCCGAGATCCGCACCGTGTTCGTGGCCTCCAAGATCGGCACCGTGGCCGGCTGTATGGTCACCTCGGGCCAGGTCACGCGCAATGCGCGCTACCGCCTGCTGCGCGACAACGTGGTCATCTACACCGGCGAGCTCGAGTCGCTCAAGCGCCTCAAGGACGATGTGCGCGAGGTCAAGGAAGGCTTCGAGTGCGGCGTCAAGCTCAAGAACTACAACGACATCAAAGAGGGCGATCAGCTCGAGTTCTTTGAGGTCAAGGAGATCGCCCGGACCCTGTGAGGGCAGGGCCCCCGGGCCCGCCTCACCCGAGCACCGCAACCATGGTGAAAAAAGCCAGCAAGCCCAACCGCAGCTACCAGGTGGCCGACCAGATCCAGCGCGATCTGTCGGAGTTGATTGCGCGCGAGCTCAAAGACCCGCGCGTGGGCATGGTCACGATCAACGCCGTCGAGGTGACGCCCGACTACGCGCACGCCAAGGTTTTCTTCAGCCTGCTGACCGGTGACCCGCAAGAGAGCACCGACGGCCTGAACGCGGCCGCGGGTTTTTTGCGCAACGGCCTGTTCAAGCGCCTGCACATCCACACCGTGCCGACCCTGCATTTTGTGTTCGACCGCACCACCGAGCGGGCGGCGGACATGAACGCGCTCATCGCCAAAGCCGTTTCCTCGCGCGCAAAGGACGACTGAGCATGCATGCGCCACGCACACGGGTGCAGCGGCGCCCTGTGCATGGGGTGATGCTGCTCGATAAACCGCTGGGCCTGTCCAGCAACCAGGCCTTGCAAAAGGTCAAGTGGTTGCTGCGCGCCGAGAAGGCCGGGCACACCGGGACCCTGGACCCGCTGGCCAGCGGTGTGCTGCCGCTGTGTTTTGGCGCCGCCACCAAGTTCAGCCAAGGCCACCTGGACGCCGACAAGGTCTACCAGACCACGGTGCGGCTGGGCCAGCGCACCAGCACCGCCGACGCCGAGGGCGAGGTGCTGCAGACGCAAGCCGTGACCTGCACCATGGGCCAGGTGGTCGAGGTGCTCGACCGCTTCACCGGCCCCATCCGCCAGGTGCCCCCCATGCACAGCGCCCTCAAAAAAGACGGCAAGGCGCTCTACGAATACGCCCGTGACGGTGTGGAAGTCGAGCGCGAGCCGCGCGACGTGACCATCCACGAGCTCTTGCTGCTGGGCGCCGACCTGGGCGGCGATGCCCCATCCTTGCAGCTGGAAGTCCATTGCAGCAAGGGCACCTACATCCGCACGCTGGGCGAGGACATCGGCCAGGCGCTGGGCTGCGGCGGCCATCTGACTGCCCTGCGGCGCATCCGCACCGGGCCGTTTGACATCCGCCAGTGCCTGAGCCTGGACGCGCTCGAGGCCATGGACGAGGACGAGCGCCTGCACGCCTTAGCCCCCATCGACGTGCTGCTGGCCGATGCGCCAGCCATTGAATTGAATGCGCCGGACGCCGCGCGCTTTCTGAGCGGCATGCGCCGCCGTGGCACCTGGCCCGATGCGGCCCAGGTGCGCGTTTACGGCCCACCCACCGACACGGTGGCGCGGCCCCAACTGCTGGGCAGCGCGCATGTGCGGGCTGGGGAGTTGATCCCCACCCGGCTGCTGTCCCCGATCGATATCCAACAGATTCTTCAAGCATCACCGGCCCGCGTGCCGGCCTGACACCACCATGAGCAAACAAATCCGGAACATCGCCATCATCGCCCACGTTGACCACGGCAAGACCACCATGGTCGACCAGCTGCTGCGTCAATCGGGCACCTTCGCCGCCCACGAAAAAGTCGAGGACACGGTGATGGACAACAACGCGATCGAGCGCGAGCGCGGCATCACCATCTTGGCCAAGAACTGCGCCGTGACCTGGAACGACACGCACATCAACATCGTCGACACCCCCGGCCACGCGGACTTTGGCGGTGAGGTCGAGCGCGCCCTGTCGATGGTGGACGGTGTGCTGCTGCTGATCGACGCCCAGGAAGGCCCGATGCCGCAGACGCGCTTTGTGACCAAGAAGGCCCTGGCCCTGGGCCTCAAGCCCATCGTGGTGGTCAACAAGGTGGACAAGCCCGGCGCCAATTGCGACAAGGTGGTGAACGCCGCCTTTGACCTGTTTGACAAGCTGGGCGCCAACGACGAGCAGCTGGACTTCCCGGTGGTGTACGCCTCGGGCATCAACGGCTGGTCGTCGATGGAAGAGGGCGCACCGGGCGAGCAGTGGGGCCCCGACATGTCGGCCCTGTTCGAGACCGTGCTCAAGCACGTGCCGCCGCACCAGGGCGACCCGGACGCGCCGCTGCAGCTGCAGATCTCGGCGCTCGACTTCTCGACCTTTGTGGGCCGCATCGGCGTGGGCCGCATCGGCGCCGGCAAGGTTCGCCCCGGCATGGATGTGCTGGTGATGGAAGGCAGCGACGGCCCCACCCTCAAAGGCCGCATCAACCAGGTGCAGAAATTCCAGGGCCTGGACCGTGTGCAGGTGGCCGAAGCCGGCCCGGGCGACATCGTGCTGATCAACGGCATTGCCGACATCGGCATTGGTGTGACCGTCACCGACCCGCAAAACCCCGCCCCGCTGCCCATGCTCAAGGTCGACGAGCCGACGCTGACCATGAACTTCTGCGTCAACACCTCGCCGCTGGCCGGCCGTGAAGGCAAGTTCGTGACCAGCCGCCAAATCTGGGACCGCCTGCAAAAAGAGCTGCAGTCGAACGTGGCCCTGCGCGTGCGCGAGACCGACGAGGACGGCATTTTTGAGGTGTCGGGCCGTGGCGAATTGCACCTGACCATCTTGCTGGAGAACATGCGCCGCGAAGGCTATGAGCTGGCCGTCTCCAAGCCGCGCGTGGTGTTCAAGGACATCGATGGCGAGAAGTGCGAGCCAATCGAGCTGGTGACCGCTGACATCGAAGAACACCACCAGGGCGGCGTGATGCAGGCCCTGGGCGAACGCAAGGGCGAGCTGGTGAACATGGAGCCCGATGGCCGTGGACGTGTGCGCCTGGAGTACCGCATCCCGGCGCGGGGCCTGATCGGCTTCTCGAATGAATTCCTCAACCTCACCCGCGGCAGCGGCCTGATCTCGAACATCTTCGACAGCTACGAAGCGCACAAGGGCGACATCGGTGGCCGCAAGAACGGCGTGCTGATCTCGATGGACGACGGTGAAATCTTCACCTACGCCCTGGGCAAGCTCGACGACCGCGGTCGCATGTTCGTCAAGGCCGGCGACCCGGTCTACGAGGGCATGATCGTGGGCGTGCACAACCGCGACAACGACCTGGTCGTCAACGCCACCCGCACCAAGCAGCTGACCAACTTCCGCGTGAGCGGCAAGGAAGACGCGATCAAGGTCACGCCCCCCATCGATCTGACGCTGGAGTACGGCGTGGAGTTCATCGAGGACGACGAGCTGGTCGAGATCACGCCCAAGAGCATCCGCCTGCGCAAGCGCTTCCTGAAAGAGCACGAGCGCAAGCGCGCCTCCAAAGACAACGGCTGATCGCAGGAGCCCCAGGCGTGACATTGCGGCATGGGCAGGCCGTGGCCCTGATGGTGGCCATCACGGCCATGTGGTCGATCGCCGGGGTGGTGACCCGCCACCTCGAGAGCGCGCGCAGTTTTGAGATCACCTTCTGGCGCAGCTTTTTCACGGTGCTGTCGCTGCTGCTGATTCTGCCGCTCATGCAAGGGCGCGGCGTGTTTCGGCGCGTGCCCTGGCGCAGTCCCTACTTCTGGAGTTCGGGCCTGTGCTGGAGCGTGATGTTCACCGCCTTCATGCTGGCGCTCACCCTCACCAGCGTGGCCAATGTGCTGGTGACCATGGCCATCGGCCCCCTGGTGACCGCGCTCATGACGCGCGTGGCCTTGAAGCACCGCCTGCCACCCCGCACCTGGGGCGCCATCGTGCTGGCCGGCCTGGGCATTGGCTGGATGTTTGGCCAACAGCTGCAGCTGGGCGCACCGGGCTTTCTGGCCGGCGCCATGGTGGCGCTGTGCGTGCCGCTGGCCGGTGGCGTGCAATGGACCCTGGTGCAAAAAGCCCAGCAACAAGGCCTGGCCCTGGACCTGGTGCCCTCGGTGATGCTGGGGGCGCTGATCTCGAGCGCGCTGACCATCGCCCCCGCCTGGCCCATGCAGGCCAGCGCGCACGACATCGGCCTGCTGGCCTTGTTGGGCCTGGTGCAACTGGCCATTCCCTGCGCCTTGTCGGTGGTGGTGGCGCGGGTGCTCAAAGCCCCCGAGGTGTCGCTGCTCGCCCTGCTGGAGGTGGTGTTTGGGATTGCACTGGCGTGGCTGGGCGCGGGCGAAGCGCCGCAGCCGAGTGTGCTGCTGGGCGGCTCGATGGTGATTGCCGCCCTGGTGGGCAACGAGTGGCTGGGCTGGCGCGAACGCGCCCGGGGCTAGGCCGGCGCCACAAGGCCCGCGCGCCTTAGCGCTGGCGGGCCTTCATGGCGCGCTCGACCTCGCGCTTGCCTTCGCGGTCCTTGATGGTGTCTCGCTTGTCGTGCTCGGCCTTGCCGCGGGCCAGGGCCAGTTCGCATTTGACGCGACCGTTTTTCCAGTGCAGATTGATCGGCACCAGGGTGTAGCCGCGTTGCTCGACTTTGCCAATCAGGCGCTTGATCTCGTCCTTGTGCAAGAGCAGCTTGCGGGTGCGGGCAGCCTCGGGGTTGACGTGGGTGCTGGCGGTGCGCAGCGCCTGGATCAGGCAGCCAATGAGGTACATCTCGCCCTCGCGGATCACCACATAGCCGTCGGTCAGCTGCACCTTGCCCTCGCGGATGGCCTTGACCTCCCAGCCTTCGAGCACCATGCCCGCCTCGTGCTTTTCTTCAAAGAAATAGTTGAAGCTCGCCTTTTTGTTCTCGGCGATGAGGGCAGGGCGTTGGGTGCTGGAGGATTTTTTGCTGGAGGCCATGATCGGTGCCCACATGGGGGCACAGGCGGGGAAATACAATTGCAGGACTCGCATTGTATGAAGAATCTTCACAAATCCGTTCTGCTCTGGCACAGCGCCGACGAAATGTTCGCGCTGGTCACCGATGTCGCCCGCTACCCCGAGTTCCTGCCCTGGTGCTCGAGCGCGCGCGTGCTCGAGACCTTGCCCGACGGCATGACGGCCGAAATTGGCATGAAGGTGGCGGGGCTCTCGCAGGCGTTCACCACCCGCAACACCCACGAAAACGGCCGTTCGGTGCAGATGCAGCTGGTGTCGGGCCCGTTCTCGCGCCTCTCGGGCGGCTGGCGCTTCACCCCCCTGGGCACTGGCAGCGAGCGCGCCTGCAAGGTCGAGCTGGAGCTGCACTACGGTTTTTCCAGCGCCGCACTGGCGGCCGTGGTGGGGCCGGTGTTTGACCGCATTGCCGCCAGCCTGGTCGACGCCTTTGTCAAGCGCGCCGACCAGGTCTATGGGGCCTAAGGCCATGCCCATCGAGCTGTGCGTCACCCTGGGCCAGCGCCAGTCGCTGCGTTGCGACTTGCCCTTGGCCGAGGCCGCCAACGCCCGTGCGGCCCTGAACTGGGCGCTGGCGCATGCCCCCTGGCCGGCGGCCGAGCGGCTGCGCCTGGAGCGCCTGCTGCGCCAGCAGCAGCTGCAGCCGGCGGTGTGGGGTCGCCAAGTGCCCTGGGAGCAGGCCCTGCGCGATGGCGAGCGCCTGTGCCTGCTCACCCCGCTGCAGGTGGATCCCAAGGTGGCCCGGCGCGAGCGCTTTGCGCGCCAGGGGGCCAAAAAGAGCGGCCTGTTCGCACGCCGCCGTCCGGGCGCAGCCGCTGGCTACTGAGGCCGCAAAGCTTCGGGTTTACCCCTGCTGTGCGGGTACAATCCGTTTTTTGGAGCCCTCACATGCGACTGCTCGGAAAAGCGCTCACCTTTGACGATGTTCTCCTGGTGCCCGCTTACTCACAGGTCCTGCCCAAGGACACCCACCTCGCCACCCAGTTCTCCCGCCGCATCCGGTTGAACCTGCCCCTGGTGTCCGCCGCCATGGACACCGTCACCGAAGCCCGACTGGCCATTGCCATTGCCCAAGAAGGCGGCATCGGCATCGTGCACAAAAACCTGAGCGCCGCCGAGCAGGCCGCGCAGGTGGCCAAGGTCAAGCGCTACGAATCGGGCGTGCTGCGCGACCCGGTCGTCATCACCCCCGACCACACCGTGCGCCAGGTGATGGCCCTGTCCGATGAGCTGGGCGTGTCGGGTTTCCCGGTCCTGGAGGGCGGCCGTGTGGTCGGCATCGTGACCGGGCGCGACCTGCGCTTTGAAACCCGTTACGAGCAGACCGTGCGCGAGATCATGACCCCGCGCGAGCGCCTGATCACCGTGCCCGAGGGCACCACCCCCGAGCAGGCCAAGCACCTGCTCAACAAGCACAAGCTCGAGCGCTTGCTGGTCGTCAACGACGCCTTCGAGCTGCGTGGCCTGATCACCGTCAAGGACATCACCAAGCAGCTGAACTTCCCGAACGCGGCGCGCGATGCCGCCGGCCGTTTGCGCGTGGGCGCGGCGGTGGGCGTGGGCGAGGGCACCGAGGAGCGTGTCGAGGCCCTGGTCAAGGCGGGCGTGGACGCCATCATCGTCGACACCGCGCACGGCCACAGCCGCGGCGTGATCGAGCGCGTGCGCTGGGTTAAGCAGCAATACCCCGATGTGGACGTCATTGGCGGCAACATCGCCACCGGCGACGCGGCGCGGGCCCTGGCCGATGTGGGCGCCGACGGCGTCAAGGTGGGCATTGGCCCCGGCTCGATCTGCACCACCCGCATCGTCGCCGGTGTGGGCGTGCCGCAAATCACCGCCATCGACAACGTGGCCACCGCCTTGCGCGGCAGCGGCGTGCCGCTGATTGCCGACGGCGGCATTCGCTACAGCGGTGACATTGCCAAGGCCATTGCGGCGGGCGCCTCGACCGTGATGATGGGCGGCATGTTTGCCGGCACCGAAGAAGCCCCGGGCGAGGTCATCCTCTACCAAGGCCGCAGCTACAAGAGCTACCGCGGCATGGGCTCGATTGGCGCCATGCAGCAGGGCAGCGCCGACCGCTACTTCCAGGAGTCGAGCACCGGCAACCCCAATGCCGACAAGCTGGTGCCCGAGGGCATCGAGGGCCGCGTGCCCTACAAGGGCTCGGTCGTGGCCATCATCTTCCAGATGGCCGGGGGCCTGCGCGCCAGCATGGGCTACTGCGGCTGCCCGAGCATTGAGGCCATGCACGAGCAGGCCAGCTTTGTCGAGATCACCGCCGCCGGCATCCGCGAAAGCCATGTGCACGACGTGCAGATCACCAAGGAAGCCCCGAACTACCGGGCCGATTAAAATCGGCAGGTTCCGGTCCCCAAGGCGTCTGGCCCCAGACGCCTTTTCACTTTCAAGCCCCCGCCCACCATGCAGCACAGCAAGATCCTCATCCTCGACTTTGGCTCGCAAGTCACCCAGCTGATCGCGCGCCGTGTGCGCGAAGCGCATGTCTATTGCGAGGTGCACCCCTGCGATGTGAGCAGCGACTGGGTGCGCGAATTTGCCGCCGATGGGCAGCTGCGGGGCGTGATCCTCTCGGGCTCTCATGCCAGCGTCTACGAGGTCGACGACAAGGCGCCCGAAGCGGTGTTCGAGCTGGGGGTGCCAGTGCTGGGCATCTGCTACGGCATGCAGACCATGGCCGCGCAACTGGGCGGCCAGGTGGAGGCGGGGACCACGCGCGAGTTTGGCTACGCCGAGGTGCGCGCGCATGGCCACACCCAGCTGCTCAAGGGCATTGAGGACTTCACCACCCCCGAGGGCCACGGCATGCTCAAGGTGTGGATGAGCCACGGGGACAAGGTCACCCAGCTGCCGCCAGGCTTCAAGACCATGGCCAGCACCCCGGCCTGCGCGATTGCCGGCATGGCCGACGAGGCCCGCCGCTTTTATGCGGTGCAGTTCCACCCCGAGGTCACCCACACCGTGCAGGGCCGCGCCATCATCGAGCGCTTTGTGCTGGAGATCTGCGGCGCCCGCCCGGACTGGATCATGGGCAACTACATCGAGGAAGCGGTGCAGCGCATCCGCGAGCAGGTGGGCGACGAGGAGGTGATCCTGGGCCTGTCGGGCGGCGTGGATTCGTCGGTGGCCGCGGCCCTGATCCACCGCGCCATCGGCGACCAGCTGACCTGCGTGTTTGTCGACCACGGCCTGCTGCGCCTGCACGAAGGCGATATGGTCATGGAGATGTTCGAGGGCAAGCTGCACGCGCGCGTGATCCGCGTGGATGCCAGCGATCTTTTCCTGGGCAAGCTGGCGGGCGTGAGCGAGCCCGAGCAAAAGCGCAAGATCATTGGCGGCCTGTTTGTTGATGTGTTCAAGGCCGAGGCGGCCAAGCTCAAGCAAAGCGGCCAGGGCCACAAGGGCGCGAGCTTTTTGGCGCAGGGCACCATCTACCCCGACGTGATCGAGAGCGGTGGCGCCAAGAGCAAAAAGGCCGTCACCATCAAGAGCCACCACAACGTGGGCGGCCTGCCCGAGCAGCTGGGCCTGAAACTGCTCGAACCGCTGCGCGACCTGTTCAAGGACGAGGTGCGCGAGCTGGGCGTGGCGCTGGGCCTGCCGCGCGACATGGTCTACCGCCACCCCTTCCCGGGCCCGGGCCTGGGCGTGCGGATTCTGGGCGAGGTGAAGAAGGACTACGCCGACCTGCTGCGCCGCGCCGATGCGATCTTCATTGAAGAGCTGCGCTCGACCCTGGACCCGCACAGCGGCAAGAGCTGGTACGACCTGACCAGCCAGGCCTTCACGGTGTTTCTGCCGGTCAAGAGCGTGGGCGTGATGGGCGATGGCCGCACCTACGACTATGTGGTGGCGCTGCGTGCGGTGCAAACCAGCGACTTCATGACCGCCGACTGGGCCGAGTTGCCCTATGCCCTGCTCAAAAAGGTGAGCAGCCGCATCATCAACGAGGTGCGCGGCATCAACCGCGTGACCTACGACGTCAGCAGCAAGCCGCCGGCCACGATCGAGTGGGAATGATCTTCTGACTTGAGTCCTTGTTCGCCTAATCAGCGAAGCAAGCAAGCTCATCCAGAACCCTTTGGCGATATCCATCGGCCAAGACCGAGGTCAACCACCAGCGACAGCCCGCCCAACAGCGCGAGCTGTCCTGATCTGCTGAAAGCTAGCAGCCTCCTGTAGCCCAGGGCGATTCAGACACCGCATCACGCCCCGGTTTCAGCCCCTGCGGTGCCCACATGAAGAACAGATCGGCGCAGCAGCCGGTCTTTTGAAGTTCGTGCCCAATGCGCTTGTGCCCCGCGTCATCGCTTAGATCACCGAACACCCTGATCGGCAACGGGGTATCCATGACACATGGACGCGCGGCGGATGCTATTCCAGCTGTGTGGGCCGGTGATTAACCTAGTTGCAAAATAAACCAACTTGGTTATAGTCGTCTCATGGAAAAAAGCACACCACACTGCAAGCTGTCGGTGGTGCAGGACATGGTCGAACGTGGCCAAGTTCGAGCAACAGCCACAGCCTTCAGTGGCGCTCGTGAGCTTGGTATCAACGACTTGGCTGGGATGTGTGCCGTGGTCATGTCTCTGACGACTGCCAACTTCTACAAAAGCATGACGACCTATGCCAACCACCAGATTTGGCAGGACGTCTATCACGCCAAGACCACTGGCGGCGGCGAGGTCTACCTCAAACTGACGGTGATTGACGACGTTCTGATTGTTTCCTTCAAGGAGTTGTGACGATGAAATGCCCCAGCTGTGGAGCGGCTGAACTGATCCACGACACCCGCGACATGCCCTATGTCTACAAGGGCTAGCACACCGCCATCCCAGACGTGACGGGCGATTTTTGTCCTGCTTGTGGCGAAGCGGTTTTGAACCGTGAGCATGGCGACCGCTACAGTGACCTGATCGGCGCGTTTCAGCGCCAAGTCAATGCGGCCTATGTGGACCCGGCCTATATTGCCAAAGTGCGCAAGAAGCTCGACCT
>JBEBDJ010000074.1:0-11571 GCA_041157045.1 Pseudomonadota bacterium
GTGTGCGCCGAGATCGCGCAGGATCTGGCGCGCCAGGTGCCCATGCACCGCCTCTTGCAAGGCGATGTGGGCTCGGGCAAGACCGTGGTGGCGGCCCTGGCGGCGGCCAGCGCCATGGACGACGGCTGGCAGTGCGCCCTGATGGCCCCGACCGAAATCCTGGCCGAACAACACTTTCGCAAACTGATCGACTGGCTCGAACCCCTGCTGTCCCCCACGGGGCGACGCGTGGCCTGGCTGACCGGCAGCCAGAAGAAAAAAGAGCGCCAGCAAATGCTGGCGGCCATCGCCAGCGGCGAAGCGGGCCTGGTGGTGGGCACGCATGCGGTGATCCAGGACGATGTGCATTTCCAGCGCCTGGGCCTGGCCGTGGTGGACGAGCAGCACCGCTTTGGCGTCGAGCAGCGCCTGCGTCTGCGCCGCAAGAGCGAGGCCTCGGGGCAGGCGCAGGAGCCGCACATGCTGATGATGAGCGCCACCCCCATCCCGCGCACCCTGGCCATGAGCTATTACGCCGACCTGGACGTCTCCACCATCGACGAGCTGCCGCCCGGGCGGACCCCAGTGGTCACCAAGGTCATTGCCGACAACCGCCGCGACGAGCTGATCGGCCGCATCCGCGCCCAGCTCGACGCTGGCCGCCAGGCCTACTGGGTCTGCCCGCTGATCGAAGAGAGCGAAAGCCTGGACCTGAGCAACGCGACCGAGACCCATGCCCGCCTGACCGAGGCGCTGAACGCGCCCGGCCAGCCACCGGTGATGGTGGGCCTCTTGCATTCGCGCATGCCGGTGGCCGAGAAAAAAGCCGTGATGGACCTGTTCACCTCGGGCACCATGGGCGTGCTGGTGAGCACCACCGTGATCGAGGTGGGCGTGGACGTGCCCAATGCCTCCTTGATGGTGATCGAGCACGCCGAGCGCTTTGGCCTGAGCCAGTTGCACCAGCTGCGCGGGCGCGTGGGCCGGGGCGCCGCCGCCTCGGTTTGCGTGTTGATGTACGCCACCGGCGAGGGCGGCCGCCTGTCGGAGACGGCGCGCGCCCGCCTGCGCGCCATGGTCGAGACGACCGACGGCTTCGAGATTGCCCGGCGCGACCTGGAGATCCGGGGCCCGGGCGAGTTTCTGGGCGCACGCCAATCGGGTGCGCCTCTGCTGCGCTTTGCCGATCTGGAGCAAGACCGCGACCTGCTGGCATGGGCCCGCCGATGCGCCCCACGCATGCTCGATCAGCACCCGCAACTGGCGCAGACCCATCTGCAGCGCTGGCTGGGTGGCAAGGAGGACTACCTCAAGGCCTGAGGCCTGGCCCTTCACCCGCCCGCGCACAGCGGCGACAATGCGCAGCACACGCACCATGACCCTGACCGAACTCAAATACATCGTGGCCGTCGCCCGTGAGCGGCACTTTGGCAAAGCCGCCGAGGCCTGCCACGTCTCGCAGCCCTCGCTGTCGCTGGCCATCAAGAAGCTCGAAGAGGAACTCGAGGTGAAGATCTTCGAGCGCGCCGCCGGCGAGGTGAGCGTCACCGCCCTGGGCGAGGAAATCGTGCGCCAGGCGCAAAGCGTGCTCGAGCAGGCCGGGCAGATCCGCGAGATTGCGCGCCGGGGCAAGGACCCGCTGGCGGGCACCATGCGCCTTGGGGTGATCTACACCATCGGCCCCTACCTGCTGCCCGACCTGGTGCGACAGGTGATCGCCCACATCCCGCAAATGCCGCTGATGCTGCAAGAGAACTTCACCGTGCGCTTGTTGGAGATGCTGCGCGCTGGCGAGCTCGATTGCGCCATCCTGGCCGAGCCCTTTCCCGACACCGGCCTGGCGATTGCCCCGCTGTACGACGAGCACTTCATGGTGGCGTTGCCGGTGGGCCATCCGCTGGCCAGCCAGCACCACATCACCCCGGAGCAGCTGCGCAACGAGACCATGCTCCTGCTCGGTAATGGGCACTGCTTTCGCGACCATGTGCTCGAGGTGTGCCCCGAATTTGCGCGCTACGCCAGCCAGGCCGATGGCATCCGCAAGACCTTTGAGGGCTCATCGCTGGAGACCATCAAGCACATGGTTGCGGCCGGCATGGGGGTGACCCTGGTGCCGCGCCTGTCGGTGCCCGAGCTCAAGCCGGCCAACCGACGCGGCGCCGGCCACGAGGACGCGCCGGTGCGTTACCTGCCGGTGCTGGACCCCCACGGCGGTCCGCCACCCAAGCGCCGCGTGGTGCTGGCCTGGCGCCGCAGCTTCACCCGTTACGAGGCGATTGCCGCCCTGCGCAACGCCATTTATGCCTGCCCGCTGCCGGGCGTGACCCGCCTGACCTGAACCCCGCGGCTTGTCCCGATCGCCTGACCCCGCATGACCCTCTCTGAACGCTTTGGCCTGTACCTGGACCTGATCCGCTGGGACCGCCCCGCCGGCTGGCTGCTGCTGCTCTGGCCCTCCTTGTCGGCCCTGTGGCTGGCCGCCGGGGGCTTTCCGGGCTGGCACCTGACGGGGGTGTTCGTGCTGGGCATGATCCTGATGCGCAGCGCCGGCTGCTGCGTCAACGATGTGGCCGACCGCGACTTTGACCGCCACGTCAAGCGCACCGCCGATCGCCCCGTCACCAGCGGCCGCATCGGCGTGCGCGAGGCCCTGGCCCTGGGCGCGGTGCTGGCCCTGCTGGCCTTTGGCCTGGTGCTCAGCACCAATGCCGCCACCATCGCCTGGTCGTTTGCTGCCCTGGCCGTCACGCTGATCTACCCCTTTGCCAAGCGCGTCGTGTCGATGCCGCAGGCGGTCTTGGGCGTGGCCTTCAGCTTTGGCATTCCGATGGCCTATGCCGCGGTGCAGGGCCAGGTGCCGCTGCAGGCCTGGGCCCTGTTGCTGAGCAATCTCTTCTGGGTGCTGGCCTACGACACCGAGTACGCCATGGTCGATCGTGACGACGACCTGCGCATTGGCATGAAGACCTCGGCCATCACCCTGGGGCGCTGGGACGTGCCGGCCATCGTGGCCTTCTACCTGGTGCACCTGCTCAGCTGGGCCGCGTTGGTGGGGCCGGTGCGCAGCACCCCCGGCTTCCTGCTGGGCTGGCTGCTGGCGCTGGCGCAGGTGATCTGGCACTGGCGCATGATTGCCGGGCGCACGCGCGAGGGCTGTTTCCGGGCCTTCCGGCTCAACCACTGGCTGGGGCTGAGCCTGTTTGCCGGCCTGGTGCTGGGACAGGCCAGCGCCTGAGGGCCGCAAGCGGCGCGGCAGGTGCGGCAGGCGCGGCGGGAGGCGGCCTCAGGGGCGGCCGAACTCGTCGCCCAGCTCGGCCGCGCGCTGCGCCGCCGCCTGCATGGCCTGCACAAAATGCGGCTTGACCTGCGCCGCTTCCAGGGCGCACAGCGCGGCGTAGGTGGTGCCGCCCTTGGACGTCACACGCTGGCGCAGCACCTGGGGCGACTCGTCGGACTGGGCGGCCAGCGCGGCGCTGCCGGCAAACGTGGCCTGCGCCAGCTCGCGCGACTGCTCGGCCGACAGGCCCAGCGACACGCCGGCCTCGATCATGGCTTCCAGGAAATAAAAGACGTAGGCGGGGCCAGAGCCCGAGAGGGCGGTGACCGCGTCCATCTGCGCTTCGTGCTCGACCCAGATCAGCCGGCCGGTGGCGGCCAGCACCTGCTCGACCAGGGCCCGATCGGCCCCGCTGACCCCGCCCGCAGCGCGCAGCGCGGTCATGCCCTGGCCGACCAGGGCCGGGGTGTTGGGCATGGCACGCACCAGTCGCTCGGTGCCCAGCCAGCCCGCCAGGCTGTCGCTGCGGATGCCGGCGGCCACCGACAGGTGCAGGGCCGATCCCAGCAGGGGCGCGGCGGCCAGTGCCGCCTCGCGCAGCACCTGCGGTTTGACCGCCCAGACCACCAGCGCGGCCTGCGCATGGGCCGGCTGCAGGGCGGCTTCGGCCTGAACGCCCAGGGCCTGCAGGCGCGCCCGCGCCGCGGCATCGGGCTCGACCACCTGCAGCAGCGATGGGTCGGCGCCCTGGCGCAGCAGGCCAGCCAAAATGGCGCTGGCCATGTTGCCGCCACCAATGAACAGAAGGGGGGATTGGAGCTTCATGCGGGGGTCCGGAAAAGAAGGGCTTGCACAGCGCCAACAATTGTGGCACAATCGAGGGCTTCGCTTTTGAAAAGAGCGGAGACATCTGCCCAAACTGAGGGCTGGCGAGCGGTTTGCCGGCCTGAAGACGGGTCCAAGACTGATTCCTGCGGCTGGCCTGGTGCATACCGGGCAGGTGCCAGAGGAATACAAGTTGGGAATATTGAAATGATCCAGACAGAATCCCGGTTGGAAGTCGCCGACAACACCGGCGCCAAATCCGTGCTGTGCATCAAGGTGCTCGGCGGGTCCAAGCGTCGCTACGCCAGCGTGGGCGACATCATCAAGGTGAGCATCAAAGAAGCTGCGCCGCGTGGCCGCGTCAAAAAGGGCGAGGTTTACAGCGCCGTGGTGGTCCGTACCGCCAAGGGCATCCGCCGTGGCGACGGTTCGCTCATCAAGTTCGACGGCAATGCCGCCGTGCTGCTCAACAACAAGCTCGAGCCCATCGGCACCCGTATCTTCGGCCCGGTCACGCGTGAACTGCGTACCGAGAAGTTCATGAAGATCGTGTCCCTGGCTCCCGAAGTGCTCTAAAAGGACGCGCCATGAACAAGATTCGCAAGGGCGACGAAGTCATCGTCATCACCGGCCGCGACAAAGGCAAGCGTGGCAAGGTGTCGCTGCGTGCCAGCGAGACGCATGTGGTGGTCGAGGGCATCAACCTCGTCAAGAAGCATGCCAAGCCGAACCCCATGAAGGGCACCACCGGCGGCATCATTCAAAAGACCATGCCGATCCACCAGTCCAACGTGGCGATTTTCAACGCCGCCACGGGCAAGGCCGATCGCGTGGGCGTCAAGGTCCTGGAAGATGGCACCAAGGTGCGTGTCTACAAATCCAGCGGCGAAGAAATCAAGGTGGCATGACCATGGCACGACTGCAACAACACTATCGCGAGAAGCTCATTCCCGAGCTGACCGCCAAATTCGGCTACAAGTCCCCGATGGAAGTGCCGCGCATCACCAAGATCACCCTGAACATGGGTGTCTCGGAAGCCGTCGCCGACAAGAAGGTCATGGACAACGCCGTGGGCGACCTGACCAAGATCGCCGGCCAGAAGCCCGTGGTCACCAAGGCCAAGAAAGCCATCGCCGGTTTCAAGATCCGCGAAGGCCAGGCCATCGGTTGCATGGTCACCCTGCGTGGCGTGCGCATGTACGAATTCCTCGACCGCTTCGTCACCGTGGCCCTGCCCCGCGTGCGCGACTTCCGCGGTATCTCGGGTCGTGCGTTTGACGGTCGCGGCAACTACAACGTCGGCGTCAAAGAACAGATCATCTTCCCCGAGATCGAGTACGACAAGGTCGACGCCCTGCGCGGCCTGAACATCAGCATCACCACCACGGCCAAGACCGATGACGAGTGCAAGGCACTGCTCGCCGGTTTCCGTTTCCCGTTCAAGAACTGAGGTGTCACGTGGCTAAAGTAGCTTTGATTCAGCGCGAGCTCAAGCGTGAAAAACTGGCGGCCAAGTACGCCAAGAAGTACGCCGAGCTCAAGGCCATCTCCAACGATGCCAAGCGCAGCGACGAAGAGCGTGATGCCGCCCGCCAGGGCCTGCAGCAGCTCCCGCGCAACGCCAACCCCACCCGCCAGCGCAACCGTTGCGAAATCACCGGTCGTCCGCGTGGCACCTTCCGTCAATTTGGTCTCGGCCGCGCCAAGATCCGCGAGATGGCCTTTGAAGGCAACATCCCCGGCGTGACCAAGGCCAGCTGGTAATCGGCAGGAGAAACAATATGAGCATGAGTGATCCCATCGCCGACCTGCTGACCCGCATCCGCAATGCACAAATGGTCGCCAAGACCAGCGTGACCGTGCCTTCTTCGAAGGTCAAGGTTGCCATCGTGCAGGTGCTCAAGGATGAGGGCTACATCGACGGCTTCCAGGTCAAGACCGATGGCGGCAAGTCCGAAATCGAAATTGCCCTCAAGTATTACGCCGGTCGTCCGGTGATCGAGCGCATCGAGCGCGTGAGCCGTCCTGGCCTGCGCGTCTACAAGGGCCGCGACGCCATCCCCCAGGTCATGAACGGTCTGGGTGTGGCCATCGTCACCACCCCCAAGGGTGTGATGACCGATCGCAAGGCCCGCGCTGCCGGCGTCGGCGGCGAAGTCCTGTGCTACGTCGCCTGACGGGAAGGAGAAGAAAATGTCCCGAGTAGGAAAAATGCCTGTGACCGTCCCCCAAGGTGTGGACGTGTCGATCCAAGCCGACCGCATCAGCGTCAAGGGCAAGGGTGGCGCGCTGAGCGTGGCCAACAACCCCCTGGTGAATGTGGTGTCCGACGCTGGCAAGATCAGCTTCTTGCCGGCCAACGAGTCGCGCGAAGCCAATGCCATGAGCGGCACGCTGCGTCAGCTGGTCAACAACATGGTCGTCGGTGTCACCGCCGGCTTCGAGAAGAAGCTGACCCTGGTCGGCGTGGGCTACAAGGCCCAGGCCGCTGGCAGCAAGCTCAACCTCGCGGTGGGCTTCTCGCACCCGGTGAACTTTGACATGCCCGAAGGCATCACCGTGGCCACCCCGGCCCCGACCGAAATCGTGATCAAGGGCGCTGATCGTCAGCGCGTTGGTCAGGTGGCGGCCGAGATTCGCGCTGTGCGCCCGCCCGAGCCCTACAAGGGCAAGGGCATCCGTTACTCGGATGAGCGCATCGTGATCAAAGAGACCAAGAAGAAATAAGGAGCGGCACCATGTTGACCAAGAAAGAGCAACGCCTGCGCCGTGCCCGTCAGACCCGCATCCGCATTGCCCAGCAAGGCGTGGCGCGACTGACTGTCAATCGCACCAATCTGCACATTTACGCCAGCGTGATCTCCGGCTGCGGCACCAAGGTGCTCGCTGCGGCGTCCACCGCCGAAGCCGAAGTGCGCCAGACCCTGGGCGCCAGCGGCAAGGGTGGCAACGCTGCCGCCGCTGCCCTGATTGGCAAGCGCATCGCCGAGAAGGCCAAGGCCGCCGGCGTCGAGAAAGTCGCATTTGACCGTGCGGGCTTCGCTTACCACGGTCGCGTCAAGGCACTCGCCGACGCGGCCCGTGAAGCCGGCCTGCAGTTCTAAACGGATCGGAAAGACAAATGGCTAAGTTTCAAGCAAAACCCCAAGGTGACGGTCCGGAAGACGGCCTGCGCGAGAAGATGATCGCGGTCAACCGCGTGACCAAGGTGGTCAAGGGTGGCCGTATCCTCGGTTTCGCAGCGCTGACCGTGGTGGGCGACGGCGACGGCCGCGTCGGCATGGGCAAGGGCAAGTCCAAGGAAGTGCCTGCTGCCGTGCAAAAGGCGATGGAAGAAGCCCGTCGTCGCATGACCCGCGTGTCGCTCAAGAACGGCACCATCCATCACACCGTGATCGGTCACCACGGCGCTGCCCGCGTCATGATGAGCCCGGCTCCCAAGGGTACCGGCATCATCGCCGGCGGCCCGATGCGTGCCGTCTTCGAAGTGATGGGCATCACCGACATCGTGGCCAAGAGCCACGGTTCGTCCAACCCCTACAACATGGTTCGCGCCACCTTTGACGCCCTGTCGCACTGCACCACCGCTTCTGAAGTGGCGGCCAAGCGCGGCAAGTCGCTCGAAGAGTTGTTCGCCTGAGCGAGGATCGATCATGGCCAATCAACCCACCCTCAAAGTCCAGCTGGTCCGCAGCCCCATCGGCTGCAAGCAGTCGCACCGTGACACCGTTCGCGGTCTGGGCCTGCGCAAGATCAATTCCGTGCGCGAGCTCGAGGACACCCCCGCCGTGCGCGGCATGATCAACAAGATCAGTTATCTGGTCAAAGTCCTGTAAAGAGGCCGGTTCATGCAACTCAATACCATTCAACCGGGCGAAGGCTCCAAGCACGCCAAGCGCCGTGTCGGTCGTGGCATCGGCTCCGGCCTGGGCAAGACCGCTGGTCGTGGCCACAAGGGCCAGAAGTCGCGTTCGGGCGGCTACCACAAGGTCGGCTTCGAAGGCGGTCAGATGCCGCTGCAGCGCCGCCTGCCCAAGCGTGGCTTCAAGTCGCAGTCGCTCAAGTACAACGCCGAGATCACCCTCGGTCAGCTGAGCAAGCTCGACGCGGCCGAAGTCGATCTGCTGGCCCTCAAGGCCGCCGGTCTGGTGCCTGCCATCGCCAAGGTGGTCAAGGTCATCAAGTCGGGCGAGCTCGCACGTGCTGTCAAGCTCAACGGCATTGGCGCCACTGCCGGTGCCAAGGCTGCCATCGAAGCCGCTGGCGGTTCGCTGGCCTGAAGCCCTTGATCGCAAGCAACGGAGAACCGCATCGTGGCCACCATCGCTAACAGCAACAACAAGTCCCAGTACGGCGATCTTCGCCGTCGCCTGGTCTTTTTGCTGCTGGCCCTGGTGGTGTATCGCATCGGTGCCCACATCCCCGTGCCCGGCATCGACCCGGAGCAGCTCAAGCAGCTCTTTAGCAGCCAGGGCGGCGGCATCCTGAACCTGTTCAACATGTTCTCGGGTGGTGCCCTCTCGCGCTTCACGGTCTTTGCCCTGGGCATCATGCCCTACATCTCGGCCTCGATCGTGATGCAGTTGCTGGGCTATGTGTTGCCCTACTTCGAGCAGCTCAAGAAAGAGGGCGAGGCCGGTCGTCGCAAGATCACGCAGTACACCCGCTACGGTGCCCTGGGCCTGGCCCTGTTCCAGTCGCTGGGCATTGCCGTGGCGCTGGAATCGTCGGCTGGTCTGGTGCTCAACCCGGGTTTTGGCTTTCGGATGACGGCGGTGGTCAGCCTCACGGCGGGCACCATGTTCCTGATGTGGCTGGGTGAGCAGATCACCGAGCGCGGTCTGGGCAACGGCATCTCGATCCTGATCTTTGCCGGTATCGCTGCCGGTCTGCCCAGTGCGCTGGGTGGCCTGTTCGAACTGGTGCGCACCGGTGCCATGGGCCCCCTCGTCGCGATGTTCATCATTGCGGTGGTGGCGGCTGTGACCTTCTTTGTCGTCTTCGTCGAGCGTGGCCAGCGCAAGATCCTGGTCAATTACGCACGGCGTCAGGTGGGCAACAAGGTCTATGGTGGTCAGGCTTCGCACCTGCCGCTCAAGCTCAACATGGCTGGTGTGATCCCCCCGATCTTTGCCTCCTCGATCATCCTGCTGCCCGCCACCATCATCGGTTGGTTCAGCGCAGGTGAGACGGGCAACCCGGTGGTGCTGTTCTTCAAGGACCTGGCCGCGGCGCTCTCGCCTGGTCAGCCGGTCTATGTGATGTTCTACGCGGCCGCGATCATCTTCTTCTGCTTCTTCTACACCGGCCTGGTGTTCAACAGCCGAGAGACCGCGGACAACCTCAAAAAGAGTGGCGCCTTCATTCCGGGCATTCGTCCGGGTGACCAGACGGCACGCTTTATCGACAAGATCTTGTTGCGACTGACCTTCGTGGGGGCGATCTACATCACCTTCGTCTGTCTCTTGCCCGAGTTCCTGATCATCAAATACAATGTTCCGTTTTATTTTGGCGGAACCTCGCTTCTGATTATTGTGGTCGTCACCATGGACTTTATGGCCCAGGTGCAAAACTACCTCATGAGTCAGCAGTACGAATCACTGCTCAAGAAAGCGAATTTCAAGACAACGATCGGCGGTTGAGGGGCCCTCCATGGCCAAAGACGATGTCATTCAGATGCAAGGCGAAGTGGTGGAGAACCTGCCCAACGCCACATTCCGGGTGAAACTGGAAAACGGTCATGTGGTCCTCGGTCACATCTCCGGCAAGATGCGGATGCACTACATCCGGATCCTGCCGGGCGACAAGGTCACGGTTGAGTTGACGCCCTACGACTTGAGCAGGGCACGAATTGTGTTCCGCGCCAAGTAAGCGTGGGTTTGAAAGAGTTTTAGGAGAAACATTCATGAGAGTTTCGGCTTCGGTCAAGAAAATCTGCCGCAACTGCAAGATCATCCGCCGCAAAGGTGTGGTTCGAGTGATCTGCACCGACCCGCGCCATAAGCAGCGCCAGGGTTGATTGCACCAAGTTATAGAGGACGAAAATGGCACGTATCGCTGGCATCAACATTCCGCCGCACAAGCATGCTGAAATTGGCCTGACCGCCATCTTTGGCATCGGTCGCACCCGCGCTCGCAAAATCTGCGAAGCTTGTGGCATTGCTTACTCCAAGAAGGTGAAGGATCTGACCGACGCCGACCTGGAAAAAATTCGCGACCAGATCGGTCAGCTCACCATCGAAGGTGACCTGCGCCGTGAAACCACCATGAACATCAAGCGCTTGATGGACATCGGCTGCTACCGTGGTTTCCGTCATCGCCGTGGCCTGCCGATGCGTGGTCAGCGTACCCGCACCAATGCCCGTACCCGCAAGGGTCCGCGCAAGGGCGCAGCCGCACTGAAGAAATAAGCCGGATTGAGAAGAGAACACCATGGCTAAACAACCTTCCAGCAACGCAGCCCAGCGCGTGCGCAAAAAAGTCCGCAAGAACATTGCCGACGGCATCGCTCACGTTCACGCTTCGTTCAATAACACCATCATCACCATCACCGACCGCCAGGGCAATGCTCTGTCGTGGGCATCTTCCGGTGGCCAGGGCTTCAAGGGTTCGCGCAAATCGACGCCCTTCGCTGCCCAGGTGGCCTCTGAAGTGGCCGGTCGCGCTGCAATGGAACAGGGCATCAAGAATCTCGACGTCGAGATCAAAGGCCCCGGTCCTGGCCGCGAGTCGTCTGTGCGCGCCCTGGGTGCTTTGGGCATCCGCATCACGTCCATCTCTGACGTGACCCCGGTCCCGCACAACGGCTGCCGCCCTCAAAAGCGTCGTCGCATCTAAGCTTTTCTCAAGCCCACCGCCAGGCCATGCTTGCATCGCCTGGCTCCCGCATTTTTAAGAGTGCGGAAGTTTAACAAAGGAAATCCAAGTGGCACGTTACCTCGGCCCCAAGGCCAAACTCTCCCGCCGCGAAGGCACGGACTTGTTCCTCAAGAGCGCTCGTCGCTCCATTGCGGACAAGGCCAAGTTCGACACCAAGCCTGGCCAACACGGCCGTACCTCTGGTCAGCGTACTTCCGACTTTGGTTTGCAGCTGCGCGAAAAGCAGAAGGTCAAGCGCATGTACGGCGTGCTGGAAAAGCAATTCCGCCGTTACTTCGCTGAAGCTGATCGCCGCAAAGGCAATACCGGTTCCAATCTGCTTTCCTTGCTCGAATGCCGTCTGGACAACGTGGTCTACCGCATGGGTTTCGGCTCGACACGCGCTGAAGCACGTCAGCTGGTTTCCCACAAGGCCATCACCGTGAATGGCCAGCAAGTGAATATCCCCTCGTACCTGGTCAAGGCTGGTGACGTTGTGGCTGTTCGCGAAAAGTCCAAAAAGCAAAACCGCGTGGTCGAAGCACTGCAACTCGCCGCTCAAGTGGGCATGCCTGCCTGGGTGGAAGTGAATGCAGACAAGGCCGAAGGCACCTTCAAGAAGGTTCCGGACC
>JBEBDJ010000075.1:0-5939 GCA_041157045.1 Pseudomonadota bacterium
CGCCCTACTGGCGCGGCCGGCGGTAGCCGCCGGGCACGCCGCGCGGGGACAGCACCACTTGCCAGAGCTGGTTGTCGCGGGCGCGGAAGGTGCCGGCGCAGCTGAGCAGGTAGTAGCGCCACATGCGGTAAAAACGTTCAGTGTATCGCTCGCGCAAGCTGGGCCAGGCCGCCTCAAAACGCGCATGCCAGGCCATCAGGGTCTTGTCGTAATCGGCGCCAAAGTTGTGCCAATCCTCGATCACAAAACAGCGCTCGGCCTCGGCCGAGAGCTCGCTCACCGAGGGCAGGCTGCCGTTGGGAAAGATGTGCCGCTCGATCCAGGGGTCGATCACGCCGCCAGCGTGGTTTTTGCCAATCGTGTGCAGCAGAAACAGGCCCTCGTCGTGCAGGCAGCGGCGCGCCAGGGCAAAGAAGTCGCGGTAGTTGCGGTGGCCCACATGCTCGAACATGCCCACCGAGGCCACGCGGTCAAAGCGCTCCTGGCCGTCGGGGTTGTAGGCCCGGTAGTCGCTCAGCACCCACTGCACCGGCAGGCCTGCCGTGCGCGCCTGGCCCCAGGCCGCCTGCTCTTTCGAGACGGTCAGGCCCACCGCCTGCACGCCGTAATGCGCCACCGCAAAGCGCATCAACGAGCCCCAGCCGCAGCCAATGTCCAGCAAGCGCATGCCCGCGCGCAGCCCCAGCTTGCGGCAGATCATGTCGAGCTTGGCCTCCTGGGCCTGGGCCAGGTCGTGCGCGTCGGCCCAGTAGCCGCAGCTGTAGGCCATGTAGGGGTCGAGCATCTGGGTGAACAGGTCGTTGCCCAGGTCGTAGTGCTCGCGCCCGACCTGCCAGGCCCGCTCGCGCGATTGCAGGTTGAGCACCTTGGCGCGCATGGCCGACCACCACAGGCCGCTGCCGCGCACCTGGCGATCGATGCGCCCGCGCAGCACCCGCGCAATCAGCTCGTCGATCTGGTCGCTGTCCCACCAGCCGTCCATATAGCTCTCGCCCAGGCCCAGGCTGCCCTGCGCCAGGATGCGGTTGACGGTGTCGGGGTGGTGGATGCGCAGGTCCCAGGGGCGGGTGCCGTTCAGGCGCACGTCCACCGGGTCCAGCAAGGCCTGCACCTGGGCCTGGGTGCGGTCCGTGAGCGGGCGGTCGGTTTGACCAGGGTCCTTCATCAATGGGTTCATGATGGCTCCTGTCGAGAGGCCGATCTTGCGTCCGAACCCCTGCCCCGATCAAGCGGGTGGTTTTTTCGGACGCGCTCGCGCATAATTGACGTTTACGTTAACGTCAACTTCATCCCGCAACTTTTTTGGAGCACGCATGGACATCCAAGGCAAGGTTTTTATCGTCACCGGCGGAGCGTCGGGGCTTGGTGAGGGCACCGCCCGCATGCTGGCAGGCGCCGGCGGCAAGGTGGTCATTGCCGACATGCAGCAGGACAAGGGCGAGGCCGTCGCCCGCGACATCGGCGGCGCCTTTGTGCGTTGCGATGTGAGCAACGAGGCCGACGGCCGCGCGGCGGTCGCGCAGGCCCAGGCCCTGGGCAAGTTCATGGGCCTGGTCAACTGCGCGGGCATTGCCCCGGCCGAGAAAACGGTCGGCAAAAAAGGCGCACACGATCTGGCGCTCTACACCCGCACCATCATGGTCAACCTGGTCGGCACCTTCAACATGATCCGCCTGGCGGCCGAGGCCATGTGCGCCAACGCGCCCGAGGCCACGGGCGAGCGCGGCGTGATCATCTCGACGGCCAGCGTGGCCGCCTATGACGGCCAGATCGGCCAAGCCGCGTACAGCGCCTCCAAGGGCGGTGTGGTGGGCATGACCCTGCCGATTGCCCGCGACCTGGCGCGCAACGGCATCCGCAACATGACCATCGCCCCCGGCATTTTTGGCACGCCCATGCTGTTTGGCATGCCGCAAGAGGTGCAGGACGCGCTGGCCGCCAGCGTGCCCTTTCCTTCGCGCCTGGGCACGCCGCAGGACTATGCGCGCCTGGCCCGCCACATCTTTGAAAACGACATGCTCAACGGCGAGGTGATCCGCCTGGACGGCGCCATCCGCCTGGCCCCCAAGTAAGCCTGCCTGGCGCGGATTCGGCCCACGCCGCGCCTGGCGGGGCCGGGCCGCGATAATCGGCGGGTCATGTCCCATCCCGCCGCCCTGCCCCGCGTGCTCTGCCTCATCCCGCCGATGACGCAGCTGAACACGCCCTACCCCTCCAGCGCCTACCTCACGGGCTTTTTGCATTCGCGCGGTGTGCCCGCCGCGCAGGCCGATCTGGCGCTGGCCCTGGTGCTGCGCCTGCTCTCGGCCGACGGCCTGCGGGCCTTGCGCGCTGCCGCCCTGGCGCAGGACGAGGCGCTGCGCAGCGCGGCGGTGAATGCCTTTTTGGACCATGCCGATCGGCACGAGCGCTGCATTGGGCCGGTGGTGGCCTTTTTGCAAGGGCGCGACCCGACGCTGGCGCACCGCATTGCCAGCCGCGGCTGGTTGCCCGAAGGCCCGCGCTTTGCGGCCCTGGACGCCTACGACGCCGACATCGACGCGGGCGAGGACCCGCTGGGCTGGGCCTTTGGCGCGCTTGGCCAAACCGATCGCGCGCGCCACCTGGCCACGCTCTACCTGAACGACCTGGCCGATGTGGTGCGCGACGCGGTCGATCCGCGCTTTGAGTTTGTGCGCTACGCTGAATCGCTGGCCGCCGCGCAGCCGCACTACGACCCGCTGGCCCAGGCCCTGGCCGCCCCGCCCAACCTGCTGGACCGCTGGCTGGCCGAATTGACCGAGGAGAGCCTGCGCACGCACACGCCCGACATGGTGCTGCTGTCGGTGCCGTTTCCGGGGGCCATGTACGGCGCCTTGCGCATTGCGCAGACGATTCGGGCCTGCGCACCGCAGGTGACCATTGTGATGGGCGGGGGCTATGTCAACACCGAGCTGCGAGAGCTGTCGGAGCCGGCCATCTTTGACCTGGTCGACCATGTCACGCTCGACAGCGGCGAGCGACCGCTGCTGGCGCTGATCGAGCACTGGCAGGGCCAGCGTTCGCGCGAGCGCCTGGTGCGCACCTTTGTGCGCGACGAAGCGGGCGTGGTGCGTTTGATCCAGTGGCCCGAGCCCGATGTACCGCCAGACGAGACGGGCACCCCGACCTGGGTGGGCCTGCCACTGGACCAATACCTGAGCCTGCTGGACATGCTCAACCCCATGCACCGCCTCTGGAGCGATGGGCGCTGGAACAAGCTCACGGTGGCGCACGGCTGCTACTGGAAAAAATGCAGTTTTTGCGACACCAGCCTGGACTACATCAGCCGCTACGAGGCCTTGCAGGCCTCGGTGCTGGTGGACCGCATGGAACGCATCGTGGCCGAGACGGGGCAAAGCGGCTTTCACCTGGTCGACGAGGCCGCCCCGCCCAAGGCCTTGCGCGCCCTGGCCGAGGAAATCCTGCGCCGGGGCCTGGCGGTGTCGTGGTGGGGCAATGTGCGCTTTGAGAAATCCTTCACGCCCGAACTCAGCCAGCTGCTGGCCGACAGCGGTTGCATTGCCCTGACCGGCGGGCTGGAGGTGGCCAGCGACCGGCTGCTGGCGCTGATGCAAAAAGGCGTGACGGTGGCGCAGGTGGCCAAGGTCACGCGCGGCATGGCCGATGCGGGGGTGCTGGTGCATGCCTACCTGATGTACGGCTTTCCAACGCAGACCTTGCAGGACACCGTGGACGCGCTGGAGTATGTGCGCCAGCTCTTTTTGCACGGCTGCATCCACAGCGGGTTTTTCCACCGCTTTGTCTGCACGGTGCACTCGCCGGTGGGGCGCGATCCGGCGGCCTACGGGGTGCGCCTGATCCCCTTGCCCGAGGGGCGCTTTGCGCGCAACGACATCGGCTTTGTGGACCCAACGCCCATGCCCGAAGGGGTGGACCACGATCTGCTCGGGCGCGGCCTGCGCAAGGCGCTCTACAACTTCATGCACGGGGTGGCGCTGGAGCGCGATGTGCGCGAGTGGTTCGAGTTGCCGCGTGGGCGCTGCCCCAAGCCGCGCGTGGCGCCGCACTTTGTAGCGCGCGCGCTGGGCGCCTGAGGCGCGGGCCCAGACCGCGCCAGCTCACCAGGGGATCGGCAGGCCCTTGGCATCCAGAAAATGCGCACGACCGTCGGCCGGCGCCTGCGCGATGGCTCGCAGCAAACCGGCGGCGGCCTGCTCGGGCGGGTCGGCCTGATCGCCCACAAAGGGCTGCGACAGGCGCGAGCGCACGGTGCCCGGCTGCAGGGCCAGCACACGCAGCTGCGGCCGCTGGCGCGACAGCTCGATGGCCGCGCACTGCAGCACCATGTTCAAGGCCGCCTTGGCCGAGCGATAGCCCCACCAACCGCCTTTGCGGTTGTCCTCGATGCTGCCCACGCGCGCCGACAGCTTGGCATAGGCACAGGGCTGGCCCATGGGCAGCAGGGGCGCCAGGTGCTTGATCAACAGCGCCGGGCCGATGGTGTTGGTGTGGAACTGCGCCATGAGCCGATCGGCCTGCAGGTCTTGCAAGCGCTTCTCGGGGCCGTGGCCGTCGATTTGCAAGGCGCCGGTGGCGTCGATGATCAGGTGCCAGGGGCCTTGCGGCGCCAGCTCGCGCGCGGCTTGCGCCAGGGTGGCCTCGTCGCGCAGCTCGATCACCGGCGCGTGCTGGCGGTCCAGGCCCAGCACGCGGGCGCAGCGCGGGTCGTGTTGCAGGGCTTGCACCAGCGCGCCGCCAATGGCGCCGCTGGCGCCCACCACCAGGGCCTGGTAGGCATCGGGCCAGGGGCTGTTCATGGCACCGGCCTCACACACCGAAAACCGATGTAGACGGCGTAGAAGGACGCGGGTTTGTAGGCCACCACGTCGGCGCGCATCTGGTGCGCGCCGTACCACCACGAGCCGCCCATGGTGCGCCGCTCATCGCCCTGCGCATCCTGCACCCACTCCCAGACATTGGCCCCCATGTCGAACAAGCCGTTGACGCCGGCGGCCGTGGCCCCGGCGGGCGCCGCACGCGGCCAGGGATCGGGGTCGCTGGTGTTGGCGCCCTGCGGGGTCTCGCCCGTGGGATAGGGGTAACGGCGAGCGCGCTGGAATGGCGCCGGCGGGTCGCTGCGCTGCTCCACATACGCGGCCGATTGCCACTCGGCGGCGGTGGGCAGGCGGGCGCCACGCCACTGGCAGTAGGCCTGGGCCTCGGCAAAATTCAGGTGCACCGCGGGCACATCGTCGCGCACAGGCTGGCCATCGGGCTGGCGCCAGGTCCAGCCAGGGCGGCGCTGCCAGCCCCCCACGTACTCAAAGCCGCCGCCCTCGCGTTCGGCCTGGGTGACCCGGCCGGTGGCTTGCACAAAGCGCGCAAACTGGGCCACCGTGACCTCGGTGCGGTCCCACAAGAGCGCGCCCACCCGCAGCGCAGGCGGCTCTTGGGCCCAGGCTGCGCCCGCCCCCAGGCCAGCCAGAACGGCAAGGGCCACGGAAGGCCACAAGGTTTGAAGATGCGTCATGCCGCGATGATGGCGCGCGCCTGCAGGCGAGCGCGCGCATCGACCGCAAAGCCTTCTCCCATGGCCGGATATTCGCCCGTGACCGCGGTCATGATGACCTGGTGCGTGACCCAGACCTGGGGCTGGGCGCTGCGCTGGCGCAGGCGCTCGAGCACCTGCTGGCGCTGCACCTCGGGCTGACCCTGGCCGGCAAAGGTGGAGTTCAGGGCGGTCCAGGGCTCGGCCTGGCCAAAGGCCAGGCGGGCGGTATCCAGACAGCGGCACCACTGGCTGCTGAGCACCTTGGGCGGCGGCAAGCCCTGGGCGCGCCACCAAGCCCCCAGGGCGCGCGATTGGGCGCGGCCCGCATCCGACAGGTTGCGCTGCGTGCTGCAATCGGACAGGCGCATGCCGGGCGGGTCGCCCAGGCCGGCCTCGGTCTGGGCAT
>JBEBDJ010000076.1:0-20544 GCA_041157045.1 Pseudomonadota bacterium
AACAAGACCATGGAATTCAAGGTCATCAAGCTCGACCGCAAGCGCAACAACGTGGTGCTCTCACGCCGTGCCGTGATCGAAGCCTCCATGGGCGAAGAGCGCGCCAAGCTGATGGAAAACCTCAAAGAAGGCGCCATCGTCTCCGGCGTGGTCAAGAACATCACCGAATACGGTGCGTTCGTCGACCTGGGCGGCATCGACGGTCTGCTGCACATCACCGACATGGCCTGGCGACGCGTGCGTCACCCGAGCGAAGTGGTGCAGGCTGGCCAGGAAATCACCGCCAAGATCCTCAAGTTCGACACCGAGAAGAACCGCGTTTCGCTGGGCCTCAAGCAAATGGGCGACGACCCCTGGATGGGCGTCTCGCGCCGCTACCCGCAAGGCACCCGCATGTTCGGCAAGGTCACCAACATCGCCGACTACGGCGCGTTTGTGGAACTCGAGCCTGGCATCGAAGGCCTGGTGCACGTCTCTGAAATGGACTGGACCAACAAGAACGTGGCCCCGAGCAAGGTCGTGTCGCTGGGCGACGAGGTCGAGGTCATGGTCCTCGAAATCGACGAAGACAAGCGCCGCATCTCGCTGGGCATGAAGCAGTGCCGTGCCAACCCCTGGCAGGAATTTGCCCAGAACACCAAGCGCGGCGACCGCGTCAAGGGCCCGATCAAGTCGATCACCGACTTCGGCGTGTTCGTGGGTCTGGCCGCCGGCATCGACGGCCTGGTGCACCTGTCGGACCTGTCCTGGAACGAGCCGGGCGAGCAAGCCGTGCGCGAGTACAAGAAGGGCCAGGAAGTCGACGCCATCGTGCTGGCTGTGGACGTCGAGCGCGAGCGCATCTCGCTGGGCATCAAGCAGCTCGACGCCGACCCCTTCACCACCTTCGTGTCGGTCAACGACAAGGGTTCTGTGGTGACCGGCAAGGTCAAGGCCGTTGATCCCAAGGGCGCTGAAGTCGACCTGGGCGAAGACGTCATCGGCTACCTGCGTGCCTCGGAAATCTCGGCCGACCGCGTCGAAGATGCCCGCTCGGTGCTCAAGGAAGGCGACGAAGTCACCGCCGTGGTGACCAACATCGACCGCAAGAGCCGCAGCATCGCCCTGTCGATCCGCGCCAAGGATGCGGCCGACCAGCAAGAAGCCATGGCCAGCCTGTCGCAGCAGTCCACGCGTGAAAACGCTGGCACGACCAGCCTGGGCGCCCTTCTGCGCGCCAAGCTGGACGGCGGCAACAACTGATCGTCGGCACCGCCGGCCCTGGCCGGCGGTCCGCCGTGAAGGCCCATCATGACGCGTTCGGACCTTGTGGAGGCGCTGGCCAGCCGGTTTGCGCAGCTCACGCATCGCGACGTCGAGCTGGCCGTCAAGACCATGCTCGACGCCATGAGCGAGGCCCTGGTCAAGGGCCATCGCATCGAGATCCGCGGCTTTGGCAGCTTTGCCGTCACGCATCGCCCAGCCCGTGTGGGGCGCAACCCCCGCTCGGGCGAGCAGGTGCAGGTGCCCGAAAAGCGGGTGCCGCACTTCAAGGCCGGCAAGGCCTTGCGCGAGGCGGTGGACAGCGGCCAGATGCCGCCGCCCGAGGCCTGATGACCCGGCTCATGGCGCCCAAGCGCAGGCGCCAGGGCTTAGAATTCCGGTCAGCACTGGCCGAGGCGCATCCATGAAACGACTGCTCCGGCTGCTTCGAGTGATCCTCAAGGCAGCCGTTTTTTTTACCCTGTTTGCATTTGCGCTGAACAATCAGCAGGAAACACGGGTCCATTTTTTCTTTGGCACCTACTGGCAGGCGCCCACCGTGGTGGTGGTGCTGGCCGCTTTTGTGCTGGGCCTGATCAGCGGGGTGCTGGGCATGGTGCCGCGTTGGTGGCGCCAGCGCCAGGCCGCGCGCCGCCAACACGCGGCCAGCGACGCCCCGGCCGCCGCCGCCGCCCCCGACACCCCAGCCACCCCGGCCGCTGCTGGCCCGGTGGCCATGCCCGCCGGCCTGCCCGCCTCCACCCTCACCCCATTGGACGACCGCACCCATGGCGCTTGACCCAAGCTGGCTGCTGATCGGTCTGCCCCTGGCCTTTGTGCTGGGCTGGGTCGCTTCGCGCCTGGACCTGCGCCAGTGGCGCATGGCGCACCGCGAGGCCCCGCGCGCCTATTTCCGGGGCCTGAACCACCTGCTCAACGAGCAGCAGGACCAGGCCATCGACGCCTTCATCGAGGCCGTGCAAAACGACCCCGACACCTCGGAGCTGCACTTTGCCCTGGGCAATCTGTTTCGCCGCCGGGGTGACTACGACCGGGCGGTGCGGGTGCACCAGCACCTGCTCTCGCGCGCGGACCTGAGCCAGGCCGACCGCGAGCGTGCCCAGCATGCGCTGGCCATGGACTACCTCAAGGCCGGTCTGCTTGATCGCGCCGAAGACGCCCTCACCCGGCTGGAGGGCACGCGTTTTGCTGGCCAGGCCCGGCTGGCCCGGCTGGCCATTTACGAGCGCTCGCGCGACTGGGCGCATGCGGCCGAGGTGGCGCAACTGCTGGAGCAGTCGGGCGAGGCCTCGTTTGCCCCACGCCGCGCGCATTACCGCTGCGAACAGGCGCGCGAGCGCATGCAGCAAGGCGATGTGGCCGGCGCCCAGGCCCTGCTGCAAGACACGCTCAACACCTTGCCCGAGTCCTCGCGTGCGCGCCTTTTGTTGGGCCAGATCCAGCTGGCGCAGCAGCAGCCCGCGCAGGCCTTTGACACGCTGAGCGCGCTGTTCGATCCGCCCTCGCCCGCCTTGCCGCTGGCCGCATCGGCGCTGGCCGAGGCCGCGCTGGCCAGCGGCCGCCAGGCGCAGGCCCTGGCGCTGCTGCAGCCCCTGCAGGCCAGCCAACCCTGCATCGACCTGCTCGATGCCCTGCAGCGCCTGGCGCCAAGCGAGCAGCAGTTGCTGGCGCACCTGGAGCGCAGTCCCTCGCTGCTGGCCACCCAGCGCTGGCTGGCCACGCAGCCGCAAACCACCGCCCTGCCCGGCTCGGTCGAGCGCGCGCTGGAGCAAGCCTGCCGCCCGCTGGCGCGCTACCGCTGCGCCGCCTGCGGCTTTGAGACGCGCGACTATTTCTGGCATTGCCCGGGCTGCCAGGCCTGGGACAGCTTCCCGCCCCGGCGCATCGAAGAGCTTTGAGACGGCGCGGCACGCGCCCGCCCCCCTTTTTTTGATGCCCGCCAGCACCTAGGGTTATCCATAGTTTCGGCGCATGCCAAACTGTATACACTTTCTCACACAAAGTCGCGTACACCTGTATGCACTCCATTCCGATCCACCTTGACAGGAGACATCTCATGACAACCGCCGTTCATCCCGTCGACGAGCGACTGCCCTCGGGCAAGCTCGCGGCATTGGGCCTGCAGCATGTGCTGGTGATGTATGCCGGCGCGGTCGCTGTGCCGCTCATCATCGGCCGGGCCCTCAAGCTCAGCCCCGAAGACGTGGCCTTTCTGATCTCGGCGGACCTGTTCTGCTGCGGTCTGGTCACCCTGATCCAGTCGCTGGGCGCCACCCAGTGGTTCGGCATCCGCCTGCCGGTGATGATGGGCGTGACCTTTGCGGCCGTCGCCCCCATGGTGGCCATGGCCAACGCCAACCCGGGGGCGGGTGGGGCACAAATCATCTTTGGCTCCATCATTGGCGCGGGCTTGATCTCGATCCTGATCGCGCCCCTGGTCAGTCGCATGCTGCGCTTTTTCCCGCCCGTGGTCACCGGCACCATCATCGCGGTGATCGGTATCAGCCTGATGCGCATTGGCATCAACTGGATCTTTGGCAACCCGGTCGGCCCGACGGCCCCGTCGATTGTGGATCCGGCGCACAAGCAGTGGCTCGATGCCGCCACCGCTGCTGCTGCCGCCCCGGGCGCCAGCGTGCCGCCGGTGCCGCAAGGCCTGGCCCTGCTGCCCAAGATGGCCAACCCCAAGTACGCCGAACTCAGCGGCGTGGGCATTGCCGCCCTGGTGCTGGTCTCGATCCTGCTGATCTCGCGCTTTGCCAAGGGCTTTGTGGCCAATATCTCGGTGCTGCTGGGCATCGTGATCGGCGGCGTGGTCGCCACCGCCATGGGCATGATGACCTTCGAGAAGGTCGGCAAGGCCGCCTGGTTTGACGTGATCACCCCCTTCCACTTTGGCGCCCCGGTGTTTGAGCCGGTGCTGATCCTGACCATGACCCTGGTCATGATCGTGGTGATGATCGAGTCCACCGGCATGTTCCTGGCGCTGGGCGAAATGACCGACCGCAAGGTGGATCAGAAGGCCCTCTCGGCCGGTCTGCGCACCGACGGTCTGGGCACCCTGATCGGCGGCATCTTCAACACCTTCCCCTACACCAGCTTCTCGCAGAACGTGGGCCTGGTGGCGGTGACCGGCGTCAAGAGCCGCTTTGTCTGCGTGGCCGGTGGCCTGATCCTGATCGCCCTGGGCCTGTTGCCCAAGATGGCGGCCCTGGTCGAGTCCCTGCCCACCGTGGTGCTGGGCGGTGCCGGTCTGGTGATGTTCGGCATGGTGGCCGCCACCGGGATCCGCATCCTGGGCGGCGTGGACTTCAAGAACAACCGCTTCAACGCCCTGATCGTGGCCATCTCGATCGGCATCGGCATGATCCCGCTGATTGCCCCCAACTTCAAGCAGTGGATGCCGCATGGCCTGCACCCGCTGATCGAGTCGGGCATTCTGCTGGCCTCCATCAGCGCCGTGGCCCTGAACCTGTTCTTCAATGGCGCCAAGGGCGACAGCCGCGAGGCCATTGAAGCGGCCAAGCAGGCCGACGCCCACTGAGCCAGCTCCCGCTGACGCAGCCTCCTGTGCCCCGGCCCAGGAGGCTGTTTTGCTTTTTGGTCACGAATGAATCGGTTACCCTCTGACCTTGTCCCCATTGCGCCTGGCCCCTGTGGCGGCGGCGCCCAACGCTAGCGAGACCAGCCCATGTCCGACCTGACCCCCGCCGAACAAGCCCTGCGCGATGCCGCACGCGACTACCACCGCCTGCCCACGCGCGGCAAGATTTCGATCACGCCGACCAAGCCGCTGTCCAACCAGCGCGACCTGTCGCTGGCCTACTCGCCGGGCGTGGCCTACCCCTGCCTGGATATCCAGGCCGACCCGTCCAAGGCCTTTGACTACACCTCGCGCGGGAACCTGGTGGCGGTGATCACCAACGGCACGGCGGTGCTGGGCCTGGGCGACATCGGCCCGCTGGCGGGCAAGCCGGTGATGGAAGGCAAGGGCTGCCTGTTCAAGAAATTTGCCGGCATCGACGTGTTCGACATCGAGCTGGCCGAGCGCGATCCCGACAAGCTGGTCGACATCATTGCCGCCATGGAGCCCACGCTGGGCGGCATCAACCTCGAGGACATCAAGGCGCCCGAGTGCTTCTACATCGAGCGCAAGCTGCGCGAGCGCATGAACATTCCGGTCTTCCACGACGACCAGCACGGCACCGCCATCATCTCGGCCGCGGCCCTGGTCAACGGCCTGGAGCTGGTGGGCAAGGACATTGGCAAGGTCAAGGTGGCGGTCTCGGGCGCCGGCGCGGCCGCCATCGCCTGCCTGGACGTGTTTGTGGGCCTGGGCGTGGACCCGCGCAACATTTTTGTGTGCGACTCCAAGGGCGTGATCTACCAGGGCCGCCCCGGGGGCTACGACGAGTCCAAGGCCCGCTATGCGCAAGACACCGACGCGCGCACCCTGGCCGACGCGGTCGATGGGGCCGATGTGTTCCTGGGCTGCTCGGCCCCTGGCGTGATGACCGCGGCCATGGTCAAGAGCATGGCCGACCGCCCCATCATCCTGGCCCTGGCCAACCCCGAGCCCGAAATCCGACCCGAGGTGGCCAAGGCCGCGCGGCCGGACTGCATCATCGCCACCGGCCGATCGGACTACCCCAACCAGGTCAACAACGTGCTGTGCTTCCCCTACATCTTCCGGGGCGCACTGGACTGCGGCGCGACCAAGATCACCGAAGAGATGAAGCTGGCCTGTGTGCGCCAGATCGCCGACCTGGCCAAGGCCGACATCAGCGAGGAAGTGGCCAACGCCTACGCCGGCCAGGACCTGGTGTTCGGCCCCGACTACCTGATCCCCAAGCCTTTTGACACCCGCCTGATCCTGCGCATTGCACCGGCGGTGGCCAAGGCCGCGGCCGATTCGGGCGTGGCCACCCGCCCCCTGGCCGATCTGGACGCGTACCGCCAACACCTGCAGACCTTTGTGACCCAGACCGGCCTGCTGATGCGTCCGGTGTTCAATGCGGCGCGGGCGCGCGGTGACCTGCAGCGTGTGGCCTACGCCGACGGCGAGGACGAGCGCGTGCTGCGGGCCGCCCAGATGGCCATTGACGAGAAGCTGGCCCACCCGATCCTGATCGGTCGCCCCGGGGTGATCGCGGCGCGCATACAGAAGGCCGGCCTGCGCCTGCGCCTGGGCGAGGACGTGACCAACGTCAACCCCGAGGACGATCCGCGTTTCCGCCAGTACTGGGAGCACTACCACGCGCTGATGAAGCGCAACGGGGCCTCGCCCGCCGTGGCCAAGGCCGCGGTGCGCCGCTCCAACACCATCATCGGCTCGCTGATGGTGGCGCTGGGCGACGCCGACGCCATGATCTGCGGCCTGGCCGGCAGCTACATGACGCATCTCGAGCGCATCGACAGCATCCTCGGCCGCCAGGCCGGGGTCAGCAACTACGCCGCGCTCAACGCCTTGATGAGCAACCTGGGCCCGATCTTCATCACCGACACCTATGTCAACGAAGACCCCTCGGCCGAGCAACTGGCCGAGATCGCGGGGATGGCGGTGCGCGAGATCGAGCGCTTTGGCATCGTGCCCAAGGTGGCCTTTTTGTCGCACTCGAGCTATGGCTCGTCCAAGCGCGCCTCGGCACGCAAGATGCGTCTGGCGCGCGATCTGTTCGTGGCGCAACACCCCGACATCGAGTGCGATGGCGAGCTGCACGGCGACGCCGCCTTGCAACCCGAGATCCGCGACGCCTACCTCGAGGACAGCTCGCTGACCGGCTCGGCCAACCTGCTGGTCTGCCCCAATCTGGATGCGGCCAACATCCTCTACAACGTGCTCAAGACCACCACCAGCGGTGGCGTGACCGTGGGCCCCATCCTGATGGGCACGGCGCGCAATGCGCACATCCTGACCCCGGCGGCCACGGTGCGCCGGGTGCTCAACATGACGGCGGTCGCCGCGGCCCGCGCCCGCGTCTAAGCCGCCCGCGGCCCAGCGCGCGCCTGCGCCTGGGGCGTGGCGCACCAAAATGGCGCACCCTTGTCCGGTGCGCCATTTTTTTGCACCCAACTAGGGAGTCGCCCGAGGACGTGAACGCATGTGTATGCAAGATAATGGGTATTGATCTTGCTAGCAGACCTGTGTCTGCCGGTTGTCGGCATATTGACCCCCTAGGAGCCCATCCCATGAACAAGCGACTTTTTATCCAGAGCACGGTGGCCCTGGCCGCCCTGGCCAGCGTTGGTGCCGCCGTGGCGCAAACCACCCCCATCAAATTCCAACTCGACTGGCGCTTTGAAGGCCCTGCGGCCCTTTTTCTGGTGCCGGTGGCCAAGGGTTATTTCAAGGATGCCAAGCTGGATGTGACGGTGGACGCGGGCAACGGCTCGGGCGGCGCTGTCACCCGCGTCGCCTCGGGCACCTACGACCTGGGTTTTGCCGATCTGGCCGCGCTCATGGAGTTCCATGCCAACAACCCCGACGCGCCCAACAAGCCGGTGGCCATCATGATGGTCTACAACAACACCCCGGCGTCGGTCATGGCGCTCAAGAAGTCGGGCATCAAGACCCCCGCCGACCTGGCCGGCAAGAAGCTGGGCGCCCCGGTGTTTGACGCCGGCCGCCGTGCCTTCCCGATCTTTGCCAAGGCCAACAACATTGGCAACGTCAACTGGACCGCCATGGACCCGCCGCTGCGCGAGACCATGCTGGTGCGCGGCGATGTGGACGCCATCACCGGCTTCACCTTCACCTCGCTGCTGAACATTGAAGCGCGTGGCGTCAAGGCCGATGACGTGGTGGTCCTGCAGTACCCCGACTACGGCGTCAAGCTCTACGGCAACGCCATCATCGCCTCGCCCAAAATCCTGAAAGAGAACCCCGCCGCGGTGAAGGCCTTCCTGACCGCCTTTGCCAAGGGCGTGAAGGACGTGATCGCCGATCCGGCCAAGTCGATCGAGACCGTCAAGGCGCGCGACGGCATCATCAACTCCGAGCTCGAAACCCGCCGCCTGAAGCTGGCCATCGACACCGTGATCAACAGCGCCGATGCGCGCAAGGAAGGCTTCGGCCAGGTCAACGGTGGGCGCCTGGCGCTGATGGCCTCGCAGGTCTCGGACGCCTTCGGCACCAAGACGCGCGTCAAGGTTGAGGACGTGTGGAACGGCAGCTACCTGCCCGCGGCCAAAGACCTCGACGTCCTGCCGCGCAAGTGATCTGAGTTGGCGGACCGCATGAACGCCCGCTGCGTTCATGCGCCGCCCTGGATGCGGGCCTGAGCGCGGGTCCGCGCATTGTGAATGCGGCCTTGGTGCCGCGCTTTTTTGGTGCCCACAGCGCCCCACACCATGACCCAAGACGCCTTTGTCGATTTCCAGAACGTCTGGCTGGCCTACAACGATGAGTTGCTGGCCCAGAACCACTTTGCGGTGGAAGACATCAACCTGCAGGTGCGCCAGGGAGAGTTCATTGCCATCGTCGGCCCCTCGGGCTGCGGCAAGTCAACCTTCATGAAGCTCACCACCGGCCTGAAAATGCCCAGCCGCGGCAAGATCCTGGTGGACGGCCAGCCCGTGACCGGGCCGCTCAAGATCAGCGGCATGGCCTTTCAGGCGCCCTCGCTGCTGCCCTGGCGCAGCACCATCGACAACGTCCTGCTGCCCCTTGAGATCGTCGAGCCCTACCGCTCGAACTTCAAGCAGAAAAAAGAGGAATACATGGCGCGGGCGCGCCGCCTCTTGCAGACCGTGGGCCTGGGCGGCTACGAAGACAAATACCCCTGGCAGCTCTCGGGCGGGATGCAGCAGCGCGCCAGCATTTGCCGCGCGCTGATTCACGAGCCCAAGATGCTCCTGCTCGACGAGCCCTTTGGCGCGCTCGACGCCTTCACCCGCGAAGAGCTGTGGTGCACGCTGCGCGACCTCTGGAGCGCGCAACGCTTCAACGTGATCCTGGTCACGCACGACCTGCGCGAATCGGTGTTCCTGGCCGACACCGTGTACGTGATGAGCAAGGGCCCGGGCCGCTTTGTGGTCAAGCGCCACATCGACCTGCCGCGCCCGCGCGACCTGGAAGTGACCTACACCCCGCAATTTACCGACATCGTGCACGAGCTGCGCGGCCACATCGGCGCCATCCGCAAGAGCGGCGCGGTGATCAACCAGTAAGGGCCCATTGCCATGAACAAACGAACACTCGAACGCTGGTCGCCCTGGGTCCTGCTGGCGCTGACCCTGCTGATTTGGGAAGCCCTGTGCCGCGTGTTTGCGGTCTCGGAATTCGTCTTCCCCAGTCCCAGCCGCATCGCCCAGCAAACCATTGAATTTGCCCCCGTCATTGGCGGCCACGCCTGGCGCACCTTCTGGGTCACCATGGCCGGTTTTGGCCTGGCCATTGTGGTGGGCGTGCTGCTGGGCTTTGTGATTGGCAGCTCGCGCATTGCCTATGCCGCGGTCTACCCGCTCATGACGGCCTTCAATGCGCTGCCCAAGGCGGCCTTTGTGCCGATCCTGGTGGTGTGGTTTGGCATTGGCATCGGCCCGGCCATCCTGACGGCCTTCTTGATCAGCTTCTTCCCCATCATGGTCAACATCGCCACCGGCCTGGCCACGCTCGAGCCCGAGCTCGAGGACGTGCTGCGGGTGCTGGGCGCCAAGCGCTGGGACGTGCTGGTCAAAGTGGGCCTGCCGCGCTCCATGCCTTATTTTTACGGCTCGCTCAAGGTCGCCATCACGCTGGCCTTTGTGGGCACCACCGTGTCCGAGATGACCGCCGCCAACGAGGGCATTGGCTACCTGCTGATCTCGGCCGGCTCGGCCATGCAGATGGGCCTGGCCTTCTCGGGCCTGGTCGTGGTGGGCGCGATGGCCATGGTGATGTACGAGCTCTTTAGCTACGTCGAGAAGCACACCACCGCCTGGGCCCACCGCGGCTCGCAAAACGAGTAAGCCCATGGGCTGGCATGCGCGCCTGGCGCTGGACTATGCCAGCGAGGCGGGTCGCAGCGTGGCGCGGTACCAGCACGACGGGCCGCTGCGCATTCTGCAAAGCCTCTACCCCGAGGGCGACACGGTGTGCCACAACGTGCTGGTCCACCCGCCCGGGGGGCTGGTCGGGGGCGACACGCTCGACATGCAGGTCACCGTGGGGGCGAACAGCCACGCGCTGGTGACCACCCCAGGGGCCACACGCTTTTACCGCTCCGAGGCGGGGCTGGCCACGCAGCAGGTGCGCGCGGTGCTCGAAGACGGCGCGCGCCTGGAGTGGCTGCCCCTTGAGACGATTGCCTTCCCGGCCTGCGACGCGCTCAACCGCGCCCGCTTTGCCCTGGCCCCCAGCGCCGAGATGATGGCCTGGGACCTGTGCGCCCTGGGTCTGCCGCACGCACAGCAACCCTTTGAGCAGGGCGTGTTTCGCCAGCACCTGGAAATCGAGGGCGTGTGGCTCGAACGGGGCCGCATCGACGCGGCCGACCGGCGTTGGCTGGACAGCCCACTGGCCATGGCGGGCCAGCGCGCGCTGGCCACCTTGGTGTTTGCCAGCGGCCGCCCGATTGCGCGCGAGCGCGCCGAGGAGGCGCTGCGCCTGGCGCGCGCGCGCATGGACGCGGTGGACCCGGCGCTGGGCCTGCAGGCCGGTGCCACGCAGCCGCACCCGCAGGTGCTGGTGCTGCGCACCCTGTCCCCGGTGATCGAGCCCGCGCTCGACCTGCTGCGCCCGGTGTGGGCCGCCTGGCGCGAACACCTCTGGCAGCGCCCTGGCACCTGGCCGCGCCTGTGGCGGATGTGAAGCGGCCGGGCGCCAGCGCGGCCGCCGCCGTTTAGATCGCCACCAACTGCTGGATGTTGCGCTCGGCCATTTCGTGGCCGGGGCCGCGGGCGATCACCTCGCCGCGGTCCATCACCAGGTAGTCGTCGGCCAGGGCCTGCGCAAAGTCGTAGTACTGCTCGCACAGCAAGATTGCCATGCGCTGGCCCTCCAGGCCCACATCGGCCAATTGACGGATCACGCGGCCGATGTCCTGGATGATGTTGGGCTGGATGCCCTCGGTCGGCTCGTCCAGGATCAGGAGGCGCGGGCGCGCCGCCAGTGCGCGCGCAATCGCCAGTTGCTGCTGTTGCCCGCCCGAGAGGTCACCGCCGCGCCGATGCAGCATCTGGCGCAGCACCGGAAAGAGCTGGAACAGCACCTCGGGCACGCGCTCGCTGGCCGGCCGCGTGGCCAGGCCCATGCGCAGGTTTTCCTCCACCGTCAGGCGCGCAAAGATCTCGCGGCCCTGCGGCACATAGCCAATGCCAGCGGCGGCGCGTTCGTAGGGCTTGGCGCGGCTCAGGTCCTGCCCGTCCAGGGTGACCTGGCCGCTGCGGATGGGCACCAGGCCCATGAGCGATTTGAGCAAGGTGGTCTTGCCCACCCCGTTGCGGCCCAGCAGCACCGTCACCTTGCCGGTGTGGGCCTGCACATCGACCCCGCGCAGAATGTGCGAGCCGCCGTAGTATTGTTGGATTTGCTTGACGTCCAGCATGGCTTGATCCTTGTGTGTTCAGCGGCCCAGATAGACCTCGATGACGCGCTCGTCGGCTTGCACCTGATCGAGCGTGCCCTGCGCCAGCACCGCGCCATCGCACAGCACGGTGACGATGTCGGAGATGCGGCGGATAAAGCCCATGTCGTGCTCCACCACCATCAGCGAGTGCCGGCCCTTGAGGCTCAGGAACAGCTCGGCGGTGCGCTCGGTTTCGTCGTCGGTCATGCCCGCCACCGGCTCATCGAGCAGCAGCAGCTTGGGCTCTTGCATGAGCAGCATGCCGATCTCGAGCCACTGCTTCTGGCCATGGCTGAGCGTGCCCGCCACGCTGACCGACTGGTCCGCCAGGTGGATGGTGTGCAAGACCTCGGCGATGCGGTCTTGCTGCGCCGAGTCAAGCCGAAAGCGCATCGAGGCGCTCACCGATTTGTCGGTGTGCAAGGCCAGCTCCAGGTTCTCGAGCACCGTGAGCGCCTCGAACACCGTGGGCTTTTGGAACTTGCGGCCAATGCCCAATTGGGCAATCTGCGGTTCATTGTGGCGCAGCAGGTCGATGGTGCTGCCAAAGAACACCTTGCCCTGGTCGGGCCGCGTCTTGCCGGTGATGATGTCCATCATCGTCGTCTTGCCCGCGCCATTGGGGCCGATGATGCAGCGCAGCTCGCCCGGCGCAATGTCCAGGCTCAGGCCGTTGATGGCCTTGAAGCCGTCAAAGCTCACGCTCACATCCTCCAGGTACAGGATGCGGCCGTGGCTGGTGTCCAGCGCCTTGCGGTCGGTCAGCACGCGGCCATAGCCGGCGTTGCGGCCGCCCGATTCGGTGGCCTGGCGCTGCTGCGCCTGGTGCTCCTGCACGCGGCTGGCGCCTTGTTGAAGCAGATCCGGGGTCATGCGCGGCCTCCCATGGCTTTGATGCGGGCCACCAGGCCCACCAGGCCTTTGGGCAAGAACAGGGTCACGGCAATGAACAGCGCGCCCAGAAAATACAACCAGAACTCGGGGGCGGTCACCGTGAGCCAGCTCTTGGCCCCGTTGACCAAAAAGGCCCCGAGCACCGGGCCGATCAGGGTGCCACGGCCGCCCACGGCCGCCCAGACCGCGATTTCGATCGAGGCGGCGGTGCTCATCTCGCCCGGGTTGATGATGCCCACCTGGGGCACGTACAGGGCACCGGCCACGCCGCACATCACCGCCGAGATCACCCAGATGCTGAGCTTGTAGGGCACTGGCGAGTAGCCGCTGAACATCACGCGGCCCTCGGCGTCGCGGATGGCCTGCAGCACGCGGCCATACTTGCTTTGCACCAGCGCGCGCGCCAGCAAAAAGCAGCCCAGCAAGGTCAGGCCGGTGATGACAAACAGCGTCATGCGCATGCCCGGCGTGCTGATCGACATGCCCAGGATGCGCTTGAAATCGGTAAAGCCGTTGTTGCCGCCAAAGCCCGTCTCGTTGCGAAAGAACAGCAGCATGGCCGCATAGGTCATGGCCTGCGTGATGATCGAGAAGTACACGCCCTTGATGCGCGAGCGGAAGGCAAAAAAGCCAAACACCAGCGCCACCAGGCCCGGCACCAGCAGCACCAGCAGCACGGTGGCGGCAAAGCTGTCGGACAGGGCCCAGTGCCAGGGCAGTTCCTTCCAGTCCAGAAAGACCATGAAGTCGGGCAGATCGCTCTGGTAGTTGCCATCGCGCCCGATCTGGCGCATCAGGTACATGCCCATCACATAGCCGCCCAGCGCAAAGAACAGGCCATGGCCCAGCGAGAGGATGCCGGTGTAGCCCCAGATCAGGTCCATGGCCAGCGCGCAGATGGCGTAGCACATGATCTTGGCGGTGAGCGAGACCGCGTAATCGCTCATGTGAAAGACGCTGCCAGCGGGCACCAGCAGGTTGAGTGCCGGCACCAGCGCGCTCACCACGATCAGGCAGGTGAGGAAGGCGGTCCAGGCCTTGCGGCTGAGCAGGGGCTTGGGCGGCGGCAGGGTGATGCGGGGTGGGGTCATTGGGTGATTGCTCCATCAAGGGGCCAGGCCAGGGGCGCGGTGGGGCCGCAGGCCAGGACGGTCACGGCGGTCAGGTGCTGGGGGTGGCTCATGCCTCACGCCCCTTCATGGCAAACAGACCTTGCGGTCGCTTCTGGATGAAGATGACGATGAACACCAGCACCGCGATCTTGGCCAGCACCGCGCCCACCCAGCCTTCCAGGAATTTGTTGAACAGGCCCAGGCCCAGCGCGGCCCAGACCGTGCCGGCCAGCTGGCCCACACCGCCCAGCACCACCACCATGAAGGCGTCGACGATGTAGGCCTGCCCCAGGTCGGGGCCCACATTGCCGATCTGGCTGAGCGCGCAGCCGGCCAGGCCGGCAATGCCCGACCCCAGCGCAAACGCCCAGGTGTCCACGCGTGCGGTGGGCACGCCCATGCAGGCGGCCATGGGCCGGTTTTGCGTGACGCCGCGCACAAACAAACCCAGGCGCGTGCGCGCAATCAAAAACGCCATGCCCAGCAGCACCACGGCCGCAAAGCCAATGATGATCAGGCGGTTCCAGGGCAGCTGCAGATTGGGCAAGAGCGACAGGCCCCCGCTCATCCAGCCGGGGTTTTCCACGCCCACGTTCTGCGCGCCAAACAAGCTGCGCACGCCCTGCATCAGCACCAGGCTCAGGCCCCAGGTGGCCAGCAGGGTCTCGAGCGGGCGCCCATACAGGTGGCGCAGCACGGTGCGCTCCATCAGCGCGCCCACCGCGGCCGAGGTGGCAAAGGCCACCGGCACGGCCACCAGCAAGTAGGCGTCAAATCCAGCAGGCCAGTATTGGCGAAACAGCCCCTGCACCACATAGGTGGCATAGGCGCCAATCATCATCAGCTCGCCGTGCGCCATGTTGATCACGCCCATCAGGCCATAGGTGATCGCCAGGCCCAGGGCCACCAGCAAGAGGATCGAGCCCAGGCTCAGGCCGGTGAACACAATGCCCAAGCGATCGCCCCATTGCAGGGCGCGCTGCACCGAATCGAGCGACTGCCGCAAAATGGTGCGCACCGCCGGGTCCTGCTCTTGCGCCAGTTGCTGATTGAGCAGCAGCTGCACCTCGGGCTGGGCGCTGGCGCCCAGGGTGCGCGCGGCCTGCAGGCGCTCGGCGGCCTGCTCGCTGCCCAGGGCAATCGCGGCGCGGGCCTGCGTGAGCAAGGTGCGCACCGCGGCGTCGCGCTCGGCCTCCAGCGCTTTGTCCAGCACCGCCGCGCGCGAGGCATCGGGCTCTTTGAGCAATTGCAGCGCGGCCTGCTGGCGCGTGCGCACATCGGGCGCAAACAGGCGCAGCGCCGCCAAGGCGGCGTCGATCTCGCCGCGCAAGCGGTTGTTGATGATCACGTCCTCGGGCGCCTCGGGCATGGGCAGGGCCTCGCCACTGACGGGGTCGCGGGCCTGGCCATCGCGCACCAGCAGCACGCGATCGCCCACCCGCTTGACCTGCTCCTCGCCCAGGGCCTGCAAAAACACCGCGGTGCGCTCATCGGGTTGCGCCAGCGCGCGCCCCAGGGCCTCGATGCGGGCGTCGGTCTCGCCCACTGAAATGGCCAGCGCCTGCTCGGCGGTCAGGGCCTGGGCCCCACCACACCAGGCCCCCAGGGCCAGGAGCAGCGCGCCCATCCATCGTCCATGCTTCATATCGTTTCACTCCAGTGCGTGCCATCGGTGGGCACCTGGGCCATGCCATGCAAGTTGCGCGCCAACTCGGGGCATGGGCCCCACGGCTTGGGCACAAGCCCCAGCACAGGGCACGCGCGTGCCCAAAAAAAGCGCCCGCAGCGGTCAGGCCCGGGCGCTTGGGCAACGCCCGCAGGCGCTGCCATCGGCAAGGTGCCGATCAGGACGACTTGCCAGCGGGCTCGTCGGGCTTCTTGTCGTTGCCGGGGATGTAGGGGCTCCAGGGCTTGGCCTTGACCGGGCCCGGCGTCTTCCACACCACGTTGAACTGGCCGTCGGCCTTGATCTCGCCAATGAACACCGACTTGTGCAGGTGGTGGTTCTTCTCGTCCATCTTCGAGACGATGCCCGAGGGCGCCTTGTAGGTCTGGCCGGCCATGGCCTTGATCACGGCGTCCACATTGGTGGTCTTGGCCTTTTCGACGGCCTGCTTCCACATGTTGATGCCGATGTAGGTGGCCTCCATCGGGTCGTTGGTCAGCGGCTTGTCCTTGTGACCGGCGATGTTCTTGGCCTTGGCGTAAGCGGCCCACTTCTTGGTGAACTCGTCGTTGGCCGGGTTCTTGATGCTCATGAAGTAGTTCCAGGCGGCCAGGTGGCCCACCAGCGGCTTGGTGTCCACACCGCGCAGCTCTTCTTCACCCACCGAGAAGGCCACCACCGGCACGTCCTTGGCCTTCAGGCCGGCGTTGCCCAACTCCTTGTAGAAGGGCACGTTGGAGTCGCCGTTGATGGTCGAGACCACAGCGGTCTTGCCACCGGCCGAGAATTTCTTGATGTCGGCCACGATGGTCTGGTAGTCGGAGTGACCAAACGGGGTGTACTTCTCGTCGATGTCCTTGTCGGCCACGCCCTTGCTCTTGAGGTAGGCGCGCAGGATCTTGTTGGTCGTGCGGGGGTAGACATAGTCGGTGCCCAGCAGCACCCAGCGCTTGGCGCTGCCGCCGTCCTTGCTCATCAGGTAGTCCACCGCCGGGATGGCCTGCTGGTTGGGCGCGGCGCCGGTGTAGAACACGTTCTTCGACAGCTCTTCGCCTTCGTACTGCACCGGGTAGAACAGCAGGCCGTTGAGCTCTTCAAACACCGGCAGCACCGACTTGCGGCTCACCGAGGTCCAGCAGCCAAACACCACCGCCACCTTGTCCTGCGTCAGCAGCTGCTTGGCCTTCTCGGCAAACAGCGGCCAGTTCGAGGCGGGGTCCACCACCACGGGCTCGAGCTTCTTGCCCAGCACGCCGCCCTTGGCGTTGATTTCATCAATGGCCATCAGCACCGTGTCCTTGAGCACGGTTTCAGAAATGGCCATGGTGCCCGAGAGGCTGTGCAGCACACCGACCTTGATGGTGTCGGCGGCCAGCACCGGTTGGGCCAGACCTGCGGCGGCCAGGGCAGCCACAAGGCCGAGGGATTTGAGATGCGCGCGGCGAGTTGTCATGAGTTCACTCCAGAGGATGGTTGTAGGAAAACAAGGCGTGATGCATTGCCCGAACAGTCCTACGCAAAGCCCGTGCCAGCTTTTTTGGCCGGTTTGACGCACCAAAGCGGACGCACGGAATCTGTTCACGCGCGCGCCTTGCCCATAAGATGCGCGCGTGGGCACGCGACTTGCATGCCCGGTTGTGAACCGCACACATCTGGAAGGCCACGCACCAAAATGGAACTCACCCCCCGCGAAAAAGACAAGCTGCTGATCTTCACCGCCGCCTTGCTGGCCGAGCGGCGCAAGGCCCGCGGCCTCAAGCTCAATGTGCCCGAGTCGATTGCGCTGATCAGCGCCGCTGTGATGGAGGGCGCACGCGACGGCAAGACCGTGGCCCAGCTCATGAGCGAGGGCCGCAGCGTCCTCACCCGCGCCGATGTCATGGATGGGGTGGCCGAGATGATCCCCGACATCCAGGTCGAAGCCACCTTCCCCGACGGCACCAAACTGGTCACCGTGCACCAGCCCATCGTCTGAACCCCTACCCGCATCCTGCAGAAAGACCTCTCACCATGAAACGCTTGCACCTGGCCGCCCTGGCCACCACCGCCCTGCCCCTGCTGGCCCAGGCCCACGACGGCCATGGCCTGGCCGGCAGCCACTGGCACGCCACCGACGCCCTGGGCCTGGGCGTGGCCCTGATCGCTGCCATCGCCGCCGTGTGGCTGGGCCGAAAGTGAGCACGCCATGATTCCCGGCGAACTCCTCATCGACGACGGCGAGCTGCCCCTGAACCCGGGCCGCCGCACCACCACCGTGCTGGTGCGCAACACCAGCGACCGGCCGATCCAGGTGGGCTCGCACTACCACTTTGCCGAGACCAATGCGGGTCTGGCCTTTGACCGCGAGGCCGCGCGCGGCATGCGGCTGAACATTGCCGCCGGCACGGCGGTGCGCTTCGAGCCGGGCCAGCAGCGCACGGTCGAGCTGGTGGACTATGCGGGCGAGCGCGTGGTCATTGGCTTTCGGGGCCTGGTCAACGGGCCGCTGGCGGCCCCGGCACAGAAAGGACAATGAGATGGCCACCCTGGGCAAACGTGCTTATGCCGAAATGTTCGGCCCCACCGTGGGCGACCGGGTGCGCCTGGCCGATACCGACCTGATCATCGAGGTCGAACGCGACGCCACCTTGCAAGCCGGCGGCTACGGCGAGGAGGTGAAATTTGGCGGCGGCAAAACCATCCGCGATGGCATGTCGCAAAGCCAGCGCACCCGCGCCGAGGGCGCGGTCGACACCGTGCTGACCAATGCCTTGATCGTGGACCACTGGGGCATCGTCAAGGCCGACATCGGCCTGCGCGACAGCCGCATCGTGGCCATTGGCAAGGCCGGCAACCCCGACACCCAGCCGGGCGTGGACATCATCATCGGGCCGGGCACCGAGGTCATCAGTTGCGAAGGCATGATCGTGACCGCGGGCGGCATCGACTCGCACATCCACTTCATTGCCCCGCAGCAGATCGACGAGGCGCTCTCGAGCGGCGTGACGACCATGCTTGGCGGCGGCACCGGGCCGGCCACCGGCACCTTTGCCACCACCTGCACGCCCGGCCCCTGGCACATCGAGCGCATGCTGCAGGCGGCCGAGGCCTTTCCCATGAACCTGGGGTTTCTGGGCAAGGGCAATGCGAGCCGACCGGCGGCCCTGCACGAGCAAATCCGCGCGGGCGCCATCGGCCTGAAGCTGCACGAGGACTGGGGCACCACCCCGGCGGCCATCGACAACTGCCTGGACGTGGCCGAGGCCACCGACACGCAGGTGGCCATCCACACCGACACGCTCAATGAATCGGGCTTTGTGGAGGACACCGTGGCCGCCTTCAAGGGCCGCACCATCCACACCTTCCACACCGAAGGCGCCGGGGGCGGCCACGCGCCCGACATCCTGAAGGTGGTGGGTCACGCCAATGTGCTGCCCTCGTCGACCAACCCAACCCGGCCCTACACCGTCAACACGCTGGACGAGCATGTCGACATGCTGATGGTGTGCCACCACCTGGACCCGGCCATTGCCGAGGACCTGGCCTTTGCCGAGAGCCGCATCCGCAAGGAGACCATTGCCGCCGAGGACATCCTGCACGACCTGGGCGCCATCAGCATGATGAGCAGCGACAGCCAGGCCATGGGCCGCGTGGGCGAGGTCATCATCCGCACCTGGCAGACCGCGCACAAGATGAAGGCCCAGCGCGGCAAGCTCGAGGGCGACCACGACCGCCATGACAACGCGCGCGTCAAGCGCTACATCGCCAAGTACACCATCAACCCCGCGATTGCGCACGGCATCAGCCACGAGGTGGGCAGCATCGAGGTGGGCAAATGGGCCGATCTGGTGATCTGGAAGCCGGCCTTTTTTGGCGTCAAGCCGGCGCTGGTGCTCAAGGGCGGCATGATCGCCCTGGCCGCCATGGGCGACCCCAATGCCTCGATCCCGACCCCGCAGCCGGTGCACTACCGGCCCATGTTTGGGGCGTTTGCCGGCGGCCTCACGCGCAGCTCGCTGACCTTTGTGTCGCAGGCGGCGCTGGCCGACGGGGTGCAGGGGCGTTATGGCCTGTCGCGCCCGCTGTCGGCGGTGCGGCAGATCCGCCAGGTGCGCAAGCAGGACATGGTTCACAATGCCTACGCGCCGCACATGGAGGTGGATGCCCAGACCTATGCGGTGCGCGCCGATGGCGTGCTGCTGAGCTGCGAGCCGGCGCACAGCCTGCCCATGACCCAACGCTACTTCCTGTTCTGATGCTCATCTGTTCCAAACGCATGCCCCAAGGCCAGGGCCTGGCCAAGGTCCTGATCCAGCGCGCCGCCGTGGTGACGCTGGACTGGGACACCCGCCAGAAAAGCCGCTTCGAAGCCACCGACAGCCAGGGCCGACGCCTGGGCGTGTTCCTGCCGCGCGGCAGCGTGGTGCGCGGGGGCGATGTGCTGGTGGCCGAGGACGGCAGCCTGGTGCGCGTGGCCGCTGCGCCGCAGGCGGTGCTGCACATCAGCGCCTGCGCCGAGCACGGCAGCCCCTTTGACCTGATGCGGGCGGCCTACCACCTGGGCAACCGCCATGTGCCCATCGAGCTGGCGCCCGACCACCTGAAGATCGAGCCCGACCATGTGCTGGCCGAGTTGCTGCGCAGCCTGCACATGACCGTGCAGGAACGCAACGAGCCTTTCGAGCCCGAGGGCGGCGCTTACGGCGACAGCGCCTTGCTGGGGCATGACCATGGACATGGTCACGGGCAGGGGCACGGGCACTCGCATGATCACGGGCATTCGCACGGTCCTGGTCACACGCACGATCACGGGCATTCGCATGATCACGATCACGGCCACGATCATGCGCACAGCCACGGTCATGCGCCCGCAACAGGCGCGGCGTGCTGCGACCATGACCATGGCCACGGTCATTCTCATGGGCATGCACACAGCCACAAACACGACCACGACCACGGCCACGACCACGACCACGGCCACGACCACGACCACGGTCACCAGCATCCCCCTGCCCCGCATGCCTGAGCTCACGCCCCTGCTGCAGCTGATCTGGCTGGCCTCACCGGCCTTGCCGGTCGGCGG
>JBEBDJ010000077.1:0-9067 GCA_041157045.1 Pseudomonadota bacterium
AGGGGCGACCCATCGTCGAGCGGACCCCCAGTGAGACCTGGTAGGTGTGGGCCATCGCAAACGCATCCTCACCCTGGGTGTCTTGGGGCTCCAGCAACTGGATCTGTTTGTAGAACTCGAGGCCCAGTTCTCTGGGATCGTGCGTCGACACGCGATCTTGCGCTGCGATGGGCAACTCGACACACAACTTGAGCGGTTGGCACGCCAGCAGTTGGATGGGACTGAGTTGGCTCATGCGGCATCCCTTTCATCGGTGCCCGAGATGGACGGGGTTTCCCAGCGAATCTGTTGGGCATTGGCGGCGACCTTGAGATAACGGGCCAGGTCCGGGGAAGGCGAGGGTTGCCCTGATGTTCTCAAAGAATCCATCTCAAGATGGACCGAGAGCGCCTGATAAGCCGATTGGCGCTGCGCCTGCATCAGTGCCCGATGCCAAATCGTTTCGGTATGGGGCCGCAGGGGCAATCGTGCCAACGCCGCCAGATACGTCATGACCCCTGGCACATGTGTGGCCGCCTGGATGAGCAGGGCCGACGGCTGACTCATCCTGGATTGACCCGATTCCCATTTGGCAAACGAACTGGGTCCCGCACCAAAGATCCTGGAGGCAGTGGCTTGGGTCAGCCCCCAATGACGTCGGAGCTTTCGCAGCATGCCAGGCGTCGTCGCCCCCTGGTGCGAGCGGGTGGCTTCTTCGATGATTTGCAGGTTGTGCGCCGACTGCGTTTCGTCATTGAATTCAAACCCGCATTGTCCGCAAACCCATTTGCGCAAGCCATCGAGTCCGATGGTGCGACGGCCAAAACGCATGGTGTGCCCATGAACCACCTGCTGGCAAACCGATTGGCACAACGGGCAGTCTTCTTGGATGGCGGGGGCTGTTGTCTTCATGGCGCAAAGAATCAATGGCTGTGGTGAACAGAAACAAACACAAGGTGCCGTTGGGGGGGCGGGATCGTGAACTTCAGGTAGATGCGGGGCTCTGGCGCACCAGCGCCGCCTCCGTCGGTTGGATCGATGGGCAGCAGGTAGCTGTCGGCGGCACACGGGTCTCGCCTCCCGCCTTGTAGCCAGACCCATTCGGAGTCGCGGTAATGATGGCCATGCAGACCCTGGAACTCCTCCATCAGCTGGCTCAAATTCCACCCCATTTCCATGGACATCTGAATCCCGGCGTTTGGGCTGGTCATGGGCCGTATGTGCCGGACCTTCATCTGCTGTTGCACCACCAGCAAATCCCAGACCGGGCCACCTTTGATCTTGCGCTCCCAATCAAGCAAGGTGTCCAAGGGCTTTTGAGGTGGAACTGGTTGGATGAGGTGCATCAATCATACCTTCAAGGTATAGGTTTCGGATGTGCGCGCCGAATTGAATGCAGAAAATGTACGACAAATGGTTCATGATTGAATGCACATCGCGTGGCAAGATGGCGTTGCCGTGCGCATCGAGAACAGGCCTGTGGCCCGACGTGTTGCGCAACAACCCCATGTGATGAGGAACCGACAGGGTTTAGCCCTGCGACCCTGGCGCGATGATCCGGCCCTGCCATTGCTGCACGGTTTGGCGGATGTATTGCGACACGATGCGGCTGGCCTGGGTCAACTGACCCTGTCGCGGGTGGGCCAGGGTCACGTAGCGTTTGAGGTCGGGCCCCACCACCCGGGCCGCTTGCAGCTGCCCGCTGCGCACCGCCTGGTCAAACGAGAACGGCCCCAGCAGGGCGTACAGGCTTGGGTGGTCGGTCAGCACCGCCATCTGCATGCGCAGGGAGTCGGCCTCCAGCACGGCTTGTAGCGGAAAGCCCTGGCTGCGCGCGGCCTCGTCGAGCACCGCGCGCCAATGGCCTGGGCGGCGAGGCAACACCAGTGGCAAGCCCTCCAGGCGTCGAAACTCCACCGTCTCGCCCTGCGTCAAAGGGCGGCCTGGCCCCGAGACCAGGTAGGTGTGCGCGGTGGCCAGCAAGGTCTCATCGGGGTTGCGCGGCTTGTCGTAGCGAAACAGGATGGCCATGTCCACGCTGCCCGCGTCCAGCATGGCGTCCAGCTCGCTGCCCTGGCCCTCGCGCACATTCAGGCGGATGTTGGGGTAGTCCTGTTGCAGGCGGCCAAAAACGTGGCTCAGCAGCGGGTGGGCAGCCGAGGGCAGCACGCCCAGCCGCACCTCGCCCATCGGCACCCGGGCGGTCTGGCGGATGTCGGCAAACATCTCGTCGGTCTCGCGCACCCACTGGCGCGCCCGGGTGGCCACATGTGCGCCAAATTCGGTCAAGGCCACCCCCCGACCGGTGCGCCGGAACAAGGGGCTGCCGCATTGCGCCTCCAGGCTGCTGATCTGTCGGCTGATGTGCGATTGCACCGTCTGGCGCTGCGCGGCCACCTTGGTGAAGCTGCCGGCTTCGGCCACTTCCAGAAAAAGTTTCAGGTCCTGAATCTGCATGGCTGTCCTTTGTAGCCATGCCATTTTAGGCATGGCTGAAATCTTGGATTTCATTCTATGAAGATGGGATTGGACTGCCTAGACTCGGCCCTCATCGTGATCGCGGCATCGACGGACGATGCCAACCAAGAGGACGCCATGCGATTTGTGAGTTTTGAACACCAAGGAGTGGCCAGCTATGGCCTGTGGCAAGCAGACGGTCTGTGGCGCAAGGCGCCGCCCGCGTTTGTGGCCCAGTACCCCGATCTGAAATCGGTCATTGCGGCCGGGCAACTCGATGCCTTGGAACTGGCGGCCCAGGCCAGCGGCGAGACCGTGAGCGCCAGCGATGCACACCTGCTGCCGGTGATCCCCAATCCGGGCAAGATCTTTTGCGTGGGCCTGAACTACCACACCCATGTGGCCGAGATGAAGCGTGCCGACAGCGCCTACCCGGCCATCTTCACCCGTTTTGCCGACACCCTGAGCGCACACGGCGCCCCGCTGCCCACGCCTGCCGCCACCGAGCGCTTTGACTTTGAGGGCGAGTTGGCGGTGATCATCGGCAAGGGCGGACGCCACATCGCACAAGCCGACGCCTGGGCGCACATCGCCGGCTACGCCTGCTTCAACGACGCGACGGCGCGCGACTGGCAGCGCCACACCCACCAGTGGACGCCGGGCAAGAACTTTCCGGCCACTGGCCCGCTGGGCCCCTTCATGGCTTCTCGCGCGGCCGTGGGCGATGTGAACGCGTTGCGCTTGCAGACGCGGCTCAATGGCCAGGTGGTGCAAGACGCCTCGCTGGCCGACCTGATCTTTACCTTGCCGGTGATCATCGAATACCTCTCGGGCTTCACGACGCTGTCGCCCGGGGATGTGATCGCCACGGGCACGCCAGGCGGCGTGGGCGACAAACGCGAGCCGCCCCTGTACATGCGCGCTGGCGATGTCATCGAAGTCGAGATCACCCAACTCGGGGTGCTGCGCAACACCGTCGTCGACGCGGCCTCATAACCGGAGCACCCGATGCAACCGACCCACGCTTCGCTGCGCATCGCCGTTGATATCGGCGGCACCTTCACCGACATGGCCTGCTTTGACGAGGCCACCGGTCAGATCTCGTTTGGCAAAGCCCTCTCCACCCATGGGCACCTGCACGAGGGCATCCAGAACACGCTCGACGGCGCGGGCGTGGACCTGAGCCGGGGCTATTTGTTTCTGCACGGCTCGACCATCGCGATCAACACCTTGCTCGAGCGCAACGGCGCCAACACCGCGCTGCTGATCACCGAGGGCTTTCGCGATATCTACGAGATTGGTCGGGTCAACCGACCTGACGCCTACAACCTGTTTTTCTCGAAGCATGTGCCGCTGGTGCCGCGTTCGCAGCGCCACGAGGTGAGCGAGCGCCTGCGTGCCGATGGCTCTTTGCACAAGCCGCTGGATGAGGCGCAGGTGCGCGCGTTGGGTCGACAGCTGCGATCGCAACACATCGAGGCGGTGGCGGTGCTGCTGCTGCACTCGTACCGCAACCCCGAGCACGAACGCCGCGTCAAGGCGATCCTGCAAGAAGAAATGCCGGGCGCCTTTGTGTGCGCCTCGCATGAGCTGTCGCAGGAATACCGCGAGTTCGAGCGCGTCTCGACGGCAGTGGCCAACGCCTATGTGGGCCCGCGCGTATCGGCCTATCTGGGCGAGCTGGAAACGCATTTGGCGGACAAGGGCTTTGTGGGCGACTTCTACGCGGTGCAGTCCACAGGGGGGCTTTTTCCGGTGGCGCACGCCAAGCGCGACTGCGTGCGAATGCTCGAATCCGGCCCCGCTGCCGGGGTGATCGGTGCCCAGGCCATTTGTGCCCAACTTGGGCTGCCCGACTCGATTGCCTTTGACATGGGGGGCACCACCGCCAAGGCCGGTGTGATCAGCGAAGGCCGGCCCCTGACCACCGGCAGCGCCCTGATTGGCGGTTATGAAAAAGCCCTGCCGATCCAGATTCCCATGATGGACATCTTTGAGGTGGGCACAGGCGGCGGTTCGATTGCCCGCGTGGCACTGGGCCAATCGCTGCGGGTGGGGCCGCGCTCGGCCGGTTCGATGCCGGGCCCGGTCTGCTATGGCCGCGGCGGCGAAGAGCCCACTGTGACCGACGCCAACCTGATCCTGGGGCGGCTGGACGAGCATCACTTTCTGGGCGGCGAGATGCCGCTCTATCTGGCGCGCGCCCGCGAGGCCTTGCAAACGCGGGTGGCCGATCCCCTGGGGCTGGATGTGACGCGTGCGGCCGACGGCATCCTGCGCATTGCCGTGACGCAGATGTCGCATGCGGTCAAGGCCGTCACCACCGAGCGTGGCCTGGATGCAGGCAGTTTCACCATGGTGGTCTACGGCGGGGCCGGTCCCCTGCATGCCTCGGCCATCGCGCGCGAGATCGGCATCCGCAAGGTGCTGATTCCGCATGCGCCGGGGTATTTCTCGGCCTACGGCATGCTGTTCTCGGACCTGCGCTATGACTTTGTGCGCTCGGTGTTTCGCCGCCTCGACAGCCTGCCGTTTGACGAGATCGAAGCGATTTACCAAGCCATGGAGGACGAGGGGCGTGCCGCCATTGCGGCTTCGCAGATTCGTCCCGACGAGCTGGTGTTCGAGCGCGCCGCCGACATGCGTTATGTGGGTCAGGAGCATGCGGTGACGGTCGACCTGCCGCAGCAGTCGTTTGTGCAGCGCGACCGCGCCGGCATCAAGCAGCACTTTGACCAGGTCCACCAGGTGCGCTATGGCACCTCGGCCCCAGCCGAGCCGGCCGACATCGTGAGCCTGCGCGTGACCGTGATGGGGCGCATGAAAAAGCCGCCGCGTCACGAGGTGGCCAGCGGCCAGGCGCAGCCCGATGCGAACGCCCTGCGCGCGCACAAGCCCGTGTATTTCCGCAGCGCCGGCGACTATGTGCCGACGCCGGTGTACCGCCGTGAGTTGCTCAAGAGCGGCAACGTCTTTGAGGGGCCTGCCCTGGTGGAGGAGCACGCCTCGACCACCGTGGTTCAGCCCGGCGACGCGGTCCTGGTGGACGCGTTTGGCAATCTGCAAATCTCCATCGGGAGCGACCGCACATGAGCACCCCATCGCAAGTGTCCCAGGTACCCACCGTCGATCCGGTGATCGTCGAGATCATCCGCAACGGCCTGTTTGCGGTGACCGAGGAGATGAAAACCAACCTGATGCGCACGGCCTACAACCTCATCATTTATGAGGCGCTGGACTTCACGGTGGGTCTGTTCACCCGGGATGGCGACACCGTCTCGATCGGCCTGGGCCTGCCCATGTTCATCCGCGGCATGTCCGAGACCGTCAAGGCCAAGATCCGTCACTTTGGTCACGAGAACATCCACCCCGGCGACATCCTGGTCACCAACGATGCCTACACCACCGGCAGCCACCTCAACCACTTCACCTTCACCATGCCGGTGTTCCATGAGGGCGAGTTGATCGGCTTTACCTGTTGCATGGCGCATTGGCTCGACGTGGGCGGCAGCCTGGGGCAGATCACCACCGACATCTTCTCGGAAGGCATCCAGATTCCGATCGTGAAGTATCAGCGCGCGGGCCAGGTCAACCAGGACCTGGTGGACATCATCGCGATGAACGTGCGCTTGCCCGAGCGGGCCCTGGGCGATCTGCGCGCGCAGATCACCGCCGTCACCACCGGTGAGCGGCGTTTTCTGGAGTTGGTGCAGCGCTATGGCAACGACGCGGTGCAGGCCGCGATCCTGCAGATCATGGACGCCTCTGAGGCGCTGGCCCGACAGAACACGCTGTCCATCCCCGATGGCGTCTACGAGGCCGAATCCTTCATGGACGACGACGGTCTGGAGGTGGGCAAGCGCATCCCGATCCGGGTGAAGGTGACGGTGCGCGGCGACGAGATGGAGATCGATCTGTCCGACGTGAGTCGTCAGGTCAAGGGCTTTTACAACTCGGGTTTCACCACCGGCATCGCCTGTGCGCAGGTGGCCTACAAATGCCTGACCACCCCAACCGATTACCCGGTCAACGACGGGAGCTTTCGGCCCTTGAAGGTGATCATGCCCATGGGCACGGTGATCAGCGCTGAGCGACCCTATCCGATGCGGGTGTGGATGACCTTTCCGATGACGGTGATCGACACCATCTTCAAGGCCCTGGCCCCCGCCATTCCCGACCGGTCGATTGCGGGCCACCATGCCGACCTGGTCTTTCCCAACATCCACGGCATCTCGCCCGAGGATGGACGGCTGTTCATCGTGGGCATTGGCCCGCTGGGGGGCGGCTGGGGGGCCAAGAGCCGCGAGGACGGGGTGTCGGTGACGGTTTGCATCAACGATGGTGACACCCACAACAGCCCGACCGAGCAGCTCGAAGCCAAATACCCTGTGCTCGTCGAGCGCTATGCGATCCGTCAGGACAGTGCGGGCGCGGGCGAGTTCCGCGGCGGTCTGGGCGCCGAGATGGTGGTGCAGGCCCTCTCGCCCTTTTCGGTGACCACCCGCATTGACCGCATGCACTGCAAACCCTGGGGCCTGGAGGGCGGCGGCGAGGCGGCTGGCAATGGCATCGGCATCCGCCGCCAGGGCGTGTGGGAGGCGTCGTTGCCCAACGCCAAGATCTTCAACGTGCGGCTCGAACGTGGCGACGCGTACAAGATGCTCTCGGGCGGTGGTGGTGGGTTTGGCAACCCCTTGCACCGCGATGCGCAGAAAGTGGCCGAGGATGTGCAAGAGGGCTATGTCAGCCGCGAAGCGGCCGAACGCCTGTATGGTGTGGTGCTCGATGCCCAGGGACAAATCGACGAGGCCGCCACCGCCCGCCGGCGGCAAGCGGGCTGACGCGCCATGACCTCGACCCCCCAGCAAGCGCATGCGGCCGAGCTGGCCCATCTGTGGCATCGCCTGGCGACGCAGCACATCGCGCTGGGGTGCTCCTGCACCATGAGCGGCATCAGCGTCACGCTGGAGGACTTTGAGCACGACATTGCCGACTACCTCTGGGCCGAGAGCGAGCGCCATGGCCAGGATGAAGTCCTGGCTTTTTTGCTGGCACCCGGTCCGATCCGCACCCAGGAGCGGGCAATCGAGCACCTGCTGGCGCGCCTGCAACACACGCCGCTGCCCGAGGCCCCGGCCGCCTGGCTGCTGGCCCGGCTGGACCGCACCATCACCTCGTATGCCCGCCTGCATGGACCCGCGCTGGAGGCGCCGCTTCTGGGCGGTGCGCGGGCCTGGCGCGGCAGCTATCGCGATTGACGCCTTCGACCCATCACCAAGCAAGGAGACTTTCATGCCCCGGATCACACGCAGAATTGCCGCCAGCCTGTTGCTGGTTGCCGCTGGCGCCGCGCTGGCGCAACCCAGATTTCCGGACGGTCCCATCCGCCTGGTGGTCCCATTTGCCCCAGGGGGTGGGGTGGACAGCGCGGCCCGGTTGATTGCCCGCCAGCTGGGGCAGAACCTGGCCCAGTCGGTGATTGTCGAGAACAAGCCCGGCGCCAACGGCTCGGTGGGCGGCAAGCTGGTGCAGACCGCGCCAGCCGACGGCCTGACACTGCTCTTTTCGGCCTCTACCCACGCGCTGGCACGCCAAGTCATGGCCAATCCGCCCTACGATCCCCTGACCGATTTTGCGGCCGTGGCCCGCGTCGGGGAGGCGCCGCTGATGATGGTGATCTCGCCCCATCTGGCGCCCACCAAGCTCTCGGAGGTGATCGCGGCAGCGCGACAGCAGCCCGACAAGTGGACGGCAGCACTGCCCGCCCTGGGAGCGGCCAGCCACCTGGGCACCCTGATGCTGGCCAAGCAGGGCAACCTGACCCAGCTGGTGACGGCGGTTTACAAGGGCACAGCGCCGGCCCTGACCGATGTGGCAGGCGGTCATGTGCAAATCCAGATCGACGCGATCGTCGCCTTGCAGAGCATGGCCAAGGCGGGCAAGGTCAAGCCCATCATGGTGACCTCGGCGCGGCGCAGCTCGGTGATGCCCCAGGTGCCCACCGCCATCGAGAGCGGTTATCCCAAGTTTGTCACCGAGTCCTGGTACGGCGTGTGGGCGCCCAAGGCCACGCCTGCCGATCGGGTGCAGGCGCTCAACAAGGCGATCAACGAGGCGGTGCAGCAACTGGCCAAGGCCGGCGCGTTTGAGGCCTTGGGCATCGAGCCGGTGGTCGAAAGCACCGAGGATTTCCGCAAGTACATGGCCGCCTATGTGAACGAAAGCGCCGACCTGCTCAAGGGGGCAGGCTTCAAGCCCGAGTAAGCCCCTGGGATGACCCCTAGACGCGCCCCAGTGGCCGCTTGCTAATCTCCTGCCCAAACAAGCCCCGCATCCACCGCATGGTGTGTTGGCTGCTCGGGCAGGGGAGGCGGGTCATGGTCACAGCAAGACAGGTGAGGGCGTGGGCTGGTCTGCGCCGCATGTGGGCACGCGCGTGCTGGGCGCTGTGCGGCGGGTGGGCCTGCTGGGGCGCTTGGGCACAGGCCCCGGCAAGCCCGCCGGGCTGTCCGCCGCCGTTCATGCCCCTGGCCGAGCAAATGGCCCATGTTGCGGCCATGCCCGCAGGCAAAGCGGGCTTTCTTTTTGAAGCATTCAAAGAGGGGCGCCCGGTCTGGCTGTACGGCACCAT
>JBEBDJ010000078.1:0-8951 GCA_041157045.1 Pseudomonadota bacterium
CGTGAGCTTCTTGGTCTGGTGGACCGTGTTCTTGCCTTCGCCGGCCTTGCCCATGCCGAAGCCCTTGACGGTCTTCATCAGCAGCACGGTGGGCTGGCCCTTGTGGTTCACGGCCGCGTGGTAGGCGGCGTAGACCTTCTGCGGGTCGTGACCACCGCGGCGCAGGTTCCAGATGTCGTCGTCCGACAGGTGCGAGACCAGTTCGAGGGCCTTGGGGTCGCGGCCGAAGAAATGCTTGCGCACATAGGCGCCGTCGTTCGCCTTGAAGGCCTGGTAGTCGCCGTCCAGCGTCTCCATCATGATCTTGCGCAGGGCGCCGTCCTTGTCGCGGGCCAGCAGCGGGTCCCAGTTGGAGCCCCACAGGCACTTGATCACGTTCCAGCCGGCACCACGGAACTCGCCTTCGAGTTCCTGGATGATCTTGCCGTTGCCACGCACCGGACCGTCCAGACGCTGCAGGTTGCAGTTGATCACGAAGATCAGGTTGTCCAGGCCTTCGCGCGCGGCCAGGCCGATCGCCCCCAGCGACTCCACCTCGTCCATCTCGCCGTCGCCGCAGAACACCCACACCTTGCGGTTCTCGGTGTTGGCGATGCCACGGGCGTGCAGGTACTTCAGGAAGCGCGCCTGGTAGATGGCCATCAAGGGGCCCAGGCCCATCGACACCGTGGGGAACTGCCAGAACTCGGGCATGAGCTTGGGGTGCGGATAGCTCGACAGGCCCTTGCCGTCAACTTCCTGGCGGAAGTGCAGGAGTTGCTCTTCGGTCAGGCGGCCTTCCAGGTAGGCGCGGGCATACACGCCCGGGGCCACGTGGCCCTGGATGTAGATGCAGTCGCCGCCGTGCTGCTCGCTCTCGGCGTGCCAGAAGTGGTTGAAGCCGGCGCCAAACATGTGCGCCAGCGAAGCAAACGATCCGATGTGGCCGCCCAGGTCGCCGCCGTCTTCGGGGTTGTGGCGGTTGGCCTTGACCACCATGGCCATGGCGTTCCAGCGCATGTAGGCACGCAGGCGCTCTTCGATCTCGATGTTGCCGGGGCAACGGGCCTCTTCTTCGGGCTCGAGGGTGTTCACATAACCGGTGGTGGCCGAGAAGGGCATGTCGATGCTGTTCTCGCGCGCATGTTCGAGCAGCTGCTCGAGCAGCGCATGGGCGCGGTCCTTGCCTTCGGTCTGGATGACGGCCGCCAGGGCGTCCATCCATTCACGGGTTTCCTGGGGGTCCATGTCTTGCGTGATGGGCTGTGGGTTCGCGGCCGTCATGCGTGTCTCCTAGTGGGTTGATGTTCAGGATGGGCGGAGTATGGCATAGCTTCTAGAATTTTTCAAATGGTGCTTTTGCATCTCATATTATGAAATTTAACGAATCCTCAGATGGACGCCATGGCCTACACTCTGGCGCATGAAGCTGGAACCCGCAATGGACACGGTCACCAAGACCAACCCGGTGGCCTGGTGGCGCCGCTGGTGGCAGCGCCAGACCCCGGCGCGGCAGGACCGATTTGCCAACCTCGCACCCATGCTGGCGGTGATGCTGTTCCTGGCGGCCATCGTCAGTGCCTTTTGGTATTTGCGCGTCGAGGAAGCCGAGCGCGAACAAGAGGCCGTCAAGCGCGACGTGGAGTACGCCCAGCAGCGCCTGCGCCTGCGCCTGCTGGAGCGGCAAGAGCAGGTCATGCGCCTGGCGCGCGATGTGTCGAACAAAGAGGTGCGCTTTGACCAGTTTGTGGCGCGCGCCGACGCCCTGCTCCAGCAATACCCCGAACTGCAGGCCCTGGCCTGGCTGAACGACAACCGGCGCGTGCTGCTCTCGCGCATCTCGCCCGGCGTGATGCCCGGCCAGCACCCGAGTGCCGGCGACGACCTGAGCCTGGAGGACGGTGAGGCCCACTACAGCCTGGCGCGCGACCTGATGCAGCCCATTTACGGCCTGATCCAGCGCGATGCCCAGCCCAGCACCCTGCAAATGCACGCGCCGCTGATGGACGACGATGGCCGCTTCGTGGGTGCGCTGCTGACCGAGTACTCGCCCGAGAGCCTGTTGCGCCAGGGGGTGCCCAACGAGGTGATGGCGCGCTACGCGGTGGCCCTGGAAAACGGCACCGGCCAGTTGCTGGCGGGCCAGACCATCAAGCCGCGCGCCCGCTCCTTTGCCTGGCTGCCCGGGGGCAACGACGGCGGCAATGCCTATGCGGTGCCGGTCTCGCCGGTGGGCAACGACCTGATCCTGGTGGCGCGCACCTGGCGCACCTCGCAAGGCCTGGTGGGCAGCGGCCTGTTCTGGCTGGTCTGCGTGCTCAGCGGAATGTCGGCCTGGATGCTGATGGCCAACTGGCGCCACACCCGTCGGCGCCTGCAGGCGCAAAAAGCGCTGGTGGCCGAGATGAACTTTCGCCGCGCCATGGAAAACTCCATGCTCACCGGCATGCGGGCGCTGGACCTGCAAGGGCGCATCACCTACGTCAACCCCGCGTTTTGCGAGATGACCGGCTGGAGCGAGCGCGAGCTGGTGGGGGCCACCGCCCCCTTTCCCTATTGGCCCGAAGAGGACCGCGAGCTCTTGATGCAGCGCCTGGACGACGAGATCAGCGGCCGCCATTCGGCGGGCGGTTTTCAGGTGCGCGTCAAGCGCAAGAACGGCAGCCTGTTTGATGCGCGCATGTACGTCTCGCCCCTGATCGATGCGCGCGGCCACCAAACCGGCTGGATGACCTCGATGACCGACATCACCGAGCCCAATCGCATTCGCCAGCAGCTGGCCAGCGCACACGAGCGCTTCACCATCGTGCTGGAGGCGCTGGACGCATCGGTCTCGGTGGCGCCGCTGGGCAGCGAGGAGCTTCTGTTTGCCAACCGCATGTACCGCCTCTGGTTTGACCGCACCGCCGGTGGCCACCTGCGCCTGGTGCAGCTGGCCAGCACGCAGGTTTTTGAGCGCCAGGACGAGGACCAGGTCGACGGCCTGGCGGGCCTGCCCACCGAATCGCTGACCAGCGCCCAGAGCGAGCACGCCGAGGTCTTCATTCCCGAGCTGGGCAAGTGGCTGGAAGTGCGCTCGCGCTACATCCACTGGGCCGATGGGCGCCTGGCGCAGATGGTGATCGCCACCGACATCACCGCGCGCCGCCAGGCCGAGGAGCTGGCCGCCCAGCAGGCCGAGCGGGCCCAGACCGCCAGCCGCCTGATCACCATGGGCGAGATGGCCTCGAGCGTGGCGCACGAACTCAACCAGCCGCTGACGGCCATCAGCAATTACTGCAACGGCATGATCAGCCGCATCCGCAAGCAGAACATCGAACAGGACGATCTGCTGGGCGCGCTCGACAAAACCGCGCACCAGGCGCAGCGGGCCGGGCAGATCATTCAGCGCATCCGCAGCTTCGTCAAACGCAGCGAACCCAACCGGGGGCATGCCGACGTGACGGCCATGGTCAATGAGGCGCTGGAGTTGGCGGGCATCGAGCTGCGCCGGCGCAATGTGCGCCTGTCGCACTACCTGGCCAGCCGCCTGCCGCCCTTGTGGGCCGACCCGATCCTGATCGAGCAGGTGCTCATCAACCTCATGAAAAACGCCGCCGAGTCGATCGACGCGGCGCAGCGCCCGGGCGGCCAGCGGCATGTGGAGCTGCGGGTGGTGCCGCGCCAGATCGAGGGCCAGCAGGTGGTGGAATTCTCGGTCACCGACAGCGGCCGTGGCCTGCCGCCCGAGGTGAGCGAGCGCCTGTACCAGGCCTTTTTCTCGACCAAGGTGGAGGGCATGGGCATTGGCCTGAACCTCTGCCGCAGCATCGTGGAATCCCATGCCGGACGGATCGAGGCGCAGAACCTCTACAATGGCGAGCAGGTGGTCGGCTGCCGCTTCTCCTTTTGGATTCCGGTGCAAGCCATCCCCGACAACGACAACATGACCGAGGTCAAGGAATGAGCCTGATCCCCAAAAAAGGCACCGTGTACGTGGTCGATGACGACGAGGCCGTGCGCGATTCGCTGCAATGGCTGCTCGAAGGCAAAGACTACCGGGTGCGATGCTTTGATTCTGCCGAGACCTTTCTGAGTCGCTACGACCCGCGCGAGGTGGCTTGCCTGATCGCCGACATCCGCATGGGCGGCATGAGTGGTCTGGAGTTGCAAGATCGCCTGCTGGAGCGCCGCTCTCCCCTGCCCATTGTGTTCATCACCGGCCACGGCGACGTGCCCATGGCGGTCAACACCATGAAAAAGGGCGCGATGGACTTCATCCAGAAGCCCTTCAAAGAAGACGACCTGGTCAACCTGGTCGAGCGCATGCTCGAGCTGGCACGCGGCGCCTTTGCCGAGCACCAGCAAGCCGCCAGCCGCGACGCCCTGCTCTCCAAGCTCACCAGCCGCGAGTCGCAGGTGCTCGAGCGCATTGTGGCGGGCCGCCTGAACAAGCAGATTGCCGACGACCTGGGCATCAGCATCAAGACGGTGGAGGCGCACCGCGCCAACATCATGGAAAAGCTCAACGCCAACACCGTGGCCGATCTGCTCAAGATCGCCCTGGGCAAAGACGCCGTCAAGGCCTGATCTTGCCCACCCGGGCCCGCCCCGGCGCCAGCACGGCGCACGGGCCGCGGGCCTTTTTCATTGGATTCCTGTATCGCTTCGAAAGTCTCTCATGGTGGCTCAACTCATTGACGGCGTGGCCCTGTCCCGCCAACTGCGTGCCGATGTGGCCGCGCAAACCCAGGCGCTCAAGGCGCGCGGCGTGACCCCCGGCCTGGCCGTGATCCTGGTGGGCGAGGACCCCGCCAGCCAGGTCTATGTGCGCAACAAGGTCAAGGCCTGCGGCGAAGCAGGCCTGCATTCGGTGCTCGAGCGCCATCCGGCCGACATGCCCGAGGCCGATCTGCTGGCGCGCGTGCAAGCCCTCAACGAAGACCCCAGCATCCACGGCATCCTGGTGCAGCTGCCCTTGCCTGCGCACATGAACGCCCAGCGCGTCATCGAGGCCATCAGCCCGGACAAGGACGTGGACGGCTTCCATGTGGCCAGCGCCGGCGCGCTGATGACCGGCCTGCCGGGCTATTGGCCCTGCACCCCGCACGGCTGCATGAAGATGCTCGAATCGATCGGCTACGCGCTGCGCGGCAAGCATGCGGTGGTGATTGGCCGCAGCAACATCGTGGGCAAGCCCATGGCGCTGATGCTGTTGCAGCAGGACGCCACCGTGACGATTTGCCACTCGCGCACACCCGACCTCAAGGCCATCACCCTGCAGGCCGATGTGATCGTGGCCGCGGTGGGCAAGCGCCACCTGCTGACCGCCGACATGGTCAAGCCCGGCGCCGTGGTGCTGGACGTGGGCATGAACCGCGACGAGGCCGGCAAGCTTTGTGGCGACGTGGACTTTGAGGGCGTGCGCCAGGTGGCCAGCCACATCACCCCCGTGCCCGGTGGGGTTGGCCCCATGACCATTACCATGCTGCTGGTCAACACCCTTGCCTCGGCCACCCGCGCGGCCGCCTGAATCGCCATGAGCAATCCCTTGCTAGAAACCAGCGGCCTGCCGCTGTTTGACCAGATCCTTCCTGAGCATGTGGCGCCGGCCATCGAGACCTTGCTGCGCGACGCCGATGCCGCCCTGGCCCAGGTCTGTGCCGACGACTTCCCTGCGTCCTGGACCGCCATGGCGCGCGTGCTGGACGTGGCCACCGAGCGCCTCTCGCGCGCCTGGGGTGCGGTCAGCCATCTCAACAGCGTGGCCGACACCCCCGAGCTGCGCGCCGCCTACAACGCGGCCCTGCCGCAGGTGACCGAGTTCTGGACCCGGCTGGGCAGCAGCGAGGCCTTGTTTGCGCGCTACCAGGCCATCGACCCGACCACGCTCGATGCGGCGCAGCGCCAGGCGCACCACAATGCGCTGCGCAACTTTGTGCTGGGCGGCGCCCAGCTGCAGGGCGCGGCCAAGGCGCGCTTTACCGAAATTGCCGAGCAGCTGGCCGAGCGCACGCAAAAGTTCAGCGAGAACGCTTTGGACGCAACCGACGCCTTCGCCCTGTATGTCGACCCCACCGAGCTGGCGGGCGTGCCGCAGGACGTGATCGACACCGCGCTGGCCGCCGCCACCCAGGACGGCCAGGCGGGCCGCGCCAAGCTCACCCTGAAAATGCCCTGCTACCTGCCGGTGATGCAGTTTGCCGACTCGGCCGCGCTGCGCCAGACCCTGTACCGGGCCTACAGCACCCGGGCCTCGGACCAGGCCGAGGGCGACGCCAAGCGCTTTGACAACAGCGCGCTGATGCGCGAGATCCTGGCCCTGCGCCAGGAAGAGGCGCGCCTGCTGGGCTTTGCCAACTACGCCGAGGTGTCGATCGCGCCCAAGATGGCCGAGTCGCCCCAGAAGGTGCTGACCTTTTTGCGCGATCTGGCCGCGCGCGCCCGCCCCTATGCCGAGCGCGACCTGGCCGAGCTGCGCGAATTTGCCCGCTCGCAAGGCCACGACCAGGACCTGCAGGCCTGGGATGTGGCGTACTGGAGCGAGAAGCTCAAGGAGGCGCGCTACGCCTTCAGCGAGCAGGCCGTCAAACAGTACTTCACCGCGCCCAAGGTGCTGGCCGGGTTGTTCCAGATCATCGAGACCCTGTTCGAGGTGCGCATCGCGCGCGACCAGGCCCCGGTGTGGCACCCCGCCGTCGAGTTCTACCGCATCGAGCGCAACGGCCAGTTGGTCGGCCAGTTCTACCTCGACCCGCCGGCGCGTGCGGGCAAGCGCGGCGGCGCCTGGATGGACGATGTGCGCGCACGCTGGCGCCGCCCCGACAACGGCGCGCTGCAGACCCCGGTGGCGCACCTGGTCTGCAACTTTGCCGAGGGCGTCAATGGCAAGCCGCCGCTGCTGACCCACGACGACGTCATCACCCTCTTCCACGAATTTGGCCACGGCCTGCACCACCTGCTCACCCAGGTCGACGAGCGCGATGTCAGCGGCATCAGCGGCGTGGAGTGGGACGCCGTCGAGCTGCCCAGTCAGTTCATGGAGAACTTCTGCTGGGAGTGGACGGTGTTGCGCCACATGACGGCGCACGTCGACACTGGCGAGGCACTGCCGCGCGAACTGTTTGACAAGATGCTGGCGGCCAAGAACTTCCAAAGCGGCCTGATGACGCTGCGCCAGATCGAGTTTGCCCTGCTGGACATGCGCCTGCACATGGAGCACAACGGCCAGCACGACATCCAGCCCCTGGTCGACGAGGTGCGGCGCGAGGTGGCGGTGCTGCAGCCGCCGGCCTTCAACCGCATGGCCAACACCTTTGGCCACATCTTCTCGGGCGGGTATGCGGCCGGCTACTACAGCTACAAATGGGCCGAGCTGCTGTCGGCCGATGCCTGGGCCGCGTTTGAGGAAAGCGCCAACCCCGATGGCACGCCCAACCTGGAGACCGGCCGGCGCTACCGCCGCGAGATCCTGGAGGCCGGCGGCAGCCGCCCGGCCCTGGCCTCGTTTGTGGCCTTCCGCGGCCGCGAGCCGCAAATCGACGCCTTGCTGCGCCACCAGGGCATGGCCTGAAGCGCCGCGCCCCGCGTGCCCCTCGGGGCACGGGGCGCGCCCGCGGGCTCAGGCCGCGTCGCGGCTGAGCATCTGGTCGAAATAGGCAATCGTGCGCTGCAGGCCCTCGCGCAGCGGGGTGCGCGGCTGCCAGTCGGGCAGCATGCGCTGGGCCAAGGAGATGTCGGGCTTGCGCTGGCGCGGATCGTCAACCGCGGCCGGCAGGTGCACGATGCGCGAGGCCGAGCCGGTCAACTCGATCACCAGTTCGGCCAACTCCCTGATGGTGAACTCGGTCGGGTTGCCCAGGTTCATCGGCCCCGGAAAACCCGTGGTCTTGCCCTCGGCCACCGGCAAGGCCATGAACTGCAAAAAGCCCTCGACCAGGTCGTCGACAAAGCAGAAGCTGCGCGTTTGCAAGCCGTCGCCGTGCAAGGTGATGTCGAGTCCGCGCAAGGCCTGCAGGATGAAGTTGCTGACCACGCGCCCGTCGTTGGGGTGCATGCGCGGGCCGTAGGTGTTGAAGATGCGTGCCACGCGAATGTCCACGCCGTGCTGGCGGTGGTAATCAAAGAACAGCGTCTCGGCGCAGCGCTTGCCCTCGTCGTAGCAGCTGCGCGGGCCGATCGGGTTCACATGGCCCCAGTAGTCCTCGGTCTGCGGATGCACCTGCGGGTCGCCATAGACCTCGGAGGTGGAGGCCTGGAAAATGCGCGCGCGCACCCGCTTGGCCAGGCCCAGCATGTTGATCGCGCCATGCACACTGGTCTTGACGGTGGCCACCGGGTCGAACTGGTAGTGCACCGGCGAGGCCGGGCAGGCCAGGTTGTAGATGTGGTCGACCTCCACATACAGCGGAAAGGTCACATCGTGGCGCATGAACTCCAGGCGCGGGTGGCCCAGCAGGTGCTCGATGTTCTGGCGTGAGCCGGTAAACAGGTTGTCCACGCACAGCACCTCGTCCCCGCGCTCGAGCAGGCGCTCGATCAGGTGCGAGCCGACAAAGCCGGCGCCGCCGGTGACCAGGGTACGTTGACGCAGGCTGTATTGGCGCATGCTCAGATCTCGGGTAGCGACATGCTGGAAAACTTGGTGTCCAGATGCCGGATTTCAAAATGCGACTGCATCGGGGCCGCAGGTTTGTAGATGGAAAAGGTTTTGAGCAGCCCCAAGGAAGCGGCGCTCTCGAGCGGCGAGATGAAGGAACTGTCCAGGTCCATGAAGTGCGGCTGCGCCATCCAGTGCCTCAGTTGCCGGGCCGAGAGGGCAAAGAAACCAGCGTGCGGGTTGCGCGCGCGCACCAGCGGCACCGGCTGGTCCAGGTAGCTGTGCGCCAACTCGGCCTGATCGGGCAGCCGGTCAAAATGCGCCTGTGTGGCGCGATGCACCAGATCACCGTCCACATAGGTTTTGAGGCAACGCGCACGCGGGTTGAGCTCGT
>JBEBDJ010000079.1:0-4608 GCA_041157045.1 Pseudomonadota bacterium
TATTTGCCGATGCAGAAGCTCGAAAAAATCACGCCCAGCAGGTCGTCGGCGGTGAACTCGCCGGTGATCTGACCCAGGGCGTTTTGCGCCTGGCGCAGCTCCTCGGCCAGCAGGTCCAGCGCCGCGGCGCGCTGGCGCAGCAGGGCGTCGGCCTGCGCCAGGTGGTCCTCGACCGCGCGCAAGGCCTGCACATGGCGGCTGCGCGCCATGTAGACGCCCTCGTCGGTGTGGGTCCAGCCCACCTGTTGCAACAGGCGCGTGCGCAGGGCCTGCAGGCCCTCGCCGGTGCGCGCCGACAGCGCGATGTGCTCGGGCCCCGATGCGGGCTGTGTGCCGCTGGCCAGATCGCACTTGTTCCAGACATGCAGCACGGTGGCCGAGGGCGGCAGGCGCTGCGCAATCGCCGCATCGGCCGCCTGGTAGGCCGGGTCTTGCGCGCGGGCCAGGTCGTGCAGGAAGAGGACCGCGTCGGCCTGTTCGATTTGCGCCCAGGCGCGCTCGATGCCCATGCGCTCGACCAGCTCGACCTCCTGGCCTTCGCGCAGGCCGGCGGTGTCGACCACATGCAGGGGCACGCCGTCGATCTGGATGGTCTGCTGCAGCACGTCGCGGGTGGTGCCGGCAATTGGCGTGACGATGGCCAGCTCGGCCCCGGCCAGGGCGTTGAGCAGCGAGCTTTTGCCCGCGTTGGGTTGGCCCGCGATCACCACCCGGATGCCTTGCTGCAGCAGCGCGCCCTGGCGCGTGCGCGCCATCACCTGCGCCAGCTGCGTCTGCAGGGCCAGCAGCTGGCCCTTGGCGTTGGCCTGCTCCAGAAAGTCGATCTCTTCTTCGGGAAAGTCGAGCGTGGCCTCGACCAGCATGCGCAAGTGGATGAGCGCCTCGCGCAGGGTGCCGATCTCGCGCGAGAAGGCGCCGCTCAGCGACCGGCTGGCGCTGCGTGCCGCGGTCTCGGTGCTGGCGTCGATCAGGTCGGCAATGGCCTCGGCCTGCGTCAGGTCCAGCTTGTCGTTCAGAAAGGCGCGTTCGGTGAACTCGCCGGGTTGGGCCAGCCGAAGGCCTGGCAGGCAGGGGCGGCCGCTGTCCAGCGGGCTTTGCGCCAGCTGCAGGCAGCGCTCGAGCAGCAGCTGCAGCACCACCGGGCCACCGTGCGCCTGCAGCTCCAGCACATCCTCGCCGGTGTAGGAGTGCGGGGCCGGGAAAAACAGCGCCAGGCCATGATCGATGGGCTGGCCGTCGGCATCGGGAAAGGGCAGGTAGCTGGCGTGGCGCGGGACCAGCGCGCGGCCCAGCCAGGCTTGCACCAGCGCGCCCAGGCCGCGACCGGAGACGCGCACCACGCCCACCGCGCCCCGGCCAGGGGCGGTGGCGACGGCGACGATGGGGTCTTGGTGGCGGGCCAGCATGGGTGGGGGCCGCGGGGTCGCCGGCTCAGCGCCAGCCGACGGGCGCCCAGGCCCGGGATGACCGGGGGGCGCCGTGCGGCATCACTTGAACTTGGGCAGGTTGAACTGCGGCGGCACGCCCATGCGGGTGTTGATGATCCACTGCTGGGCGATCGACAACACGTTGTTGGTGATCCAGTAGAGCACCAGGCCCGCGGGGAAGAAGAAGAACATGACCGAGAACATCAGCGGCATGAGCCACATCATCTTGGCCTGCAGAGGGTCTGGCGGCGCGGGGTTGAGCGCGGTCTGCAGCAGCGTCGACAGCGTCATCACCACCGGCAGGATGAAGTACGGGTCCTTGGCCGAGAGGTCGGTGATCCAGCCGATCCAGGGCGCGTTGCGCATTTCCACGCTCGACAGCAGCACCCAGTACAGGGCAATGAAGACCGGGATCTGGACCAGCATCGGGAAGCAGCCGCCCATGGGGTTGACCTTCTCCTCGCGGTAGATCTTCATCATCTCCATCTGCATTTGCTGCGGGTTGTTCTTGAGGCGCTCGCGCATTTCCATGATGCGCGGGTTGACCGCCTTCATCTTGGCCATGCTGGCGTAAGCCTTGGCATTGAGCCAGTAGAAGGCGATCTTGAGCAGCAGCACCAGGGCCATGATCGACCAGCCCCAGTTGCCCAGGAAGCCGTGCAGCTTGTCGAGCAGCCAGTACAGGGGCTTGGCCAGCATGGTCAGCCAGCCATAGTCCTTGACCAGCTCCAGGCCGGGGGCCAGGGCTTCCAGGCGTTTTTCTTCCTGCGGGCCGGTGTACAGGGTGGCCTTGACGCTGCGGCTCTGGCCCGGGGCCAGCTCGCCCAGCGGCGTCACCATGCCGGCGGCAAACAGGTTTTGATCGGTCTTGCGGACAAAGTTCTCGCGCGCAACGCCTTGGCCGAGCAGCCAGGCGCTGGCAAAGTAGTGCTGCACCATGGCCACATAGCCGTTGTCGGCATTGCGCTCGATCTCGGCCTTGTTCTTGGCGATGTCGTCAAACTCGACCTTCTGGTACTTCTTGGCTTCGGTGTAGACCGCCGGGCCGGTGAAGGTGGAGTAGAACGAGGACTCGCCCGCGGGCTTGGTGTTGTCGCGCACCAGCTGCAGGTACAGCTGCGGGGCCACGGCGGCACTGCCGCTGTTGCTGACCTCGTGCGCCACCTCGATGGCGTAGCTGCCACGGTTGAGGGTGTAGGTTTTGACCAGCTTGATGCCGCTGTCGCTCGCGCCTTCAAAGCGCAGGGTGAGGCTGTTCTGGCCATCGGCCAGGCGGCGCTCGCCGCTGACCAGGCGCATCGGGCTCAGGTGGTTGGGCAGGTTGCCGCCCACCAGGCCGGTCTGCGCCACATAGGTGTGCTGCGCGCTTTGCGTCATCAGCGTGAACGGCTTGGCCGGATCCACGATGTCGGCATGCTGGGGGAAGGTCGCCTCGACCAAGGTGGCGCCCAGGGTGTCGATGCGCAGGCGCAGCACATCGGTCTGAACCTCGATGGTCTCGCGCGGGGCAGCCGGTGCGGCTTGTGCCGGCACTTGCGTGCCAGCGGCGGCCGTTGCGCCTGCCGGGGTGGCCGCTGCCGGCGGCACGGCCGAGCCCGACGCGGCCGGGGCGGCGGCCTTGGCACTGACGTCCGGGCGCGGGAAGAAGGTGGCTTGGCGACCGTTGTGGACTTGCCAGGCGTCCCACAACAAGACCATGGAGAAGCCAAAGATCACCCAGAGAATGGTGCGGCGGATGTCGTTCATGAAGACTTCTTGGAAGCGGGTGAGGAGAACAGGTCGCCAAAGAGGCGAGGCGGGGTGTCGGGGACCGGATCGTGGCCACCTTCGCACCAGGGGCCGCAACGCAGGATGCGGCGGGCGCTCAGGTAGCTGCCGCCCAGGGCGCCGTGGCGCGCGAGGGCTTGCAGGGCGTAGCCCGAGCAGCTGGGCTCAAAGCGGCAGTTGCTGCCCAGCATGGGGCGCAAGAGCAGTTGGTAGCCGCGCACCAGGGCCTTGAGCAGGGACGCGATCATGCCGGGCTCCCGCTGCGTCGGCGCGCATGGGCAAACAGCTGCAGCAGCTCCTGGCGCACCGCCTGGCGCAGGGCCACGGAGGTGGCGCTGACAAACTGCTGGCGGTCAAAGGTGGCGCGCAGGCGCACCACATGCGCCGCCGGTGGCAAGGCCTCGGCCTGCTCTTGCCCAATGGCATAGATCTGGCGTCGGATGGTGTTGCGGGTGACGGCCCGGCGCGCCCAGCGCTTGGGCACCATGGCCCCCAGCCAGGGGCCGGGTGCGGCAAACAGCAGCGCCCCGGACCCTGCGGTGGGCAGGGTGTCGGGGCGGGGGGCAGGACCGGGCAGGCGGTCGAGCCGGTGCAGGGCAAAGTGCGGTGTGCGCGAGACCGTGCCGCCAGCCATGGCGGCCACAAATTGCGGACGAGTCTTCAGACGCTGCATGGGGCCGGACACCGGCGATGCGTCTTGCAAACCGCAGCGCGCTGGCAGGTGTTTAGACGGCCAGGCGCTTGCGGCCCTTGGCGCGGCGGGCGTTGATCACCGCGCGGCCACCACGGGTCTTCATGCGGACCAGAAAGCCGTGCGTGCGGGCGCGACGCGTCTTGGAGGGTTGATAGGTGCGTTTCATGATGCGTTTCCTGTAAGAATGGATCCGGCGGACGGGGTCCACCGCGGCCTGTGAGTTGGGCGGGCCGGGCCCATCGATGCGGCGTTGGCCCACATGTCTGGCGCGGCCTGCGCCGTGGCGCAAAGGCGGTCTGGCCCAACGCGGCCCAGGGGGCAATGTCGGACGGAACCCGCGATTATCGCAAATTTTTGACGACCTGGAAATTTTTTCGCTTTAAGGGTTCCTGCGGGGTGGGCCTGGGACTTTGTGGTTTATGATCCCGGCTCAGAGGCCTGCCGGCCTGTGGATAAGCTTTTGATAAGTCGAATCCACCGGTGTTCCGCTGAGTTCATATCCACAACAACAGCCATCGACATGTCGTCTGACGGACTCTCCGTGATGCCCGGTGCCCCCACCGCGCCTGCCCTGTGGCAGGCCTGCTGCGAAGCCCTCGCACGCGAGCTGCCCGAGCAGCAATTCAACACCTGGATCCGGCCCCTCACGGCGCACTGGATCGAGGACTCGGCCCGCCTGGTTCTGCACGTGGCCAACCGCTTCAAGCTCGACTGGATCCG
>JBEBDJ010000080.1:0-3793 GCA_041157045.1 Pseudomonadota bacterium
GCTTCAAAGGCCGAACGGGCCTGTTGCAGGTCGAGTGTGAAGAAATTACCGCTGAGTTTGGGCATCACATTGGCGCGCAGAGTGATCGAATTATGACGCGATATTTCACCTTCCACGACGATGGCGCGAAGATTAAATGCAGGGTTGCGAAAGACCCACCAACCCACCCCCGCCACCAGGCCCACCAACAGCCCCGCCAACAGCATGGCGCTGACCCAGTTCATGAGCCGGATGTCCATCGGAAGGGGGCTGCGGCGGGTGCTCATGCGGGCACTCCTGGGCGCAGATGGTCCAGGCTGGCCTGCGCCAGCAGCTGCAGGCACAGGTCCTGGTACGAGATGCCATCGGCCTGCGCCGACATGGGCACCAGCGAGTGTCCGGTCATGCCCGGCGAGGTGTTGATCTCGAGCAGGTAAGGCTGGCGCGTGCGGCCGTCGATCATGACGTCGGTGCGGCCCCAGCCGCGGCAGCCCAGGACGCGGTAGGCGCGCAGCACCAGGTCCTGGATGCGCGCCTCTTCGCCCTCGGGCAGGCCGCAGGGCACCAGGTAGCGGGTGTCGTCGGTGAAGTATTTGTTCTGATAATCGTAATTGCCCTCGGGCGCGACGATGCGGATGACCGGCAGGGCCCGTGCGCCCTCGCCCTCGCCCAGCACCGGGCAGGTCACCTCGTCGCCCACGATGCACTGCTCGCACAGGATGTCGTCGGCGCAGGCCGCGGCGGCCGCCAGGGCGGCGTGCAGGTCCTCGATGCGCTGGACCTTGCTCACGCCAATCGACGAGCCCTCGCGCGCGGGCTTGATGATCATCGGCAGGCCCAGGGCCACGACCAGGTCTTGCGCGTTGGCTTGCGACCATTTCTCGCGCGTGAGCAGCACCGAGCGCGGGGTCGGCAGGCCCTCGGCCAGCCAGACGCGCTTGGTCATGGCCTTGTCCATGGCAATGCTCGAGGCCATCACGCCCGAGCCGGTGTAGGGAATGCCCATCAGTTCCAGCGCGCCCTGGACGCTGCCGTCCTCGCCAAAGCGCCCATGCAAGGCAATGAAGCAGCGGGCAAAGCCGTCGCGGCGCAGCTCCGAGAGGTCGCGCTCGGCCGGGTCAAAGGCATGCGCGTCCACACCGGCGCTGCGCAAGGCCTCCAGCACGCCCTGGCCCGACATCAGCGAGACCTCGCGCTCGGCCGAGAGGCCGCCCATCAGCACCGCCACCTTGCCCATGGCCGCCGCCGACACCGGACGGCCGGCGCTGCCCGCGCCGGTGCCAGCGTCGTGGCGCTGCTGCCGGCGGCCCTGCAAGGAGGCCACCTTGCCCGAGTTGTGTGCGATCTGGCTCATGCCGCCCCTCCTTGTTCCACCACCCGGGCGGGCACCGCGCCAATCGACCCGGCGCCCATGCAGAGCACCACATCGCCATCGCGGGCGTTGTGCAAAATCGCGTCTGCCAGGGTGTTCACATCCTCCACAAACACCGGCTCGATGCGGCCGGCCACGCGCAGGGCGCGCACCAGCGAGCGCCCGTCGGCGGCCACGATGGGGGCCTCGCCGGCGGCATACACCTCGGTGAGCAGCGCCAGGTCACAGCCCTCGCCAATGACCTTCACAAAGTCCTCAAAGCAGTCGCGCGTGCGGGTGTAGCGGTGCGGCTGGAAGGCCAGCACCAGGCGCCGCCCGGGGAAGGCCCCACGCGCAGCGGCCAGGGTCACGGCCATTTCGACCGGGTGATGCCCATAGTCGTCGATCAGGGTGCACTGGCCGCCGCTGGGCAGGCGGACCTCGCCGTAGCGCTGGAAACGCCGGCCCACGCCGTTGAACTGGGCCAGGGCGCGCAGCACCGCTGCGTCGTCAATGCCCAGCTCGACGGCCAGGGCGATGGCGGCCAGGGCGTTGCGCACATTGTGCAAGCCCGGCAGGTTCAGGCGCACGGTCAGGTCGGGCAGGGTCACGCCATTGCGCCGCTGCACATCGAAGACCATCTGTGCGCCCTCGGCCCGCACATGGAGGGCGCGCACCTGCGCCTGCGGATCGAGGCCGTAGGTGGTCACCGGGCGCTCGAGCTGGTCCATGATGGCGCGCACGCCCGGGTCGTCCACGCACAGCACCGCGGTGCCATAAAACGGCATGCGGTGCAGGAACTCGACAAAGGCCCCGCGCAGCCGGGCCAGGTCATGGCCATAGGTCTCCATGTGGTCGGCGTCGATGTTGGTGACGACCGAGAGCACCGGCAGGAGGTTCAGGAAGGAGGCATCGGACTCGTCGGCCTCGACGACGATGTACTCGCCACTGCCCAGCTTGGCATTGGCGCCGGCGCTGTTGAGGCGTCCGCCGATCACAAAGGTGGGGTCCATGCCGGCCTCGGCCAGCACGCTGGCGACCAGGCTGGTGGTGGTGGTCTTGCCGTGGGTGCCGGCAATGGCCACGCCTTTTTTCATGCGCATCAGCTCGGCCAGCATGACGGCGCGCGGCACCACCGGGATGTGGCGCGCACGGGCGGCCAGCACCTCGGGGTTGTCGGCCCGCACGGCGGTGGACGTGACCACCGCGTCGACCTGGTCAAGGTGCGCGGCGTCGTGCCCGACCTGGGTCTGGATGCCCAGGCCCTGCAGGCGGCGCAGGGTGGCGCTGTCGGCCTGGTCCGAGCCCGAGACCTGATAGCCCAGGTTGTGCAGCACCTCGGCAATGCCGCTCATGCCGGCGCCGCCGATGCCGATGAAGTGGATGTGGCGGATGGCGTGCTTCATGTCAGGAAATCCTTGCAGGCCGCCACGATCTGGGTGGTGGCCTCGGTTTGCCGCAGCGCGTGCGCGCGCTCGGCGGTGGCCTGCAGGGTGGCGCGGTCGAGCGTCAGCAGACGCTGGGCCAGCCCGGCGGCCGTCAAATCGGTCTGCGGCAGCAACCAGCCGGCGCCTTGCTCGCTCAGGTAGCGGGCGTTGACGGTCTGGTGGTCGTCCACCGCGTGTGGAAAGGGCACCAGGATGGCCGCAGCCCCGACGGCGGCCAGCTCGGTCACCGTGCTGGCACCCGCGCGGCAAATCACCAGATCGGCCTGCGCGTAGGCGCTGGCGGTGTCCTCGATGAAGGGGGTCAGTTCGGCCTCGACGCCCGCCTCGGCATAGGCCTGGCGCAGCGCGTCGATCTGGCGCGCGCCGCTCTGGTGCGTGACCAGCGGGCGCTGGTCGGGCGCCAGCAGGGCCAGGGCTTGCGGCACGGTCTGGTTGAGCGCCTGCGCGCCCAGGCTGCCGCCCACCACCAGCACGCGCAGCCGACCCTCGCGGCCGGCAAAGCGCTCGGCCGGGCTGCCCTGCTGCAAAAAGGCGGCGCGCAGGGGATTGCCCACGCACAGGGCACCGGGCAAGGCCTGCGGGAAGGCGCTGTAGACGCGGTCGGCGACATGCGCCAGCACGCGATTGGCCAGGCCCGCCACCGAGTTCTGCTCGTGCAGGATGAGGGGGCGCCCCCAGAGCGAGGCCATCATGCCGCCGGGGAAGGTGATGTAGCCGCCCAGGCCGATGACCACATCGGGCTGGACCCGGCGCACCACCTGCAGGCTTTGCCAGAAGGCGCGCAGGAGCCGCAGGGGCAGGAACGCCAGGGCCAGCGGGCCCTTGCCGCGCAGGCCGCCGAAATCGATGGATTCAAAGGCAAAGCCGCGCGGCGGCACCAGCTGGCTTTCCATGCTGGGCTGGCCCGGCCGGCCCTGGCCACCGAACCAGTGCACGCGCCAGCCGCGCTCGCGCAGGGCCTCGGCCACGGCCAGGCCCGGGAAGATGTGGCCGCCCGTGCCCCCGGCCATGACCA
>JBEBDJ010000081.1:0-15613 GCA_041157045.1 Pseudomonadota bacterium
CGCAAGGCCTGGGCCGGGTGGTGAATGTGCTGCTGCCGGGCATCTCGGGCTTTTGCGCACCGGTGTTTGACGCCGATGGCCACCTGGCCCTGGGCGTGCTGAGCCTGGGCTCGACCGCGCAGTTCGACACCGCCTGGGACGGGCCGGTCGCCAGCGGCTTGCTGCGCATGAGCCGCCAGCTCTCGGCCGATCTGGGTCACCAGGCCTGAGGGCGGCATGACCGGGACGGCCATCCGGGTCCAGCCCGCTGCCTGGCGGGGCCCGAGCGCCGCCCTGGTGCTGGCGGTGCTACTGGGCCACGCCTTGGTGCTGTGGTCGCTCCAACCCGGTCGCCTCTGGTCGGATGCCGCGGCACCTGCCAAGCCCTTGCAGACCCGGCTGGTGACGGCACCGGCCGCGCCAGCGCCGCCCTCCCCCAGTGCCACCCTCAGCACGCGCCCCGCCGTCCCCAGCGCCCGCCCGCCGCGCGGCGATGCGATGAGCGCGGGATGGCACGACGGGCAAGGCCCCAGCGCAGCCGCCACGCCCACGGCGGCGGCGCCTGCGCCCATGCCTGCCCCCGAACCCAGCCCGGTGGCCGCAGCGCCGGCCGCGTCGGCCAGCCTGCCGATGGGGGCAAACGCCCCCAAGCCCGCGCCCCCAAGCGCCACCGAGACCCCCCTCACCCCGACCGCACCTGCCGCCCCTGCGCCAGCCCTGGCCGCCTCGCCGCAGGCGCCGCCTGCCGACCACGCCCGCCCGCAAGCCGCCAGTTCACCCTCGCCCTGGCCGCGCCCCTTGCTGCCCCCTGCGCCCATGCGCCTTGCCTACAGCCTGACGGGCATGGACCGTGGCCTGAATTACCACGCCAACGGCGAGCTGCGTTGGCAGCACGATGGCACGGCCTACCGCCTGAGCCTGGAGGTGCGCATGTTTCTGCTGGGCGGGCGGCGCTGGGACAGCCAGGGCCTGCTGGGCGAGGACGGCCTGCAGCCGCACAAATTTGTCGACAAGGCCCGCCAGGAGCGCGCGGTGCACCTGGACCGCGACGGCCAGCGCCTGGTGTTCAGCAGCCGCGGCCAGGCGCAGCCCCTGGCCGCTGGGGTACAGGATTTTTTAAGCCTGCCGCTGCAGCTGGCCGCAGCCCTGCAAGGCGCGGCCAGTGGGGCAGCCGCCCAGGCCAGCCCCGTGGGCGAGCTGCGCGTGCCGGTGGTCACCGCCACCGACGCGCAGCTGTGGACCGTGCGGCCGCTGGGTGCTGCCCCGCTGACGCTGGGCGGACAAGCGGTGCCCACCTGGCACTGGCAGGCGGTGGCCGACGGCCGCTTTGACAGCCGCGTCGACATCTGGGCCTCGCCCGCGCACCAGCACCTGCCGGTGCGCCTGCGCATCACCCAAAGCAATGGCAGTTTTGTCGACCTGCAAATGAACCAGGCCGAGATGCTGGCACCGGGTCTGCCCTGAAGCGGGCGGGATCAGGCCGGGGCCTGGCCCTCCACATGGCGCTTGAAATGGTCGAGGATGGCCTGCCAGCCGGCGCGCTGCTGGTCTTCGGGGAACACCGTCTCCGGGTCGAAGGACACGCGCACCGTCACGGCCTGCGGGCCTGGCCAGAACTCGACCTGGGCCTGCCGATCGCCAAAGCGGTATTCCAGGCGCTGCAGCGGCACGATGCGGGTGTAGACGCCCTCGAAGTCAAAACCCATCGAGCCGTCGCGCGCTTCCATGCGCGAGCAAAAGCGGCCGCCCTCGCGCAGGTCCACGCTGGCCGACGGGGTGTGCCAGTCGGGCGAGGCGCTGTTCCAGACCATGATGTCGGCGGGGGTGGTGTAGGCACGCCAGACCGCCTCCAGGGGCGCGGCGACATCGGTGCTGACGGTGATGGTCATGGGGTCTCCCTGCGTTGGCGCACGGGCCAGACGCAGCCCCTGCGAACCCACAATTGTGGCCCACCGGTCGGGGCCTGTGCGCGCGCGTGCAGCAAAGCAACACCCCGCTTGAAAAACATCGCCCCGTGCCCCATGTGGGCAAGGTCTTGAGGGAGAATGAATCCATGAACCTGCTGTACGACTCCGACACCTTTGCCGTCATGCATGTGCTGGCGAACGCGGCCGAGCCCGAGGCCGCACCGGTCAATCCGCCGCTGTTGCAGCGGCACGGGTTTGAAATCGTCGACAAGCGCTCGGGCAAAGAGGTCTACCTCGACGGTTCCTGGGCCGAGATGTTCCAGCAGCAAATCCAGCACTGGCAACAGCACACGCCCACGCAGGAAGAGGTCGAAGACACCCTCGAGGGCTATACCGGCCTGGCCCAGCAGCCGGTGCGCATCCACTGAGCGGCTGCGCGGCCGCCTAGCGCGCGGCGCGGCGCTCCCGCCGTCGCATCACCACATCCATCAGGGGCCGGCTGAGCACCAGCACGGCCACCAGGCGGCTGACCTGCATGGCCGTGACCACCGGCGCGCCCAGCCCCAGCACCTTGGCGGTCACCGACATCTCGGTGATGCCCCCCGGCGTGGTGCCCAGCAGCATGGTGGCCATGTGCAAACCGGTGCCCCAGGCCAGCAGGCCAGCGAAGGCGATGGAGGCCAAGAGCATCGCCACGGTGCCGATGGCCACCGAGGCCATCCAGCGCGGCGCCGTGCGCAAGAAAGCGGGCGTGAAGCGCACGCCCAGGCTCACCCCCACCAGCAACTGCGCCAGATTGCTCATCCAGCCCGGCATTTGCATGTTCGGCACCCCGGTCCAGGTCATGGCAATCGAGGCCAGCAGCGCGCCCATGAACCAGGGGTTGGCGCCGCGCGCGGCGCGCATCAGGCCCACCCCAGCCAGGGTCCCCCCGAGCAGGATGGCGAACGCGCCCCAGTCCATGGGACGCGGGGCGGCCTGGCGCAAGCTGGGGTCCACCTGCAGGCCCCACACCGACTGCACGATCTGCACGCCCAGCGGAATGGTCATGACCACGATCAGCAGGCGCAGGCTGTGCGCCGCCGCGACCAGATCGGTGCGGGCGCGCTCGCGCTCGGACAGCAGGGTCATCTCGGAGGCGCCGCCGATGGCGCTGGCCAGCCAGGCGGTGGCCAGGCGCGCGCGCGGGTTGAGCGGGGCCAGGTCCTGCGCATGGCGCTGCTCCAGCCACAGGCCAAAGCGCCCCCCCAGCCACAGCGCCCACACCACCCCCAGCAGCACGGCCCACCACAGGCCCAGCAGCATCTGCCCCACCTCGGCGGTGAAATACAAGCCCAGCGCGGCGCCGATCGTCCACTGCCCCAGGTTGCGCAGCGGCAGGCTGCTGCGCACCGGCAGGCCACGGATCGACGCGGCCGCGGTCAGCAGCAAGGGACCCAGCAGCCAGGGAATGGGCGCGCCCACGCGCAGCGCCACCCAGGCGGCCGCCGCAGCGGCCAGCAGGGTCAGCAGGATGGGTCGGAACGCGGCCGTCACGCCACGCGGCGGATGCTGTCGGCCAGGGTCTGCACCAGCTGGTCGATTTCCTTGTCCTCGATGATGAAGGGCGGGCACAGCACCAGCACGTCACCGGCCGGGCGCACCCAGACGCCGTGCTCAAAGGCGTCGAGGAAGATGTCGTAGGTGCGCTTGCCCGGTGTCGCGGGCGTGGGCGCCAGCTCGACCGCCCCAGCCAGGCCCAGGGTGCGGATGCCGACCACGCCGGGCAGGTCGCGGCAGACCGCGTGCATGGCATCGCCCAGCTTGCGGCCCTGCACCCCGGCGCGGGCAATCAGGTCCTCGCTTTGCATCAGATCGAGCGTGGCCACCGCCGCCGCGCAGGCCACCGGGTGGCCCGAGTAGGTGTAGCCGTGGAAGAACTCGATCACATGCTCGGGGGTGGGCGCGTTCATGAGGGTGTCGTAGAGCTTGTCGCGGCAGATCACGCCGCCCAGCGGCACGACGCCGTTGGTCACGCACTTGGCAAAGTTGAGCATGTCGGGCACGACCCCGTAGAAGTCGGCACCAAAGTTCACCCCCAGGCGGCCAAAGCCGGTGATGACCTCGTCAAAAATGAGCAGGATGCCGTGCTTGTCGCAAATCTGGCGAAGGCGCTGCAGATAGCCCTTGGGCGGGATGTACCAGCCGGCGCTGCCGGCCACCGGCTCGACGATGATGGCGGCCACATTCGACGGGTCGTGCAGGGCCAGGATGCGGGTCTCCAGCTCGATGAGCGGGTCGTCCTGCCAGACCGGTTCCTGGTGGTGAATAAAGGCATGGTGCACCGGGTCGTGGATGAAGCGCATGTGGTCCACGCGCGGCAGCAGCTGGGCGCCGTAGGCCTTGCGGTTGGCGGGCAGGCCGCCCACGCTCATGCCGCCAAAGTTGACGCCGTGGTAGCCTTTTTCGCGGCCGATGAAGACGTTGCGGTGCCCCTCGCCACGGGCGCGGTGGTAGGCCAGGGCCAGCTTGAGCGAGGTGTCGGCCGCCTCCGAGCCGGAGTTGCAGAACAGCACCTTGTTGAGGTCGCCCGGCGCCATTTGGGCAATGCGGGTGGCCGCCTCGAAGGCCTTGTTGTTGCTGGCCTGGAAGGCGGTCGCGTAGTCGAGCGTGTTGAGCTGGCGGGTGATGGCGTCGTTGATGGGCGCGCGCTTGTGGCCCAGGCCCACGCACCACAGGCTGGAGATGCCGTCCATGACGCGGCGGCCGTCGTGGGTGGTGAAGTACATGCCCTCGGCCTCGACAAACACGCGCGGCTGTTTGCGGAAATGCCGGTTGGGGGTAAAGGGCAGCCACTGGTGCTGCATCTGCTCGTCGGTCAACATCATGCCCATCTCCTGCGCCCCATGTGGGCGAAGCAACAAGTTTACGCCCAGCCGCCCCCGTCGGCGCAAGCCCCATGGGTACTGAATACAATCGTCGCACACCATGAACCACGCCTACATCCTGACCCTGTCCTGCCCGGACCGCACCGGCATCGTGCACGCCGTCTCGGGTTTCCTGCTGGCCCAGGGGGCCAATATCGAGGAGGCCGCGCAATACAACGACCAGGCCACCGGCCTGTTCTTCATGCGCGTGCGCTTTGCCTGCGCGCAAGCGGGCGACGCCCTGCGCGCCGAGATCGCGCCGCTGGCGCAGTCCTTCTCGATGCGCTGGAGCCTGCACGATGCGGCGCAGCCGATGCGCACGGTGATCATGGTCAGCCGCGAGGGCCACTGCCTCAACGACCTGCTGTTTCGCTGCCACAGCGGCCTGCTGGCGCTCGATGTGCGCGCCATCATCAGCAACCACCGCGACTTCTATCAGCTGGCGGCCAGCTACAACATTCCGTTTCACCACATCCCGGTCAGCGCCGACAGCAAGGCCCAGGCCGAGGCCCGCCAGCTGGAGATCATCGAGGCCGAAGGCGCCGAGCTGGTGGTGCTGGCGCGCTACATGCAGATCCTGTCCAACGACATGTGCCAGCGCCTGCAGGGCCGGGCCATCAACATCCACCACAGCTTTTTGCCCAGCTTCAAGGGCGCGCGGCCCTACTACCAGGCGCACGACCGGGGGGTCAAGCTCATTGGCGCGACGGCCCACTATGTGACCGCCGACCTGGACGAAGGCCCCATCATCGAGCAGGACGTGACCCGGGTCGACCACAGCAAGACCGCGCAGGACCTGACCGCCATGGGCCGCGACACCGAAAGCCAGGTGCTGGCCCGCGCGGTCAAGTGGCACAGCGAGCACCGCGTGCTGCTGGACGGCCACAAGACCGTGATCTTCAAGTGAGCCCCCATGCTGCGCATCCCGCCCATTCAGTGCCTGCAAACCTTTGAGGCCCTGGCGCGGCTGCGCAGCGTGACCCTGGCGGCCGAGGAGTTGTGCGTCACCCCCAGCGCGATCAGCCACCGGGTGCGCCAGCTGGAGCAGATCATTGGCACCCGCCTGTTTGGGCGGGCCGATTTCTCGCTCACCGTCGAGGGCATCGAGTACCTGGCCCATGTGCGCGAGGGCCTGCTGTCGCTGCAGCGTTTTCCGGGCGGCACCGGCAGCAACGGCCGGCGCAAGCTGCGCCTGGCGGTCACGCCCACCTTTGCGCGCTCGCTGTTGATGCCGCGCCTCAAGCTCTTTGTGGACACCTATCCCGAGATCGACATCACCTTGCAGGTGAGCATTCCCCTGCTGGATGTGGAGGCCGAGGACGCCGACCTGACGGTGCGCTTTGGCACCGGGCGCTACGCCGATGTCGAGCACGAGTGCATCCTGCGCGATGAGGTCACGCCGGTGGCCTCGCCTGCCTGGCTGCGCGAGAACGGCCCCTTCGAGCAGGCCAGCGATCTGCAAGGCCTGCCGCTGCTGCGCAGCCCGCTCGAGCCCTGGCGCACCTGGTTCTCGGCCCACCAGCTCGACTGGCCCGAGCCGACCGAGGGCTCGTCGTTCAACGATGTGGGCCTGGTCTGCGACGCGGCGGCGCAAGGGCTGGGGGTGGGCCTGGTGCGGCTCAAGCTGGCCGCTCCCTGGCTCGAGAGCGGTCACCTGGTGCGCCTGTACCCGCACAGCGTGGCCAGCCCGCATGCGCACTACCTGTGCTGGCGCACCGGCACCATGGACCGCTGGGAATGCGTGACCTTTGCCGACTGGCTGCGCCACTCGCTGGCCTGAACCAGCGCTTGGGCCCATCGCTCCTGGCGTGAAGCCAATTCAAGCGTTGGCGCAAGATTCTTCGCCGCACGCCTGGGCCAGGCGCTCTATCATGGGGCCATGGACACTGCTACCGAACTCCCTTCCGCCCAGGCGCCTGCCGGCGCCCTGACCCGAGCGGCGCGCCAGCGCCAGGTGGTGCAGGCCCTGGGTCAGGTGGTGCCGGCCTCGGCCGTGCTGTACACCGCCGAAGACACCACCCCCTACGAGTGCGACGGCCTGACCGCGTACCGCCAGCGCCCGCTGTGCGTGGTCCTGCCCGAGACCGAGGCCCAGGTGCAGGCGGTGCTGCGCACCTGCCACGCGCTGGGTGTGCCGGTGGTCGCGCGGGGCGCGGGCACCGGGCTGTCCGGGGGCGCCATGCCGCATGCCGACGGTGTCACGCTGTCGCTGGCGCGCTTTCAACGCATCCTCGAGATCGATCCGCGCTCGCGCACGGCGCGCGTGCAATGCGGCGTGCGCAACCTGGCCATCAGCGAGGCCGCGGCAGCGCATGGCCTGTACTACGCGCCCGACCCCTCCAGCCAGATCGCCTGCACCATTGGCGGCAATGTGGCCGAGAACTCGGGGGGCGTGCACTGCCTGAAGTACGGCCTGACCCTGCACAACGTGCTGGAGGTGCGCGGCTACACCATCGAGGGCGAACCGGTGCGCTTTGGCGGTGCGGCGCTGGACGCGCCCGGCCTGGACCTGCTGCCGCTGGTGGTGGGCAGCGAGGGCATGCTGGCGGTGACGCTGGAGGTGCGCGTCAAGCTGGTGCCCAAGCCGCAACTGGCCCGCTGCATCATGGCCAGCTTTGACGATGTGCGCCGCGCGGGCGAGGCGGTCGCGGCGGTGATCGCCGCCGGCATCATCCCGGCGGGCCTGGAGATGATGGACGGCCCCATGACGGCGGCGGTGGAGGACTTTGTGCACGCCGGCTACGACCTGCAGGCTACGGCCATTTTGCTGTGCGAGTCCGACGGCACCCCCGAGGAGGTCGAGGAAGAGATCGCCCGCATGAGCGAGGTGCTGCGCGCCAGCGGCGCGACGGCGCTGACGGTGAGCACGTCCGAGGCGCAGCGCCTGAAATTCTGGAGCGGACGCAAGAACGCCTTTCCGGCCTCGGGGCGCATCAGCCCCGACTACATGTGCATGGACTCGACCATCCCGCGCAAGCGCCTGGCCGACATCCTGCAGGCCATCGCGCAAATGGAGCAGCGCTATGGCCTGCGTTGCCTGAACGTGTTCCATGCAGGCGACGGCAACCTGCATCCGCTGATCCTGTTCGATGCCAACGACCCCGACCAGCTCGCGCGCTGCGAGCAGTTTGGGGCCGACATCCTGGAGACCAGCGTGGCCATGGGCGGCACGGTGACGGGCGAGCATGGCGTGGGGGTGGAAAAACTCAACAGCATGTGTGTGCAGTTCTCGCCCGAGGAGCACGCGCAGATGCGCGCGGTCAAGGCGGCCTTCGATCCGCTTGGCCTGCTCAACCCGGGCAAGGTGGTGCCCACCCTGCAGCGCTGTGCCGAGTACGGCAAGATGCTGGTGCGCGGCGGCCAGATCGCGCACCCCGACCTGCCCCGTTTTTGAGGAGACCCGCCATGTCCGCCATCGATGGCCTGGTACCCCTGGTCGAGACCACGCGCGCAGGCCTGCGCGAATGCCTGCACCTGGGCAGCGCGGTGCTGGTCGACACCCAGGGCCAGGTGCTGCACCAGCTGGGCGACGCGCAGCAGGCCTTTTTCACCCGCTCCACACTCAAACCCTTTCAGGCCCTGCCCCTGGTGCAGTCGGGCGCCGCCGCTGGCCTGGGGCTCGACAGCGCCCAGCTGGCGCTGCTGTGCGCCAGCCACAACGGCGAGGACATGCACGTCGAGCAGGTCAACCGCCTGCTGGCCAGCGCGGGCGCCAGCGTGAGCGATCTGCGCTGCGGCCGGCATGTGCCCTATCGCTTCACCTGGTTCAACCAGGCCATGCCGGCGGGCTTTGCGCACGACGAGCGGCACCACAACTGCAGCGGCAAGCACAGCGGTTTCCTGGCCTATTGCCTCTGGCATCGGCTGCCCCTGTCGGGCTACACCGACCCCGCGCACCCGCTGCAACAGGCGGTGCTGGCCGCGGTGGCGCAGGTGGCGGGCCTGGACGCGGCGCAGATCCGGGTGGGCATTGACGGCTGCTCCGCCCCCAATCTGGCGCTGCCCCTGGCGGCCCTGGCGCGGTGCTTTGCCCGGCTGGCCGCCCCACCCGAGGACGAGCCGCATGCGCAGGCGCTGCACACCCTGGGGCAGGCGATGACGCGCCACCCCGAGCTGGTCTCGGGCAGCGGTCGCAACGATGCGGCCTTCATGCAGGCCGGGCGGGGCGATTGGGTGTGCAAGATCGGCGCCGATGGCCTGCAGGTGCTGGCCAGCCGCGCGCGCGGGCAGGCCCTGGCGGTCAAGGTGGCCGACGGGAGCACGCCGGCCCTGTATGCGGCCACGGTGGCCCTGCTCGATCAGCTGGGCTGGCTGGACGCGGCGCAACAGGCCGCGCTTGCGCCCTGGCGCGGCACGCCGCTGGTCAATGCGTCGGGCCAGGTCGTGGGTGAGCGCCGGGTCCTGGCGCGCTGGTCATAGGCGGCGCCCAAAGATGGCGGTGCCCACCCGCACCTGGGTGCTGCCAGCCGCAATCGCCGCCTCCAGGTCGTCGGACATGCCCATGGACAGGGTGTCCCAGTGCGGCGGCGCCAGCTCGGCGCGCACCTGCTCGAACAAGACCTGCGCACGCTGGTGCAGCGCCCGCTGCGCGGCCTGCCCCTCGACCGGATCGGGAATCGTCATCAGCCCGCGCAGGCTCAAGCGCGGCAAGGCCATGACGGCGCGCGCCAAGTCGATCAAGCCCTCGGGGGTCACGCCCGATTTGGTCGGCCCGCCGTCGGTGTTGACCTGCAACAGGATTTGCAGCGGCGCGAGGCCCTCGGGGCGCTGGGCCGACAGGCGCTCGGCAATCTTGGCCCGGTCCACGCTGGCGACCCAGTCAAAGTGCTCGGCCACCAGCCGCGTCTTGTTGCTCTGGATCGGGCCGATGCAGTGCCACACCAGGCCCGGCAGCGCGCGCAGGGCGAGGATCTTGTCGACCCCTTCCTGGATGTAGTTCTCGCCAAAGTGCCGCTGGCCGGCGGCATGGGCCTGCGCCACCGCCTCGGGGCCAAATTTCTTGGACACCGCCAGCAGCTGCACCGCGTCTGCGGGCCGGCCGGCCGCCGCGCACGCGGCGGCCATGCGCGCTTGCACGGCCTGAAGTTGTTCGGTCACGCTCGTCATGCGCCCAAGGGTATCACTTTGACGCGGCGGGGCCGACGTCGGCACCGGGGCGCCGGGCCTGGGCGCAACTGCTAAAGTGGCTTTTTTTGCATGGATGAGAACCCGCACATGAGCACGATTGGCGAGAAAACATATGCGCCCTGCGAGGCGCGCACCGTGGCCTTTTTGGGGCTGGGCGTGATGGGCTACCCGATGGCGGCGCACCTGGCGCGCGCCGGGCACCGCGTGCGGGTCTACAACCGCTCGGCGGCCAAGGCCGCCGCCTGGCTGCAGGACTGCCCTGGCCAGCACAGCGCGGCCACCCCGCGCGAGGCCGCCGAAGGGGCCGACCTGGTGATGGCCTGCGTGGGCAACGACGACGACCTGCGCAGCGTGGTGCTGGGCCCGGATGGCGCCTTTGCCGGCATGTCGGCGGGCGCGGTGTTCGTGGACCACACCACGGCCTCGGCCGAGGTCGCGCGCGAGCTGGCGCAGGCCGGCCAGGCGCTGGGCCTGGGCTTTGTCGACGCGCCGGTCTCGGGCGGTCAGGGCGGGGCGCAAAACGGGGTGCTGACGGTGATGTGCGGCGGCCAAGCGGCCGACTTTGAGCGCGCTGCACCGGTGGTGGCCGCCTACGCGCGCGCCGTCACCTTGCTGGGGCCCTCGGGCGCCGGACAGCTGGCCAAGATGGTCAATCAAATCTGCATTGCCGGCCTGGTGCAGGGCCTGGCCGAGGCGGTGGCCTTTGGCCAGCGCGCGGGCCTGGACATGCAGCAGGTGCTGGGTGTGATCGGCAAGGGCGCGGCGCAGAGCTGGCAGCTCGACAACCGCGGCACCACCATGGTCGAGGACCGCTTTGACTTTGGCTTTGCGGTGGACTGGATGCGCAAGGACCTGGGCCTGGTGCTGCAAGAGGCGCGGCGCAACGGCGCCAAGCTGCCGGTGACCGCGCTGGTGGACCAGTTCTATGCCGACGTGCAAGGCATGGGCGGCGGGCGCTGGGACACCTCCAGCCTGGTCCGCCGCCTGCGCTGAACGGGGCTCAGCGCGCCGGGGTGGCGGCCGGCGCGGGGGTGGCCGACTTGACCGTCTGGCCCGGCGGCGGGCTCAGGCGGCGCAGCTCTTCTTCCGAGATGATCTCGAACACCCGCACCACCTTGGCCACGCCCGGGATGCCGGTGGCGATCTCGGTGGCGCGCTTGGCCTCGCGCTCGGTGACGCGGCCCATCAGGTAGATCACGCCGCGCTCGGTGGTCACCCCAAAGGCGTTGAGCTGCAGGTCTTTGGCGTCGATCAGGGCGGCGCGCATGCGGCTGGTGATCACCAGGTCCTTGGATCGGTTGGTCAGGCTGCTGGCCGGGCCCAGGCCCAGGTCGTTGACCACCTCGCGCACATTGTCCTGGCTGCGTGCCAAGCGCTCGACCGTGGCTTTTTCTTGGGCGGTCGTGACCTCGCCGGTCAGCAGCACGCGGCGGTTGAAACTCGTGACGTTGACATGGACCCGGTCGCCCATGTTCTGGCGCACCGCACTGCCCACCTTGAGCTCGATGCTTTCGTCCTCCAGTTGCGAAGCGGCCGTGCGGCGGTCGGTGGCCACCACGGCGGTGGCCACGGCGCCGCCCACGACCAGGGGGGCGCAGGCCGAGAGGCCCAGCAGCAAGGTGCTGGCGGCCAGCACGGGCAGCAGGGGACGCATCAGGTTGCGGTTCATGGTTCAGGACTCCTGTTCACCCAACAACTGGGTATCGACACCATCACAAAGGCAGTGCAGCACCAGGTGCTGCACCTCGCGGATCCGCGCCACGCGTTCGTGCGGGACGCACACATGCACATCGGTCTCGCGCAGCAGCCGTGCCAGCTGGCCGCCGTGCTGACCGGTCAGGGCCAGCACCGTCATGTCGCGCTCGTGCGCGGCCAGCGCGGCCTCGGCCAGTGCGGCCTCTTCGCCGTCGGTGGTGATCAGCACCAACACATCGCCGGCATGGCCCAGGGCGCGGATCTGGCGCGCCAGCACCTCGGTCGCGGGCCAGGACGTGGCCATCAGCGCATCGGCCGACAGCGCCATGGCGGCCAGCCCCGGCCGCTGGCGCTCAAACCCCCCCACCCACAGGCTGGCCAGGTACTGCGCCAGCGCCGCCGCCGGGCCCAGGCCCGCCGTCAGCAGCTTGCCCCCGCCCGTCACGCAGGCCAGCAAGGCCTGCACCGCCGCCTGCACCGGTTTGGACAGGGTTTCGGCGTACTGGTACTGCAGGTCGGCACTGTCGATGAAATGTTGCTGAATGCGCAAGTCAAGCATGGGCGGAATGATACCCGCAGGACCTGCCCAAACCGGGCCAATCTCGCATCCACCACAGGCCTTCATCCCTCGGCATCAAAGGCCCCGACCAGCCAGCGCAACTGCCCCTGCTCGATCAGCACCACGTCAAAGCGCACCGGCGGCAGCTGGCGCCAGCCCAGCAGGTAGTGCTGGGCCGCGCGACGGATGCGCTGGCGCTTGTGCCAGTTGATGCTGGCGGCGACACCGCCTGCGGCATGGCGCTGGCGCGAGCGCACCTCGACAAACACCACCGTGCCCGCCGCGTCGCGCAGGATCAGGTCGATTTCGGCGTTGCGCCGCCCCGGGGTCCGATAATTGCGCACCAGCAGCCGCAAACCCTGCGCCTGCAAATGGGCCAGGGCCTGGTCTTCGGCGGCGTTGCCGCGCGACCGGGTCGAGGCCGCCTTTTCTTGAAGGACTGGCATTGGAACACGCTCCCTTGATGGCATCGTTCGGTCTGGCGCGACAGGCCGCGCTCGCCGCCGCTGGCCCTCAGCACCATCCCGCCGGCACACTGTACGTGGTGGCCACGCCGATTGGCAATCTGGCCGACATGAGCCTGCGGGCCCTGCATGTGCTGGGGCTGGTGGATGCGCTTGCCTGCGAGGACACGCGCCACACGCAAAGCCTGCTGCGCGGCTGCGCGCTGGAGCGCCCGGGCCTGGCCCTGCTGGCGCTGCACCAGCACAACGAGGCCGAGGCCGCGCAGGCGGTGATCGCACGCCTGCAGGCCGGGCAGCGGGTGGGCCTGGTGAGCGACGCCGGCACGCCGGCCATCAGCGATCCAGGCGCGCGCCTGGTGGCGCTGGTGCAGGCCGCCGGGTTGCGCGTGATCCCCATTCCGGGGGCCAGCAGCGTCACCACCTTGCTGAGCGCGGCCGGCTGCGTGCCCGCTGGCGCCGCCCCGGGCGGCTTTGTGTTTGTGGGTTTTTTGCCGGCCCGCGGACAGGAGCGCGAGCGCGCCCTGCAGGCCCTGGCCGCCGAGGCCCGCGCGCAGGTGCTGTTGGAGGCGCCACACCGCATGGCCGCGCTGGCGCAATCACTGGCGGTGCTGGGGCCGCGGCGCGTGACGGTGGGGCGCGAGCTGACCAAGCAGTTCGAGCAGATCCACACCCTGGCTGCGGCCGAGCTGCCGGCCTGGCTGGCCGAGCGCAGCGAGCACGGCCGGGGTGAGTTTGCGCTGGTGCTGCACGAGGCCCCGGCCGCCCCCGCCGTCGATGCCGATCCGCACGCGCCCCTGCTGCGCCTGTTGCTGCAAGAGCTGCCGCTCAAGACCGCCGTGCGCCTGGCCGCCGAGATCACCGGTGCGCCGCGCAACGCGCTGTACGCCCAGGCGCTGGCCCTGCGTCAGGCGGGCGAGGATGAGGACGCGGACACGGCCGGGGCCTGAGCCGCAGCGCCGCCATTTCGCACAGCCGCGCGAATGGGCGACAATGGCGGACATGACACAAGACGCCCGCTTCGCCCCCCTGCGCAACGACACCTTTTTGCGTGCCTGCATGCGCCAGGCCACCGACCACACCCCCATCTGGCTGATGCGCCAGGCCGGGCGGTACCTGCCCGAGTACTGCGCCACGCGTGCCAAGGCCGGCAGTTTCATGGGGCTGGCCACGCAGGTGGACTACGCCACCGAGGTGACGCTGCAGCCGCTGGAGCGCTACCCGCTGGATGCCGCCATTCTGTTCAGCGACATCCTGACCGTGCCCGATGCCATGGGCCTGGGGCTGAGCTTCACCACCGGCGAAGGCCCCAAGTTCGAGCGCACGGTGCGCACCGAGGCCGATGTGGCCGCGCTGGCCTTGCCCGACCTGGAGCGGCTGCGCTATGTGTTTGACGCCGTCACCTCGATCCGCCACGCGCTGCAAGGCCGTGTGCCGCTGATTGGTTTTTCGGGCAGCCCCTGGACCCTGGCCTGCTACATGGTCGAGGGCGGCGGCTCGGACGACTACCGCCAGGTCAAGCAGCTGATGTACAGCCGCCCCGACCTGATGCACCGCCTGCTGGCGGTCAATGCCGACTCGGTGGCCACCTACCTCAACGCCCAGATCGATGCCGGTGCACAGGCGGTCATGGTTTTTGACAGCTGGGGCGGCGTGCTCGCCGATGGCGCCTTCCAGACCTTCAGCCTGGCCTACACCGCGCGCGTGCTCTCGCAGCTCAAGCGCTCGCACGAGGGCGTGGACATTCCGCGCATCGTCTTCACCAAGGGCGGCGGGCTGTGGCTGCAAGAGATGGGGCAACTCGACTGCGAGGTGCTCGGTCTGGACTGGACGGTCAACCTGGGCAAGGCGCGCGCGCAAGTGGGCGGCAGCGTGGGCGGGCCGGGCAAGGCCTTGCAGGGCAACCTGGACCCCAATGTGCTGTTCGCCAACCCCGAGCAAATCGCCGCCGAGGCGCGCGCCGTGCTCGACAGCTTTGGCACGCCCCACACCGACCCGAACACAAAAGGACCCACCCAGATCTTCAACCTGGGCCATGGCATCAGCCAGTTCACCCCGCCAGAGCATGTCACAGCCCTGGTGGAGGCAGTGCACAGCCATTCGAGAAGCCAGCGCCAACGGGTTGGCTAAAGCCATGGGCATCTGGATTGAACTGGGTGTTTTTGGCTTGGTGTTTTTGTTTGCCTGGCACCAGTTCCACGACTTGAAGAAAGAAAAGGAGAAGCGCATGATGAATCTGAATTCAGCCCAGCCCTCCGTCGATCGCAGCCCTGCCGCTTCAGAGCGTCACAGCGATTACGTCATTGCCACCCGCGAAAGCCGGCTGGCCATGTGGCAGGCCGAGCATGTCAAAAGCCTGCTCATGGCCCAAGGCCACGCCATCGATATTCTGGGCATGACCACCCAAGGCGACCAGCGGCTGGACGTGTCCCTCAGCAAAGTGGGCGGCAAAGGCCTGTTCGTCAAAGAGCTGGAATCGGCCTTGCTGGAGGGCCGCGCTGATCTCGCCGTGCACTCGCTGAAAGACGTGCCCATGACGCTGCCCGAGGGCCTGACCCTGGCCTGCGTGTTGCCCCGTGAAGATCCCCGCGATGCCTGGGTGTCCGCCAGCTACGCCTCGCTGTTCGACTTGCCGCAAGGCGCGGTGGTGGGCACCTCGAGCCTGCGGCGCACCGTCTTGCTCAAGGCCTTGCGGCCCGACCTGCGCATCGAGCCATTGCGTGGCAACCTGGACACGCGATTGCAAAAGCTGGATGCCGGCGATTACGACGGCATCGTGCTGGCCGCCGCCGGCCTGCGCCGCCTGGGCATGTCCGACAGAATTCGCGCGGTGTTCAGCGTGTCGCAAATGCCACCCGCTGCTGGCCAGGGGGCGCTGGGCATTGAAACGCCCAGCGAGGCGACCGCCTTGAATCAATTGCTGGCGCAATTGAACGACCCCAAGACACAATTGGCCACCACCGCCGAGCGCGCCGTCAG
>JBEBDJ010000082.1:0-10430 GCA_041157045.1 Pseudomonadota bacterium
GCAGGGCACCGAGCTGCAGCTGCCCGCCGCGCACCCCTTCAACCCGTTGCCGCTGCTGCGCCTGGCGGTGGCCTGCGATGCCGATGGCCTGCCCAGCCGCTACGTGGTCGAGCGCTGTTTCCGTCATGTCTGGTGCAGCGGTGCGGACGCGGCCGATCCGGGGCGCCTGGCGGCCTTGCGCGCCGAGCTGGCCCCCGCGCGCGACCCGGACAGCCCCGAGGTCAAGGCCCAGTTGCAGGCCCACACCCAGGCCGCCCTGGACGCGGGATTGTTTGGCGTGCCCAGCATCGAGGTGGATGGCCGCCTGTTCTGGGGCCATGACGCGCTGCCCATGTTGCGGGCTTGCCTCTTGGGCGATGCCTGGTTCGACAGCCCGGCCTGGCATGCGGCCGGTCACCGCCCAGCCCTGACCCGCGCGCGCAGCTGAGGCCTCAGTCTGTCCCGCCTGGCCCGGGCGGTGGGTCCTCGGCATCGGCCCGGTTGGCTGCATGGGCATGCACGATGGTGATCAGCAAAAACACCAGCACGCTTCCTTGCGCCGCCATCCAGTAATAGACCGGCCAGCCCAGCAGCGTCAGCGAGCCCTCGCGTGCGAAGTAGGGCAGCACGAAGGACACCAAGGCCCACAGCAGCCACAGCAGGGCTTGCAGGCGGCGAAGGCGACGGCGGGAGGAAGAAGGGGGCACCATGGCGTCCGATTTTGGGCGCTGCCTCGGCTTGCATCGTCCAGTTCGACCCTGGTGTTTACCCTTGGAATGCCGCATATCTCACCATGCGGGAGGAAAACAGGGGGTTAACCCCGAATATGTAAGTCTCTGTTGGCAGCTTGTCAGAAGCGGGAAAGTGCGTCCCCCAAGAATCGCGCCAAGTTTCCATGTTGGAAGCTCTTTTTTGGAGACCGCTTTATGGCAAGCACCACACCGCGTCCGATGACAGCAGAAGAGAAGAAGGTCATCTTCGCCTCTTCGCTGGGCACCGTGTTTGAATGGTACGACTTCTACCTGTACGGATCGCTCGCTGCGATCATCGCCAAGCAGTTCTTTGCGGGCCTGGACCCCAGCGCTGCGTTCATTTTTGCCCTGCTCGCGTTTGCCGCCGGCTTCATCGTGCGTCCTTTCGGCGCGCTGGTGTTTGGCCGTCTGGGCGACATGATCGGTCGCAAGTACACCTTCCTGGTGACGATTCTGATCATGGGTCTGTCGACCTTCATCGTCGGTATCCTGCCCAACTACGCCAGCATTGGCGTGGCCGCTCCGGTGATCCTGATCGCCCTGCGCATGCTGCAAGGCCTGGCGCTCGGTGGTGAGTACGGTGGTGCTGCCACCTATGTGGCCGAGCATGCCCCGCACGGCAAGCGCGGTGCCTACACCGCCTGGATCCAGACCACGGCCACGCTGGGTCTGTTCCTGTCGCTGATGGTCATTCTGGGCACCCGCTCGGCCATCGGTGAAGCCGCCTTTGCCGATTGGGGCTGGCGCATCCCCTTCATCGTCTCCATCCTGCTCCTGGCCATTTCGGTCTGGATCCGCATGACGATGAACGAGTCGCCCGCTTTCCAGAAGATGAAGTCCGAAGGCAAGACCTCCAAGGCCCCCCTGGCCGAGTCCTTTGGCCAGTGGAAAAACCTGAAGATCGTGCTGCTGGCCCTGTTCGGTCTGGTGGCCGGCCAGGCCGTGGTCTGGTACTCGGGTCAGTTCTACGCCCTGTTCTTCCTGACGAGCGTGCTGAAGGTTGACGGCTCGACCGCCAACCTCTTGGTGGCCGCCTCGCTGGTGATCGGCACCCCGTTCTTTGTGGTGTTCGGTTCGCTGTCCGACAAGATCGGCCGCAAGCCCATCATCCTGGCGGGCATGCTGCTGGCCGTGCTGACCTACTTCCCGCTGTTCTCGATGCTGACCGAAGCCGCCAACCCGGCGCTGGCCAAGGCCCAGAAGACCGTGCCGGTGACGGTGACGGCCTCTGCCGGTGACTGCTCCTTCCAGGGCAACCCAGTGGCCCGCGAGATCGACTTCACCAAGTCCTGCGACATCGCCAAGCGTTACCTGGCCCAGAAGTCGGTGAGCTACAGCAACGCCGTGGCCGCCGAGCAAGGCCCGGCCAAGGTGAAGATCGGTGAGAAGGAAATCGTTGCCCCGGTGGCCAAGGTGGAGAACCTGAAGTTCACCGCCGACAGCGCCGCTGCCATGGCTGCCTTCAAGAAGGAAATCGACGCCGCCCTGACCGAAGCGGGCTACCCCGCCAAGGCCGATCCGGCCAAGGTTGACAAGGTCATGATCATCATCATCCTGTCGATCCTGGTGATCTACGTGACCATGGTGTACGGCCCGATCGCCGCCATGCTGGTGGAAATGTTCCCGACCCGCATCCGCTACACCTCCATGTCCCTGCCCTACCACATCGGCAACGGCTGGTTTGGTGGTCTGATGCCCACGATTGCGTTCGCGATGGTGGCCCAGAACGGTGACATGTACTACGGTCTGTGGTACCCCATCATCATCGCTGCCGCGACCTTCGTGATTGGCCTCATCTTTGTGCGTGAGACCAAGGACGTGGACATCTACGCTGGCGACTGATCGCTTGTAAGCAACCCGGGGTGACTCGGGTGCTACATTCTGGCCCTCCCCTCTGTGGAGGGCCTTTTTCTTGGACATCTGGAGAATTTGACATGTGGAAACTGGTTGCTGGTTTTATCGTCTTCGCCGTTGCGGCCCTGTACATGATCAGCCGCGGTGGTGACATCGATATGGGTGGCGAAAAGCACACCGTCGAGGCCCATGGCCCGGCGCATGACGCATCGGCCCCGGCCGCTGCTGCCCCGGCCTCTGAAGCCTCCAAGTAAGCGCCCACGCGCTTGCGACCGATGCCCCGCCTCCGCGATGGGAGGGCGGGGTTTTTTGCGCGCATGCGGCCGCCCGGCCAAGCGCCCATGGCCCCTGGCCGCAGCCCCATCCCCCCGGTCAGCGCCGCCTGTCCAGACCCCCTAGAATGGTTGGCCCTGCCTTTTGCATGACCCACCATGACCGGCCTCATCCGCATTCGAGGTGCGCGACAGCACAACCTCAAACACATCGACCTCGACGTCCGCACCGGTGAGCTCACGGTGGTGACCGGCCCCAGCGGTTCGGGCAAGTCCAGCCTGGTCTTCGACACCCTGTACGCCGAGGGGCAGCGCCGCTACGTCGAAACCTTCAGCGCCTACGCCCGCCAGTTCCTGGACCGCATGGACAAGCCGGCGGTGGACCGCGTCGAGGGCGTGCCGCCCGCGATCGCGATCGACCAGACCAATCCGGTGCGCAGCTCGCGCTCGACCGTGGGCACCATGACCGAGCTCAACGACCACCTCAAGCTCTTGTTTGCGCGCCTGGGCCAGCTGTTCGACGCCGACACCGCGCTGCCGGTGCGGCACGACAACGCCGAGACCGTGTTTGCCGACATCTGGCAACGCGCCGGCGAGGCCGACCCGCGCCTGGTGCTGAGCTTTCCGGTCGAGCTGCCGGCGGGCACCAGCGCCGAGGAGGTGCAGCAGTGGCTGAGCGCCAGCGGTTTTACCCGCGTGCAGTCCGAGCGCGAGATCGCCACCCCCAGCGGCCCGCGCAAATTGCTGGATGTGGTGGCCGACCGCTTTCGCGTGCGCAGCGCCGAGCGCGCGCGCGTGCTGGAGGCCATCGAGCTGGCCTTTGCGCGCGCCGGCCGCCTGCATGTGCATGTGCTGGGCGACGACGGCAGCGTGGCCGAGGTCTGGCCGTTCTCGACCGGCCTGCATTGCCCGCAGAGCGAGCGGCGCTACAGCGCGCCCACGCCCTCGATGTTCTCGTTCAACTCGCCCGTGGGCGCCTGTGCCAGCTGCCGAGGCTTTGGCCGCGTGATCGGCGTGGACTGGGGCCTGGTCATTCCCGACCCGCGCCTGACCTTGCGCGCCGGGGCCATCAAGCCCATCCAGACCCCGGCCTGGTCCGAATGCCAGGACGATTTGCTGCGCCATGCCGAAACCGCGGGCATCCCGCGCGACACCGCCTGGAACAAGCTGACCGACGCGCAGCGCGACTGGGTGATCGAGGGCTCGCCCAACTGGAACGGCAAGTGGAACCAGCAGTGGTACGGCATCCGCCGCTTCTTCCAGTACCTGGAGAGCAAGGCCTACAAAATGCATATCCGGGTGCTGCTGTCCAAGTACCGCAGCTACACCGAATGCCCCGACTGCGGGGGCGCGCGCCTGAAGACCGAGAGCCTGCTCTGGCGCATCGGCACCCATGCGCAGGCGCTGGCGGTGCTGCCGCCCGAGCGGCGCTTCATGCCGCGGGGCGTGGCCTGGACGCGCGCGCAGCTGGAGGCCTTGCCAGGCCTGAGCTTGCACGACATGATGATCATGCCGCTGTCGCGCCTGCTGACCTTTTTCCGCCAGCTCGACGAGCGCGCGCTGGGCCTGCCCACCGCTGCCCCCGTGCCCGAGCGCGCCAGCGCCGAGCACAAGGCCTTGCAGCTGCTGCTTGAAGAGATCACCACCCGCCTGCAATACCTGTGCGATGTGGGCATCGGCTACCTGACGCTGGACCGCCAGAGCCGCACCTTGAGCGGTGGCGAGGTCCAGCGCATCAACCTGACGACCGCGCTGGGCACCTCGCTGGTCAACACCTTGTTTGTGCTGGACGAGCCGAGCATCGGCCTGCACCCGCGCGACATGTCGCGCATCAACCAGGCCATGCAGCGCCTGGTGCGGGCGGGCAACACCCTGGTGGTGGTCGAGCACGACCCGGCCGTCATGCTGTGCGCCGACCGGCTGATCGACATGGGCCCTGGCCCCGGTGAGCGCGGTGGGCAGATCGTGTTTGACGGCACGCCCGCGCAACTGCGCCAGGCCGACACCCTGACCGGCGCCTACCTGGGCGGGCGCAAGACCATCGGCCTGGGCTTCAAGCGCATGGTGACCGACAGCACGCCGCGCCTGATCCTGGAGGGCGCGCGCGAGCACAACCTGCAGCACCTGGACGTGTCCTTCCCGCTGCAACGCCTGGTGACCGTGACCGGCGTCAGCGGCTCGGGCAAGTCCACCCTCATCCAGGACGTGCTGGCCCCGGCCCTGCTGCGCCACTTTGGCAAGCCGACCGAGGTGGCCGGCGCGCACGAGCGCCTGCTGGGGGCCGAACAGCTGGGCGATGTGGTGTTTGTCGACCAGTCGCCCATCGGCAAGACCGCGCGCTCCAACCCGGTGAGCTATGTGGGCGCCTGGGACGCCATCCGCGAGCTGTTTGCCACCAGCCCGCTGGCGCGCAGCCGGGGCTACACCCCGGCCAAGTTCAGCTTCAACAGCGGCGATGGCCGCTGCCCCACCTGCGGCGGTTCGGGCTTCGAGCATGTCGAGATGCAGTTCCTGAGCGATGTGTACCTGCGCTGCCCCGACTGCGATGGCCGCCGCTACCGCCCCGAGATCCTGGAGGTGAAGATCGAGCGCCAGGCGGTGGGCATGCTGCAGCCGCGCTCGCTGAGCGTGGCCGATGTGCTGGCGCTGACCGTGAGCGAGGCGGCCGCGCTGTTCGCGCAGGACCGCGAGGTCATCCGCGCGCTGCAACCCATTGTGGACGTGGGCCTGGAGTATGTGCGCCTGGGCCAGCCGGTGCCCACGCTCAGCGGCGGCGAGGCCCAGCGCCTGAAGCTGGCCGGCTTTCTGGCCGAGGCCGCGCGCAGCGGCGCCAGCAGCCGCCAGCCGGTGGCGCGCAAGGGCACGCTGTTCATGTTTGACGAGCCGACCACTGGCTTGCACTTTGACGACATTGCCAAGCTGATGCGCGCGCTGCGCAAGTTGCTGGAAGCCGGCCATTCGCTGATCGTGATCGAGCACAACCTGGACGTGATCCGCGCCAGCGACTGGCTGATCGACCTGGGCCCCGAAGGCGGCGAGGGCGGCGGCCAGATCGTGGCCCAAGGCACCCCCGAAGAGCTGCGCCAACACCCCAGCTCCCACACCGCCGCGGCCCTGCGCGAATACGCCCAGGCCATGGACACCGTGTACGAAGTGGCCGAACCCCGCGCGGCGTATGGGGTGGACAAATTGGGGTCGGACAAATTGGGGTCGGATCCCGATTTGCGCAGCAAATTGGGCTCTGACCCCGATTTGTCCGATTTGCGAAGCAAATCAGGAGAATATAAGACGACCAGCAAATTGGGCTCTGACCCCAACGCATCCAACGCCATCCGCATCGTCAACGCCCGCGAGCACAACCTCAAGGGCCTGAGTGTGGACATCCCGCGGGGGCGCTTCAACGTCATCACCGGCGTGAGTGGCTCGGGCAAGTCCACCTTGGCCTTTGACATCCTCTTCAACGAAGGCCAGCGGCGCTACCTTGAGAGCCTCAACGCCTACGCGCGCAGCATCGTGCAGCCGGCGGGCCGCCCCGAGGTGGATGCGGTCTGGGGCATCCCGCCCACCGTGGCGATCGAGCAGCGCCTCTCGCGCGGCGGGCGCAAGTCCACCGTGGGCACCACCACCGAGGTCTGGCACTTTCTGCGCCTGCTCTACGTCAAGCTGGGTGTGCAGCACTGCGTGCACGACGGCACCCCGGTGCAGCCGCAAACCGCCGACAGCATCGTCGCCCAGCTGATGACCGAATACCGCGATCAGCACATCGGCCTGCTGGCCCCGCTGGTCAGTGGCCGCAAGGGCGTCTACACCGAGCTGGCCGACTGGGCGCGTCCGCGCGGCTACACCCATTTGCGTGTGGACGGCGAGTTCCTGCCCACGCAGGGCTTTCCGCGCATCGACCGCTTCCGCGAGCACCACATCGAGCTGCCCGTGGTGAGCCTGGACATCCGGCCGCAGGACGAGGCCTTGCTGCGCCATCACCTGCAGCGCGCGCTCGAACTGGGCAAGGGCGTGCTGCATGTGCTGAGCGATCTGCAGGCGCTGGGACCGGCCATGGCCGCGGGCGAATCGACCGCACGCATCGGCCAGCAGCGCGTCTTCTCGACCCTGCGCGCCTGCCCCGCCTGCCACACCTCGTACGCCGAGCTGGACCCGCGCCTGTTCTCGTACAACAGCAAGCACGGCTGGTGCCCCGACTGTGTGGGCACCGGCGTCAAGCTCACGCGTGAGCAGCGCAAGGCCTTTGACGACTCGGTGCGCGACGACAAGGACAAAGGCCGCGAGCAGACCTTTGCCGAGCCCGAGGTCGAGGACGTGCTCGACACCGCCTGCCCCAGCTGCGAGGGCACGCGCCTCAATGCCCATGCGCGCGCGGTCTCTTTGCACGGCGCCGCGGGCCAGGCCTGGCGCATCACCGACATCGCGCGCCTGTCGGTCAGCGATGTGCGGCGCTGGGTCGAGGGCTTGCAGCTGAGCGGCCGCGAGGCCGACATCGCGCGCGACCTGGTGCCCGAAATCCACAGCCGCCTGGCCTTTCTGGAAGAGGTGGGCCTGGGCTACCTGACCCTCGATCGCGGCGCGCCAACCCTCAGCGGTGGCGAGGCACAGCGCATTCGCCTGGCCGCGCAACTGGGCAGCCATTTGCAAGGCGTGTGCTATGTGCTGGACGAGCCCACCATTGGCCTGCATGCTCGCGACAACCAGATCCTGCTGGGGGCCTTGCAAAAGCTGGGCGAGAAGGGCAACACCCTGGTGGTGGTCGAGCACGACGAGGACACCATCCGGCGCGCCGACCACATCATCGACATCGGCCCCAGCGCCGGCAAGCGCGGCGGTCGCCTGATCGCGCAGGGCCGTGCCCAGGACCTGATCGACGCGCCCGAATCGCAGACCGGCCGCTACCTCCTGCATGCCATGAAGCACCCCTTGCAGCCGCGCCGCAGCGTGCTTCCCGAGGCGGGCGACTGGCTGCGCCTGCGCGGCGCCACCTTGCACAACCTGCGCGAGGTGGACGTCGAGGTGCCGCTGCAGCGCCTGGTGGCCATCACCGGCGTGAGCGGTTCGGGCAAATCCACCCTGGCGCGCGATGTCTTGCTGGCCAATGTGCAGGCCCTGGTGCAGCAGCGCGCCAGCCAGGCCGGGCGCCAGGCGCAGGCCCGTGGCGAGCAGGTGCCGCTGGGCGGCTGCCGCGAGGTCTTGGGCCACGAGCGCATCGACCGGGTGCTGGAGGTGGACCAGACCCCGATTGGCAAGACCCCGCGCTCGTGCCCGGCCACCTACATCGGTTTCTGGGACACGATCCGCAAGCTGTTTGCCCAGACCCTGGAGGCACAGGCGCGCGGCTATGGACCGGCGCGCTTTAGCTTCAACACCGGCGAAGGCCGTTGCCCGGGTTGCGAAGGGCAGGGCATGCGCACCATCGAGATGAGCTTTCTGCCCGATGTGAAGGTGCTGTGCGAGACCTGCCATGGCGCGCGCTTCAACCCCGAGACCCTGGCCGTGACCTGGCGCGGCAAGAGCATTGGCGACGTGCTGCGCATGGAGATCGACGAGGCGGTCGAGTTCTTTGCCAGCATGCCCAGCATTGCGCACCCGCTGCAGCTGCTGCAGGACGTGGGCCTGGGCTACCTGACCCTGGGCCAGCCCTCGCCGACCTTGAGCGGTGGCGAGGCGCAGCGCATCAAGCTGGTGACCGAGCTGACCAAGGTGCGCGACGAGGTGGGCCGCCGTGGCCAGAAAGCGCCGCACACCCTGTACGTGCTGGACGAGCCGACCGTGGGCCTGCACATGGCCGACGTCGACAAGCTGATCCGCGTGCTGCACCGCCTGGTCAACGCCGGCCACAGCGTGCTGGTGATCGAGCACGACCTGGACGTGATCGCCGAAGCCGACTGGGTCATCGACCTGGGCCCCGAAGGCGGCGACGCTGGCGGCCGCATCGTGGCCGCGAGCACCCCCGAAGCGCTGGTCCAGCGCGGCACCCACACCGGCGTGGCGCTGGCGCCGGTGCTGGCGCGGGCCTGAGGCCTGGCCGCGTCGCCGGCAACGATGGAAGCGGGCCGCCGGGGGCCTGCTTCATGCGGGCCGCAGCGATGTGTGGGCGGCCTTGAGCAGGTGACGGGTCAAGCCATCCAGCAGCCGCGAGACCATGCGCGTTTGCTGCCAGTAAAGCGGAACCATGAGCGCTGACCTGGGCACCAGCTCGACCAAGGTCCCCGCCTGAAGGTGCGACTTGACCAGGGCTTCGGGGTGCAAGCCCCAGCCCATGCCCGCCAGCGCTGCGGTCACAAACGCCTGTGCCGAGGGCAGCGTGTGCCGGGGCAACTCAACGGCCTTGCCACATTGCCGTCTGGCCCACCGCGCCTGCAAATCGTCCTTCTGGTTGAACTGAAGACTGGGCGCGCGCGACAGCTGGGCTGGGCCGACCCCGTCGGCCAGGTAGCGCGCCACAAATGCCGGGCTGGCAGCGGCCACATAGCGCATGGCGCCCAAGGGCAGGCAGTTGCACCCGGTGGCTGGCTTGGCGCTGGCCGTCACCGCCGCCATCACGGTCCCGCTTCGCAACCAGGCGGCGGTGTGATCCTGATCGTCGACCGTGACCGACAGCAGCACCGGCGCTTGGGCCCCATAGGCGGCCAAGGCCGGGGCCAGCCAGGTGGCCAGGCTGTCGGCGTTGACGGCCAGCGTGATGACCGGTCGCGCGTCTGCCGGTGTGCCCGCTTGGGTCAGGCTGGGAACGGTGGCCTGGAGCTCGTGCTCCAGCAAGCGGACATGCGCCACATGCTGGCACAGACGCCGCCCGGTCTCGGTGGCTTCGCAAGGTTGGGCACGCACCACCAGCGCGCAGCCCACGCGCTCTTCCAGCTGGCGGATGCGTTGCGAAATGGCCGAGGGCGTGACGTGCAGGGCTTGCGCCGCCCGCTCAAAACTGCCTTCTTGAACCACCGCCACCAGGGCCGACAGCGCTGCATAGTCCAGCATAAGATTTTCTAAAGGAAATGAAGAAAAGATAGTTTGCCTACATCTTCAGGATCGCGCAAACTGCGCCCATGAACCTTGACACATGGGTGTGGACGATCGCGCCGGTCTGGGGCCAGGGCATGGCCCTGAGCCTGGGGCTGATCGTGGCCATTGGGGCGCAGAACGCGTTTGTGCTGCGCCAGGGCTTGCGCCGGGAGCATGTGGGGGCGGTGGTGGCGTTTTGCGCGCTGGCCGACGCCCTCTTGATCAGCGCTGGCGTGATGGGCCTGGGCCAGGCCCTGGGGGATCAGCCGGTCCTGACGCGGGCGCTGGCCTGGGTGGGGGCGGCGTTTTTGGCGGTGTACGGCTGGCGGGCGCTGCGCCGAGCGCGCCACCCCGGCACCCTGAGCGCCGCCGGTGGCGACCAGCCGGTGCCCTTGCGCGCGGCCCTGCTGCAGGCCGCTGCCTTCACCCTGCTCAACCCGCATGTGTACCTGGACACCGTGCTGCTGGTGGGCAGCATCGGCGCGCAGCAAGCGCCCGAACTGCGCCCCTGGTTTGCCTTGGGCGCCAGCAGCGCCAGCCTGCTGTGGTTTGGCGCCCTGGGCCATGG
>JBEBDJ010000083.1:0-3260 GCA_041157045.1 Pseudomonadota bacterium
GCGCCCGGGTCGGTGATGCGCCAGCGCACATACCAGTCGATCACCACGCGCTGCTTCTCGGCGGTCAGCATGGGCTCGGTATCGGGGCTGTCGAGGTTGAGCAGGCGCTTGTCGATGTAGCGCACGTTTTGCAGCGGCGGCGGCAGCTTGAAATGCAGGCCCGGTTCGGTGATCACCGATTTGATCTGCCCAAGCGAATAGACCACGCCAAACTGGCGCTGGTCGACCACAAAGACCGTCGAACTGGCCGCCAGCAGCAGCAGGCCCAGGCCGGAAATCCAGAGAATGAGTCGGTTCATGCGTTGGCTCCTCGGGCTCAGCGGACGTCACGCTCACGCGAGCGCTGGGTGTCGCGGGACCGTGCATCGGGCAGCGGGACGGGTTCGACGGCAGGGGCGGCCGCAGCAGCAGGCGCGCTGTTTTGCGCGGCGTCCTGGCTGGCCTGGCTGACCTGCTGCATGATCTTGTCAAGCGGCAGGTAGAGCAGGTTCGAGCCCTGGCGGCTGTCGATCAGCACCTTGGTCACGTTGCCGTAGATCTGTTGCCAGGTTTCGAGGTACATGCGCTCGCGGGTCACCAGCGGCGCTTTCTGGTACTCGGGCAAGATGGACTTGAAGCGCTGGGCATCGCCTTCGGCTTGCGCCACGATCCGCTCGCGGTAGGCGTTGGCCTCTTCCTTCAGGCGCGCCGTTTTGCGCGGCGTCCTGGCTGGCCTGGCTGACCTGCTGCATGATCTTGTCAAGCGGCAGGTAGAGCAGGTTCGAGCCCTGGCGGCTGTCGATCAGCACCTTGGTCACGTTGCCGTAAATCTGTTGCCAGGTCTCGAGGTACATGCGTTCGCGGGTCACCAACGGCGCTTTCTGGTACTCGGGCAAGATGGACTTGAAGCGCTGGGCATCGCCCTCGGCTTGCGCCACGATCCGCTCGCGGTAGGCATTGGCCTCTTCCTTCAGACGCGCGGCCGCACCCGCCGCACGTGGGATCACGTCGTTGGCATAGGCCTGGGCCTCGTTCTTGGCGCGCTCGCGCTCCTGTCCGGCCTTGAGCACGTCGTCAAAGGCTGCCTGCACCTGCTCGGGCGGTCGCACCCCGCCTTGCTGCAGGTTGATGCCCACCACCTCGATGCCCACCTTGTAGCGGTCCAGGATGGACTGCATCAGCTTGCGCACCCGTGGGGCGATCTGGTCGCGTTCCTCGGCCAGGGCCGAATCCATCTTCATTTGACCGACCACCTCGCGCACGGCAGTCTCGGCCGCCTGCACCACCGCTTCGGTGGGGTTGCGGCTTTCAAACAGATAGGCGCGCGCGTCGTTCAGGCGGTACTGCACCGCAAACTTGATCTCGACGATGTTCTCGTCTTCGGTCAGCATGGCCGACTCACGCAGCCCCGTGGCCTTGATGATGTTGTCGCGCCCGATGTCGATCGAGCGGATTTGCGAGACGTACACCAGCTCGTGGCGCTGGATCGGCCATGGCAGGCGCCAGTTGATGCCCGCGCCCACCGTCGAGGAGAACTTGCCAAACTGGGTGATCACGGCCTGCTGGCCTTCTTGCACAATGAAGAAGCCCGAACCGAGCCACACCAGCGCAGCCGCGCCCAGCACCACGCCGGCGCCAATCTGCCCCACAAAGCCCGGCAGACGGGGACCCCGGCCGCTCGGGCCGCTCGGGCCCCGTGGGCCGCCGCCCTGGCCACCACCGCCGCCACCGCGCTGGCCGAACATCTGGCCGAGCTTGCGGTTGAAATCACGCCAGAGCTCGTCCAGATCCGGCGGACCGCCGGCCCCACCGCCCTGCCCGCCCGGTCGCTGCTGGCCGCCCGAGGGCTGCTGGGGCGGCGGCGGGGGCGAGGCGGGTCGGTCGCCATCGCTGTTCTGGCTGGGCTGGGACGGCCGCTCGTTGGCGCCATCATCGCCCCGACCCCAACGTGGATCGTTGAGGTTGAACATGCCACGAATCCGGGTCGCGGCGGCTGACCAGCGGATGGTGATCGGTTGCAGATTCATGTTGCGTGTGCTCGGCTGGAAATCAGGTTGTCATTGTGCCCAAATCGGCATCGGGTTCGGACGCATCTGGGGGGGAAATCCGTTCGTCCTGCTGGTCAATCGGGGCATGGCCGCCGTGCGCGCGTTCGGCGCGCTGGCCTTGGGCCCAGTCGGCCAAGGCCGAGCGCAAGGCGTCCAGGCCCTCGCCGGTGTGGCTGCTGACCCAAAAACGCCGCACGGGCCGACCATCCTGCTCCATCTCGTCTTGCAAGCGCAAGGGGCGTCGCTCGGGCGGCACCAGATCGAGTTTGTTGAACACCAGCCACTGCGGCAGGCCATCGGCGTCGATGTCCTGCAGCACGCGCGCGACCTGGTCCATTTGCTCGGGATGGTCGGCATTGGAGGCGTCCACCACATGCAGCAGCAGGTCGGCGTCCATGGCCTCTTGCAGCGTGGCCTCGAAGGCCTCGACCAGGCCGTGCGGCAGGTCGCGGATAAAGCCCACCGTGTCGGACAGGGCCACGCTGCCAACCTCGCCCAGGTACAGCTGTCGCGTGGTGGTGTCGAGCGTGGCAAAGAGCTGGTCGGCGGCGTAGGCGCGCGCCTTGACCAGGGCATTGAACAGGCTCGACTTGCCGGCATTGGTGTAGCCCACCAGCGACAGGTTGAGGGTTTGCCGGCGCTCGCGCTGGCGGCGTTGGGTGTTGCGCTGCTTCTTGACCTTGAGCAGGCGATCGCGGGTGCGGCGGATGGCGTCGCCGATCATGCGGCGGTCCAGCTCGATCTGCGTCTCGCCCGGGCCGCCCCGCGTGCCAATGCCGCCCTGCTGACGCTCCAGGTGCGACCAGCGGCGCACCAGGCGGGTGCTGATGTATTGCAGGCGCGCCAGCTCCACCTGCAGCTTGCCCTCGTGGCTGCGCGCGCGTTGCGCGAAGATCTGCAAAATCAGCAGCGTGCGGTCATTGACCGGCAGGCCGATGTGGCGCTCGAGGTTGCGCTGCTGCGCGGGGCTCAGGCTCTGGTCGAACAGCACCTCGGCGGCGCCGTGCAGCTGCGCCAGATCGCGGATCTCGTCGGCCTTGCCGCTGCCCACAAACAGGGCCGGATCGGGGGCTTTGCGCTTGCAGGTCAGGCGCGCAATCGCGTGCATGCCCGCGGTTTCGGCCAGCAGGCCCAGCTCTTGCAAGCCGGTATCGAAATGGGGGGTGCCAAAATCAACGCCGACCAGAAGGGTCGGCGTTGCGGCCTTGGACTCGGAGGTGCTCAAGGAAATGG
>JBEBDJ010000084.1:0-3113 GCA_041157045.1 Pseudomonadota bacterium
GCGTCGATGGCGCGCTGGGCCTCGGCGGCGGCGGCCTCGCGTGTGGCTTGCAGGGCGCCGGTGGCGCGCACCACCGCCACAATGGGCTGCAACTGCTCGGTCGATCCGGTTTCGATGGCCTCGCGCACCATCGCGCACTGGGCCGCGTCGCCGCGTTGCATGGCCAGGATCAGCGGCAGGGTCGCCTTGCCCTCGCGCAGATCGTCGCCCAGGTTCTTGCCCATCTCGGCCACATCGCCGTCGTAATCGAGCACATCGTCGATGACCTGGAAGGCCGTGCCCAGGGCCTGGCCATAGTCGGCACAGGCCTGCTCGATGACCGCCGGGCTGCCGGCCAGGACCGCGCCCAGGCGCGCGCTCGCTTCAAAAAGCTTGGCGGTCTTGGAGCGGATCACGCGCAGATAGCCCTCTTCGTCGAGCGAGGCGTCGTGCATGTTCATGAGCTGCAGCACCTCGCCCTCGGCGATCACATTGGTCGCGTCGGCCAGGATCTGCATGATGCGCATGCTTTGCGCGTCCACCATCATCTGGAAGGCGCGCGAGTACAGAAAGTCACCCACCAGCACGCTGGCGGGGTTGCCAAAGGATTCGTTGGCGGTGGGGCGGCCGCGGCGCAGCGTCGACTCGTCCACCACGTCGTCGTGCAGCAAGGTGGCGGTGTGGATGAACTCGACCACCGCCGCCAGGTTGTGCCGCTGCGCGCCGGTGTGGCCCAGGGCGCCGCTGGTGAGCAGCAACAGCACCGGGCGCAGGCGCTTGCCACCGGCCGAGATGATGTAGCGCGCCACCTCGCCCACCAGGGGCACCCCCGAATCCAGCCGCTGCGCGATCACCTGATCGACCTCGGCCATGTCGCGCCGGACCAGGGACTGCCAGGCCGGGGTGGTGGAGGGGAGGGCGTTCAAGGGCGGCTTTCGGGTGGACAACAAATTGCCTCAAATTATAGGCGCCCGGCCCCGCGTTTCTGGGCAGGATTGTCAAGATCCCCCTGGCGTGCTAGAATACGGGGTTCCTCAGGATGGGCCTGGGGATCCTAGACAAGAGGTCAAACATGTACGCGGTCATAAAAACCGGTGGCAAGCAATATCGCGTTGCGGCCGGCGACAAAATCAAAGTAGAACAGATTGCTGCGGACGTTGGCCAGGAAATCGTGATCGACCAGGTTCTGGCCGTCGGCAACGGCGCTGAACTGAAGGTGGGCACGCCCCTGGTGTCCGGTGCGACTGTCAAAGCCACCATCGTGGCGCACGGCAAGCACGACAAAGTGCGCATTTTCAAGATGCGCCGTCGCAAGCACTACCAAAAGCGCCAGGGTCATCGTCAGCAGTTCACCGAACTGCAGATTGCGGCGATTTCCGCTTAAGGAGAACAGGTCATGGCACAGAAAAAAGGCGGCGGCTCCACGCGCAACGGTCGTGATTCCAAGCCCAAGATGCTGGGCGTCAAGGCCTTCGGCGGCGAACTCATCAGCGCCGGCTCGATCATCGTTCGTCAGCGTGGCACCAAGTTCCACGCCGGCACCAATGTGGGCGTGGGCAAAGACCACACCCTGTTTGCGCTCGTCGACGGGCATGTGAGTTTCGCTGTCAAGGGCGAGATGAACAAGCACACCGTGAACGTGACCCCGGCCGCCTGACGCAAGCGTCAGCTCCGGAGCACCGGCCCCGCTTGCGGGGCTTTTTTTTCTGGTGCCCGCCGCCCCCATTGGGCGCCTGGGCAGCAGGTGACAGGAACGATCATGAAATTTGTGGATGAAGCCTATATCGACATTGCCGCTGGCGATGGCGGCAACGGCTGCGTGTCGTTCCGTCACGAGAAATACAAAGAGTTTGGCGGGCCCAACGGCGGCGACGGTGGTCGCGGCGGCCATGTGTTTGCGCTCGCCGACCCCAATCTGAACACCTTGGTGGACTACCGCTACTCGCGCCGGCACGAGGCCAAGCGCGGTCAGCACGGCATGGGCTCGGACATGTTCGGCGCCGCCGGTGACGACATCACCCTGAAGATGCCGGTGGGCACCATCATCACCGACGCCGACACCGGTCAGGTGCTCTACGAGCTCCTGACCCCGGGCGAGGTGATCATGATCGCCAAGGGCGGCGACGGCGGCTTTGGCAACATGCGCTTCAAGAGCGCCATCAACCGCGCCCCGCGGCAAAAAACCCCGGGCCATCCTGGCGAGCGGAAAAACCTCAAGCTCGAGCTGAAGGTGCTGGCCGATGTGGGCCTGCTGGGCATGCCCAATGCGGGCAAGTCCACCTTCATTGCGGCGGTCTCGAACGCCCGCCCCAAGATTGCCGACTATCCCTTCACCACCTTGCACCCCAATCTGGGGGTGGTGCGTGTGGGCCCCGAGCAAAGCTTTGTGGTGGCCGATGTGCCGGGCCTGATCGAAGGCGCCTCCGAGGGCGCTGGCCTGGGCCATCAGTTCCTGCGCCATCTGCAGCGCACGCGGCTGCTCCTACATGTGGTGGACGTGGCGCCTTTTGACGAGGGCGTCGATCCGGTGGCGCAGGCCCGTGCCATCGTGGCCGAGCTCAAGAAGTTCGACAAGACGCTCCACGAGAAGCCGCGCTGGCTGGTCTTCAACAAGCTCGACATGGTGCCGGCCGAAGAGCGCGAGCAGCGGGTGCGCGACCTGGTTCGCCGTCTGCGCTGGCGCGGCCCGGTCTACGAAATCTCGGCCCTCACCCGTGAAGGCTGCGAAACCCTGATTCAGGACATCCACCGCCATCTGCACAAGCAGCGCGAGGAATCGCTCGCACCGGTGGATGTCGATCCCCGTTTCAAGCACATCGATCCCGCATGAGCGACTCGGCGTCTTCCCTGCTTCGCGGCGCGCGCCGCATTGTCGTCAAGGTCGGCTCCAGCCTGGTGACCAACGAAGGCCGTGGCCTGGACGAGCAGGCGATTGGCCAGTGGTGCCGCCAGATGGCGCAGCTGGTGCAGGAGGGACGCGAGGTGGTGATGGTCTCGAGCGGGGCGATTGCCGAAGGCATGAAGCGCCTGGGCTGGCGCCAGCGCCCGAGCGAGCTGCACGAGTTGCAGGCCGCGGCCGCTGTGGGCCAGATGGGCCTGGCGCAAATGTACGAGACCTCGCTGCGCGCCAACGG
>JBEBDJ010000085.1:0-52799 GCA_041157045.1 Pseudomonadota bacterium
TGAAAATCAAGCCCACCCGCGTGTTTCGCGCCGACCCGGTGGCCGAGGAAATCGTCAACGCCGAACTCGATCTGGTGCTGACCAAGGGCAAATCGATCGACACCGCCCTGGCCGATGCGCAGCGCCTGATTGCACGACGGGCCCAGCGATGATGCGGCGTGTGGTGGGTCTGGCCTGGGCGCCGTATCTGCTGATCGCGCCCTTTGTGGTGCTGTTCCTGGTGTTTGGCTTGTTCCCGATTGGGTTTTCGCTGTTCCTGATGTTCCACACCTGGGACCCGGTCCAGGGCCTGCAGGCGATGCGCTACGTTGGCGTTGAAAACCTGCAGTTTGCCCTTGAGGACCCCCTGGTCTGGACCTCGCTGGGCAACACCCTGTGGCTGGCTGTGGCCTCGGGCTTGCCCCAGCACCTGGTGGCCATCCCGCTGGCCTACCTGATCAACGAACGGCTGGGGCGCTGGCGCAATGCCACCATGGGGGTTTACTTCCTGCCCTACATCACCTCCACGGTGGCGATTGCCATCATGTTTGGCACCCTGTTCTCAACCGATTACGGCACGGTCAATGTGCTCTTGCAAAGCCTGGCCCAAGCCCCCTGGCTGGGCCAGTGGTTGCCAGCGCAGAACATCGACTGGCTGGGTCAGCCCGAGACCATCAAACCCGTGGTGGCGCTGGTGGTGTTCTGGCGTTATGTGGGCTTCAACACCGTGCTGTATGTGGCGGCCATGCAGAGCATTCCACGCGATCTGTACGAGGCCGCGCACATGGACGGGGCGCGCGGCTGGCGCGTTTTCTGGTTCATCACCCTGCCGCAGCTCAAGCCCATGATGTTCTTTGGCGTCACGCTCACGGTCATTGGCGGCTTGCAGTTGTTTGAGGAGCCTTTCATCCTCACGGGCGGCAAGGGAGGGATCGAGTACGCCGGCATGACGACGGCCATGTACATGTACCGCACCGCGTTCGAGTTCAATGACTTCGGCCTGGCCAGCGCCATCTCCTGGCTGCTGTTCGGGGTCATCCTGGTGTTGACGCTGGTGACGCAAAAAGCGTTTCGCAGCAAGGGGCGCTGAGCATGCACACCGCACAGACCCCAACCCGCGCCTCGCTGGGCCCCATCGGCTGGTTGTTCCTGCTCTTGGGGGGCGTGGCCATGCTGGCCCCGTTCTTCTTCATGTTCGTTTTTTCCACGCACACCCGCGCCGATATTTTCCGGGTGCCGCCGCCGCTGTGGTTCGGGCCGGAGTTCCTGAACAACATCGGCATCCTGATGCAGAAGATTCCCTTCTGGACCAACCTGGGCTGGTCGCTGTATGTGGGGGCGCTGTCCACAGGCCTGACCTTGCTGTTCTGCTCGATGGCCGGCTATGCCTTCGCGGCCTACGAGTTCCGCTTCAAAAAGGCGCTCTTTGGCCTGGTGATGGCGACGATGCTCATCCCCGCCTTCTTGGGCATGATCCCGACCTTCATGATCATGGACACGCTCGGCTGGATCGATCAGCCGCGCGCGCTCTACCTGCCCGCGGCGGCGCCGGCGATGGGCATTTTCCTGATGCGCCAATACATCGAGTCGGCCATCCCGCGCGAGCTCCTTGAGGCGGCGCGCATGGACGGTTGCGGCGAGCTGGGCATCTATGCGCGCATCGTCGTGCCCTTGCTGGGACCGGCCTTTGGCACCCTCGGCCTGATCACCTTCATTGCCAGCTGGAACAACTTCATGGGGCCCCTGATCGTCATGCGGTCGGTGGAGCGCTACACCTTTCCGCTGGCACTGCGCAGTGTGCAAAGCCCGGTGGATACCGAGTGGGGCGCGTTGATGGCCGGGTCGGTTGTTGCGGTGTTGCCCCTGTTGGTGATCTTTGTCTTGTCCTCCAGGCGCCTGATTGCGGGATTGACCGCTGGCGCGATCAAAAGCTGAAACCATGTTGATGCAAGTGAAAAACCAGCCGGGTCCGTCCCGCAGCGACTTTCCCACCGATTTCATCTGGGGGGTGGCCACCTCGGCCTACCAGATCGAGGGCGCCGCCGACATCGACGGGCGTGGGCCGTCGGTGTGGGACACCTTCTGCCGGCAAAGCGGTGCGATTGCCGACGGCAGCGATGGCCGCACGGTGTGCGACCACTACCACCGATGGCCCGAGGACCTGGCGCTGATCGAGCAGCTGGGCGTGAACGCCTACCGTTTCTCGCTCAGCTGGCCCCGTGTTCAGCCCCTGGGACAGGGCGCCTGGAACGAGGCAGGTTTTGCGTTTTACCAGCGCCTGATCGACGCCTTGTGCGCGCGGGGCATCCAGGTGCACCTCACCCTCAACCACTGGGACTTGCCCCAGGCCTTGCAGGACCAGGGCGGGTGGGCCTCGCGCGAGACCTGCGCGCACTTTGTGCGCTACGCCCAGGAGGTGGCCCGTCGCTTTGGTCCGCAGCTGACCAGCCTGTGCACGCACAACGAACCCTGGGTGGTGTCGGTGCTGGGGCATGAGCAGGGCATTTTTGCACCCGGGATCCGCTCGCGTGCGGTGGCCATGCAGGTGTCGCACCATTTGCTGCTCAGCCACGGCATGGCCTTGAAGGCGCTGCGCGAGCAGGGCCTGGCCTGCGAGCTGGGCATTGTGCTCAACCTCTCGCCCATTTACCCGGTCAGCGATCGCCCCGAGGATGTGCAGAAGGCGCAGCTTGATGATGGCCTGATCGCGCGCTGGTACCTCGACCCGCTCTACAAGGGCACCTACCCTGCCGACGTCTGGGACCATCTGGGCCAGGATGTGCCGCAGGTGGAAGCGGGCGACATGGCGCTGATTGCGCAGCCCATGGACTATCTGGGCGTGAACTACTACACCCGCGGCATGGCCTCGGGGGGGGAGCCCTGGGATGTGCACCAGGGCGGTCAGGAGCTGACCGACATGGGCTGGGAGGTGTTTCCCCAAGGCCTGACCGAGCTCTTGTGCCGCCTGCACCGCGACTACCCGGTCAAGCGCCTGCGCGTGACCGAAAACGGCGCCGCCTTCAAAGACGAGGTGGTCAATGGCGAGATCGATGATGAGCGGCGCGTGGCCTATCTGCAGTCGCATATTGCCGCAACGCAGGCCGCGCGCGCACAAGGCGCCCCGGTGGACGCCTACTTTGCCTGGAGCCTGCTCGACAACTTTGAGTGGGCGAGCGGCTGCGCCAAGCGGTTTGGCCTGATCCATGTGGACTTTCAGACCCTGCAACGCACGCCCAAGCGCAGCGCGCAATGGCTGCGGCAATTTCTCAAAGGCTGAGCCATGGCACGCATCGAACTGCAGCAGGTGGCCAAGCGCTACGGCACGCACACCGTCATCCCGGGCCTGGACCTGGCCATTGAAGACGGGGAGTTCATGGTGCTCGTGGGGCCATCGGGCTGTGGCAAGTCCACCTTGCTGCGCATGATTGCAGGGCTTGAGGCGATCTCCGAGGGTGAGCTGCGCCTTGATGGCCAGCGCGTCAACGAGGTGGACGCCGCCGACCGGGGGGCGGCCATGGTGTTCCAAAGCTATGCCCTGTACCCGCACATGACGGTGGCCGAGAACATGGGGTTTGCGCTGCGCATGTCCGGCCGCAGCAAGGCCGAGCGACAGGCCCTGGTGGCCGAGACCGCCGAGAAGTTGCAGCTCACGCCGCTGCTGGGCCGCTACCCGAAAGAGCTCTCGGGCGGACAGCGCCAGCGCGTGGCAATTGGCCGTGCCATCGTGCGCCGCCCCAAGGTGTTTCTGTTTGACGAACCACTCTCGAACCTGGATGCGGCGCTGCGGGTGCAGATGCGCATCGAGTTGGCGCGTTTGCACGCCGAGCTGGGCACGACCATGGTGTATGTGACCCATGACCAGACCGAGGCCATGACCTTGGGCCAGCGCATTGCCGTGCTCAACCAGGGCCGCATCGAGCAAGTGGGCACCCCGATGTCGCTGTACCAGTCACCGGCCAACCGCTTTGTGGCGGGATTCCTGGGGTCGCCGCGCATCAACCTGCTGCCGTACCGGTGGGACGCCGCAAGCGCTTGTCTGCGCTTGCCCGGCGATTCCACCGTCGACGCGAAGGCGCTGGGGCTCGACCCCGCGCTGCTGGCACAAGGCGAGCAGATTGGCTGGCGCCCCGAGGACCTGGCCATTGCATCGCCGCACGATGGGTTGCGCGGCGAGCTGGGCTTTGTCGAATTGTTGGGGGATGTGTGCGTGTTGCACATCCGCCTGGCCGCATGCGATACCGTCATCACCGTCAAGCAGACCATGGCCCCGCAGTCCTTGCGTGTGGGCGATGCGGTGGGCGTGCAGCCACAAAGCCGTGGCCTGCTGTTTGCGGCCGATGGCCAGCGAGTGGGCGCGTGAGCCGGCCCGCCTGGACAGAGCGCCAAGCCCATCGCGTCAGAACCAGCCAGCGGACGGCGGTTTGGACCGCCGCGCTGTTGCTGCTGGGGGCATGCGGTGGTGGCGGCGATGGGGCAGGTGGGGACAGCGCGGCGGGGCCCGCCAACGCATCGTCCACCCCGGTCAACCTGCCCGCCATCACGGTGCCGCCGGAGCTGCCCGGGTGGCAACTGGTCTGGAACGACGAGTTCGACACCCCGGGCTTGCCCGACCCCAGCAAATGGGACCACGACACCGAGTACAACCAGCGAGGCTGGTGGAACGCCGAGCTGCAGTACTACAGCCGCAACCGCAGCGAGAACGCGCGGGTGGCCGACGGGACCCTGATCATCACCGCACGCCAGGAGCGGCTGACGCAAATGGCGGATTACGGCGGGCAGAACTACAGCTCGGCGCGCCTGATGACGCGCGGTCGCGCCAGCTGGACCTATGGCCGCTTTGAGGTGCGTGCCAAATTGCCGTGCACCCTGGGCACCTGGCCGGCCATCTGGATGTTGGGGACCGGTGGCGTGTGGCCCAACGATGGCGAAATCGACATCATGGAGCAGAAGGGCTTTTCGGTGCAGGACAAACAACAGGTGCTGGGCACCGTCCACACCCTGGCGCAAAACGGTGGCGCTGGCCCGAGCGGCACGCGCAGCCTGGCCAATGCCTGCACCGATTTCAACACCTACCACCTCGAGTGGGATGCCAGCCGCATCCTGATCGGCGTCAATGGCCAGCAGGTGCTGAGCTACCCCAAACCCCTGAACGCGGGGTACGACCGCTGGCCTTTTGACCGCCCCCAATACCTGCTGCTGAACGTGGCGGTGGGCGGCAACCTGGGCGGCCCGGTCGACAACCGCAACCTGCCCGCCAGCATGGTGGTCGATTGGGTGCGGGTCTACACCAAGCGTTGAGCAAAAAAAGGCCCGCGATGAACGCGGGCCTTGCTCCTGACCAGAGGGGGGTCAGTTGGTGCTGAAGAACACGTTGTCGATGTAGATCGTGCCTTTTTCAACCGACGAGAAAATGATCTGGCCAATGTGAGCCCGAGCGGCCAGGTTCACGAAGTCGCCCATCGGAATGCGCAGACGACGCCACTGGCTCTTGGTGCTGGAGGTGTCCACCACCACTTCATGCTCGGTGTCATCACCACCTGCATAGGTGCCGTTGGCGCCAAAGTCCACCAGCTTGATCCGGAAGGTCGAAATATTGGGCGTCCAGATATCCAGGTTCAGATAGTTGCCGCTGCTTGCATTCAAGGTGGCGCTGGGCTCGACACCGACATAGTCCAGATTGGCGTACTTGAGCACATTGTTGCCCGCCACCGTGTCGGCAGTGAAATCAGCCACCGACCAACCGGTACGCCAAGTGAAGGTCACACCTTCCGGTGCCGTGTAACCCGATGCGTCGCTAAAGAGGGTCAGTGCTGGCGTCAAGGTCGGCACGCTGGCAGCAGCCGACGGTGCCTGCGACGGCGGGCATGCGGCCAAGGTGGAACTCACGCCTTCGAGCTTGAAATCATCAAACAGGTAGACGCGGTCTGCCGTCTCGGCCACGCGGTTGCCGGTGTCGGCCGAGACCTCGGTCCAGTTCGGGTAGATGCTGAACTTGTTGTAGACCTTGGTGATGTCCAAATCGGTCCCGTTGCTCTTGTTGGCAAAGGTGAAGGTCAGCTTTTCCCACTCTGTGCCCGTATTGGTCGTCTGTGTGAACACACCGGCTCCAGCATTGGTGCCCACGCCTTCGGCCTTCATGGTGAAGACCACGCCTGCGCGCGGTGCCTTGACCATGACCGAGATGCTCTTGGCATTGGCGGTGAATGGAATGGCCGGCGAATCGCCATCGGTCCCGGCCGGGCAGGTGTGCAGGGTTGCCCCGCCCCAGGGTTGTGCGATCCTGGGCTTGTTCAGTTTGGCCACCTTGTTGCTGCCTTCGGTGGCGGATTCGAAGCTGGTGCCCTCGAAGGCCAGCAGCGTGGCGGCATTTGGGCTCTCATCAAAGGTCGCGATGGTGGTCGCTGGCGTGGCCACCCGCGTGTCGTAGGCCTGCGTCGCGCTGTCCGACGCGGTGTTGGCATTGTTGGCGGCGTCCACAAAGGCTGCGGTCGCCACGCTCACGTTCAAGGTGCCGGCGCTGTTGGCCGTGGGCGTGACCAACAAGGTGGCGCTGCGGCCATCGCCCGCCATGCTGAAGCTGCCCTTGCTGCCGCCCGTCACAGCGATATCGCTTTCCACAAAACCACTCACCACCTCGCTGAAGGTGAAGGTAAAGGTCACTGGGCCGGTGGCGGTGGCCGACGCCTCGCTGTCGGTGATGGTGACCGTGGGGGCGGTGGTGTCGCTGCTGCCAGGGGCGGTGGCGTCACCGCCGCCGCCGCAAGCGGTCAGGAATGCCAGCGCGGCCAGGGCCGTCAGGCGTTGCATGGAAGAGGGGCGAAGGCTCATCGGGGTCTCCAGTGGTGGTGGGTGGTTAATGGAAGAAAGCGGTTTCAGAAATGCATGCAGTTGTTCATGGCAAGCGGTCGTGGGATGGGTCAGGGACGGGATTGGGCGAGTTGGCCGGGCGCGACTTGCAGCACCGTGCCGTCGCCAAAGCGCACCGTGATGGGCTGACGACCGGCATTGAAGGCCAGGTATTGGCGCTGTCCGTCGGGGCGGCGAAATACCGCGTGCAGGGGGTGGTCGGCAGCGACCGAGAAGTCGGGTGTCCCCAGCTCTTGCAGGCTCAGCAAAAAGTGCAGGGCATGGCTGCGTGAATCGCCCAGTTCGACCGAGCCCCAGCGATCCCACTGGGCCAAGCCTGCGGACGGGTCGGTCAGCGCCATGTACTTGGCAAACAGGTCTTGCCAGATATCGCGCGGGTTGGCGCGCTTGCCACGCGATTCAAATGTGGCGGTGTCTTTGGGCAAGGTGGCAAGGCTGCGCCGGGTGTGCGCTGGGTCCAGGCCCAGGTAGGTGGAGGCGGTGGTGATGGGCAGCAGGTTGATGCCCTTGATCTGGCGCGGCTCGTCGGTCCACCAGGTGTTGTGCTTGTACCCCCCGCCAAACAGCATGCTGGTTTCCACATGCGGGTACTCGGGTGGGAACACCAGGCCATGCACGTCAAACCAGTAGTGGCGGATCGCCTCGATCTCGGTGTTGTAAAGGTACAGGCCCAGGTCGCGCAGCGCGCGGTCACCCTGAAGCTCGGCCCAGAGGATCAGGCCCACCCAGGCGTTGATCGCTTCGGAGGAAGACTCCTGGTTGTTGCCCAGATCGCCCAAGGCAATGCCCGATGCCCATGAATGACCCTCGTAGACATCGAAGTGGCGCAAGAAGGGGAAATCGGGCCGTCCGCGCTCGGTGGTGGCAATGTCGCGGATCAGCCAGGGCACCATGCCCCCCCAACGCTGAGGACTGGCCCATTCGGGGTCGCGCAAGGCCAGCTCGGCCATGGTGCGGATCCAGTAGCCGTAGTGGAAATGGTGGTCGTTCATTTGCTCGACCGAGAAGTATTCTTCTGGGTAGGACAGCACCGTGCCGAGCGTGCGGTCAAGGTGAAAATAGCGCTGGCGATCCTGTCCGCTGAACCACTCTTGCACCCGCTCCTTGAGCATGTCCATCAGGCGCTCGGCCTGCGCCGGGCTGCCGTGCACCTGCACCACGTCCAGCAACTTGGTGGTGCGTTGCAGGCCCTTGCCTTGCCAGTAGGGGCCTTTGCCAATTTGCAGCATGTTGCGCCGGGCGTCGCGCACGTCGTTGGCCATGACCGCGCTCAGGGTGCTGCTGTGTGCGCCGGCCTGAACCGCCGGCCACCAGGGCACAAAGCCCTTGTGTTGCAACTGGGTGTCAAAGCCACTGCCCACCAGCAATTTGAGCGGACCACGGACCGAGTCATAGGCCGGGCCCAGCCGACCCGCGACGCTGGGGTTTTGGTGCCAATGGTGCGGGTACAGGGCCAGCAAGGGCTGGGTCTCCTGCCCCTCCAACACCTGGGGTGTGACGCGGTACTGGGTCCGCACGGCCTGGGTGCTGGCGTCGACCTGCCAGGCGACGCGGGTATCGGCCCAGCGCACATAGGCGTGGCGCGCCAGCAGCGCCAGGCTTTCGGGGGTGGCGTCGGGCAGGGCGCTGAGCACAAAGTGCCGTCCTTGCGCGGGCATGCGGGCCAGCCACACACCGGCCCCGGCGGCTTCCCAGCGCACACCACTGGGCCCGAACACCGCATAGCGCTGGCCATCCAAGGCCAACAGCAGCAGACGCGGGTCCTCGTGCGGCAAGCGTTGCGCGCCAGCGGCGGTGCTGATGCGCAGGTCCCCTTCGCTGAGGTGACCCCACACATAGGGGCTGCCGTGGGCCATGGTCAGGTCAAAGCGCTGAGACCCACGGCCCATGGCCAGCTCGATGGCCCAGTCGCTGGCATTCATGAGCCGCGCCGGCGCCGGGTCAAACGCGGTGGGGCGCGCCGTCAGGGCCGCGCGGTGGGGGTAGTGGATCTCGTTGTCCTTGCGCTCGCTGGGCACCACGGTCTTGCGTGGCAGGCCCAGCTCAAATCCCTCGGTCCCTGCGCGGCCGGTCAGCGGCTGGGCGTACAGCGCTTGCGGCGCCCCCCCGAACAACACGCTGGAGTACCACTGGTTGGTGGGGGCGGCACGTTGCAGCATGACCCCTTCGCGGCCCGGGGCGGCCGGTGCCGGGCGATCGCTGGTGCGCGGCGCCAGCAGCAGTTGGCCACTGCCTGCTGGCACGCTGCCCTGGGCATGGACCAAACCACCGCAGACCAGGGCCAGAAGGGGCAAACAACGCGCCAGACGATGCATGGGATCTCCGCAATCAGATGGCATGATGATATTGAAAGCGCTTTCAAGGTGTTCTAGGGTTTTCCATGAATCAAGCCGCCAAGTTGATGCAAGGGTAAGCCCTGATGGGCCATTCGTTGATCAAAATCACCCGATTCAGCTATCATGGTGAAAGCGCTTTCAATTGTGTTGGCATCTTGCTTGTCATCCGCCATTGCGCCCCAGCCATTACCCACGGAATCACCACCATGACGACCTCATCCCACCGCCGCAATGGGGCCATGCCCGGCCGGTTGCTGGCCACCGCCATCACCACCGCCCTCCTGGGCATGGGACAGGCCCAGGCCTTCGAGGCCGGTCCATTCACCCTCACTGGTTTTGTCAAGGCCGAGGTGACGCAGGCCAGCAATCAGTGCAGCGATTGCCAACGCTACCCCACCGAAAACCGCCAGCGCCTTTGGGCCGACGTTCTGGTGTCGGGCAAGGCCTATGGCAGCCAAACCAATTCGGTGGTGCTGGCGCAGCCCTGGCTGGCCGCCAACTTCGATCTGGGCAAGGGGGTCAAGCTCTCGGGCCTGCTCAGCCAGCGCTGGCGTGACGGCAAGATCGACATCGACGGCTTCTGGTACGAGAAGAACGCAGCCCTCTCGCACGAGGAGTGGGGCAGCCTGCGCATTGGCGCCATGACCTCGCGCGCCTGGAGCCTGGCCGATTACCCCTATGGCTCTGACATTGGGGTGGCCGATGCATGGGCCAGCAGCGGTGCGGGCTACGGCCTGATGACGCAGGCCATTCGATACACCAGCCGTCCGCTGGAATTTCTCAAGGGCGACCTGGTGCTCGAGCTGAGTTACGACCGGGGCAACCGCGACTTCAAGATCCACAAGCCCTGGCTGGTCGAGTTGTGGGCACAGTTCCGACGCGGTGACCTGGCGCTCGACGCGGTGTACCAGGACTCCCGCAACGGCACGCCCATGGCTTGGGGGCACGGCCCGTTCACCGGCTTGACGCCGTTTCCGGCCGATGACGCCAAGTTGGGCGGATCGGGCCAGTCGATCGCCATGCTCATGGCCCGCTACGACCTGAACAGTGCCTGGCAGCTCTCGGGCGGCGTGCGCCACAACCGCTGGAGCGGGGCCTATGCGGTGATCACCCAGGCCGGCCCGCCCGACTTGTGGAACACCATGTTCAACGTGAACTGGAACGGCACCCTCAATGGCGTGAGCAATCCGGGTTATGCCGCTACCTCGACCGATCTATCGGCGGGTGTGCGCTATCGCGATGGCGATTGGACCTACTCGGCAGGCATGGTCCGCCTGGGCAAGGCCAAAACCGACAACCCCCTCGAGCGCGGACAAGGCAATGGCATGACCATGCTCACGGTTGGCGCGGGCAAACAGTTGAGGCCTGGCTGGCGTGCCTACGCCATGGCCGGGCTGGTGCGCTACGACAAGAAGGGCCTGGCCCCCCTGTCCATGCCGGCCCACAACGCTTTTTCTGGCGTGGACTCGCGCATCGCCACCACCGGCAACTGGGTCGGCATGGGCGTGGTCTACACCTTCTGATCACCGAATCTACGCACAGGACATCGATATGAACAGCGTGTTTGCGCATTGGGCGGCCCTGCGGGCCCGCGTGCTGATGGTGCTGGTGGGCCTTGGGCTTGCCGCATGTGGCGGTGGCGGTGTCATCCCATCACCCGGGGTCAGCTTGCGTCCCCTGGAGGCCGATTTCACCGCCCGGATGGCGGTGGCTTACTCGCCCTACCGCACGGCGGCCAACGAGGCGGGGCTGGCCTCCGAGACCATTCCGCTGGCCAATATCAAGCAGGATCTGCAACTCTTGCGCGATGCGGGCGTGGGCATGGTTCGGGTGTTTGATTCGTCGGACAAGGTGGCTGGCCAGACGGTCCAGGCCATTCGCGATCTGAACCTGGACATGAAGGTCATGCTGGGGGTGTGGATTGCCTCCACCACCGGCGGCAACGCGGTGGCCAATGCCGCTGCCAACGATGCCGAGATCGCACGCGCGATTGCCTTGGCCAATGCCCATCCGAACATCATCAAGGCCGTCAGCGTGGGCAACGAAACGCTGGTGTCCTGGAACACCTGGAATCCGCAGTCCACCGCCAACCTGGCCTCGTACATCCGCATGGTGCGCAACGCCATCTCCCAGCCGGTGACCACCGACGACAACTGGGCGTTCTTTGCCAAGCAAAGCGGTGAGAAGGACCCCTTGCCAATTTTGAAGGAAATCGACTTTGTGGCGGTTCATACCTACCCCCTGGCCGACTCCAAATACAACCTCTGGGATTGGCGCCAGGTGGCCACGCCCGCTGCGCAGCGTGCAGCGGCGATGATGGATGCGGCCATCAACAAGGCCAAGGCGGATGTGCAGGCGGTGCGCACGCACCTCGACAACAACGGCTACAACCTGCTGCCGATCGTGGTGGGCGAGACCGGCTGGAAGGCCGTGGCCAGCGACGGTGAATCCGAGCGCGCCCACCCCGTCAACCAGAAGATGTATGTTGAGCGGCTGCGCGCCTGGAAGCAGCAACAGGGCGCCCCCAGCAGCATTGTGTACTTTGCGGCATTTGATGAACCCTGGAAGCAGGGCGACGACAAGTGGGGTCTGTTCAACGTCCAGCGTCAAGCACGCTGCGCAGCCGTGGCCCTCAATGCCAACCTGACCCCCGAGGCCGGCAGCTGTGACGCGGCCCAGGCGGTCTATCACGTCCCCGTGGCCAATCTGGGCACCATCACCGCCAACCGCTACACCTTGTACGCCGAGGCCGTGATCGAGGGTGAGGCCCGCCCCAGCGTGACCCTCGTGCCCAACGCATGGGAAAACAACAGCACCGCCGCCATTGCGGTGGAGAGCGACGCCACCTCGGGTGACGGCAGCTCGGTCTACAAAATCACCCCCAATCCGCTGGACTGGGGCTGGGGCATGACCTTTGGCCTGACCGGTGGCGCCGAAGTGGATCTGAGCAACTTTGCAGCTGGTCACCTCAATCTGCGCATCAAGACCACGTATGCGGGCAAGCTCGAGATTGGTTTCTTCACGGGCAGCGTCAGTGACAACACCGCCTACGATGTCTACCGCGCCATTTCCTCGGGTGATTACGGTTACCAGAACGACGGCCAGTGGCATACTGTGCGCATTCCAGTGGCCGACCTGGTGGCCCGAGGGGCCATGGCGCACCGCATGAACAATCCGGCTTTGTCTCGCTTGCAACTGAGCCGGGTGGCCAACCTGCTGGTGGTGGCCGATCGTTACGCTGTTACCAGAAATGCTGCCAATGTGCGCGAGCCGATCCTGATCGACGCCGTCTACTGGAGCCGCTGACCTCTGTTTGAATGTTTCCGACCTGATTGACTGGCCCGTTTGTCTTTATGAGTTCCCGCCGCGACGCGACACCTCTCGAACCGACCAGCAGCGCTCAGCGCAAGGACCGACCCGTGCACCCGGTGCAGCGGGGTCGGGCCACCTTGGGCATGGTGGCCAAACAGGCCGGGGTCTCCCCCAGCACCGTCTCGCGCATTCTCAATGGCACCGCCCGGGTCAGCGAGGACAAGCAAAAGCTGGTGCGGCAGGTCATTGACGAGTTGGGGTTTCGTCCCGATCCCACCGCTCGTGGCCTGGCTGGCGGGCGGACCATGAGCATCGGGGTGCTGACCCAGTTCATTGACAGCCCGTTTTATGGTGAGGCCTTGCGCGGCATCGAGGATGTGCTGCATCAGGCACATTACGCCCCCTTGTTTGTCAGCGGCCACTGGAACCAGGAAGAAGAGCGTGCGCGGCTGGACCTGCTGCAGGACCGCAAAATCGACGGCATCATCGTGCTGACGGGCAAGCTCGACGATGCCACCCTGGTCGAATTGGCCCAGCAGTTGCCGGTGGTGGTCACCGGTCGCCAGTTGAGCGCGCCCAATCTGTTCAGCATTGACTTTGACAACCGCGAAGGCGCTGGCTTGGCCGTGCGGCATCTGCATGCGCAGGGCCATCAGGATGTGGCCTTTATTTCGGGGCCGCTCGATCACCCGGATGCCGAGCAGCGGCTGGCGGGCTACCGCGCCGAACTGGCCCGGCGCGACATGCGCCAGGACGATCGCCTGGTGGTGTTTGGCGACTTTCAGGAAACGGGCGGTTTTCGGGCCATGAACCAGTTGCTGGCCTCGCAAGTGAATTTTTCGGCCGTGATCGCGGCCAACGATCAGATGGCCTATGGCGCGCGCCTGGCCCTGCACCGCGCGGGTCTGCGGGTGCCCGATGATGTGTCGCTGGTGGGATTTGACGACCTGCCCCATTCGGCCTTCACCCTGCCGCCGCTCACCACGGTGCGCCAGTCGGTGTACGAGATCGGCCGCCTGGCGGCGCAGGCCATGATCGAATTGCTGGGCAAGACCACGCCGCCCACCCAAGTGGTGGCCGCCGAAATCATGGTGCGCGAATCCACCCGCATTTGCCGGCGCTGATGCGCTTGGCGCGGCGTGGGCATGGGCGCATGCTCCCCCCAGTTGCCCCACACGGTCAGGTCGTTCCCAGGGCCCGATGGGCGTTGAGTCGATGTCGAATGGGCGCAGTGTCATGGTCTTGGCTTGACAGCGACATTGCCAGCAATATCATTGGCAATATCATGCGCGTGGTTTTGGACACCAATGTGTTGGTTGCGGGCCTGGTCAGTGCCCGTGGGGCGTCGCATGCCTTGCTGACAGCGGTTGCCGCAGGTCGCTTGAAACCGCTGGCCTCGACCGTCATCTGGCTGGAATACGAATCGGTGCTCAAACGCGACGAGATTCGAGCGCTTCACCATCTGGGCTTGCAGCAGATCGACAGCTTTCTCGCGGCCCTGTCCTTCTGGGTCGAGCCTGTCGCGCTTCACTATCTGTGGCGTCCGTGGTTGCGCGATCCGGGCGATGACATGGTGCTGGAGCTTGCCGTGAATGGGCAGGCGCAGGCCATCGTCACCCACAACATGCGAGATTTTTCTGGGGTGCTTGTGGACTTCGGTCTGCAGGTGCTCACACCCGCCCAATGCCTCGATCAACTGGAGATTCGTCGATGAGCACCTTTGCCCTTCGTTTGCCGGATTCCTTGTATGCCATTGCCAAACAGATGGCAGAGCAGGACCGGGCGTCGCTCAATCAGTTCATTACCGTGGCAGTGGCTGAAAAGGTCTCGGCCATGCAAACGGCCGCGTTCTTTTCGGATCAAGCGGGCAAGGCACAAGCGCAGGATCTGGCTCGATTTCTGGCCACCGTGAAAGACCGAGATCCCCTGCCGGGCGATGAGTTGCCCCCCGCATCACCCCCTTGAGCCGTCATCACCCGCTGTGTCCGCGTCAATTGGATGGGCCTCGCCGCCCATGACGCCACATCAGCCGCCCAGCACCGCCGCCACCAGGCCGTCGGCGTCGCCGTCGTGGCGCAGGCCGATGCGCTCGGCCAGCTCGGTGCGCAGCGGTGGGTATTGGGCAAACAGGCGCTCTACCTTGGGGTCGGGTTCGCTGTGCACCAGGGCCAGGCGGTCCTGACCGTAGCGGCGTGCCAGCGCTGCCATCACCGCTTGCACCGACAGGTGCAGGGCCGGCATCAGCGCCAGGCAGCGTGGTCCCAGGGCGCCCAGGTCGCTGGCCGCGGCCTGCCGCAGGTTGCGCGCGCACTGCGCCGCCGAAATCCACCAGGCCATGCCCTCGGGCCGCACCGGCAGCGTCAGGGCCTGGCCATCGCGCAGGCGCCAGAAGAGCTGGCTCATGAAGGCCGACATCAGGCCCGCCCCATCGCCTGGCCGCGCCACCACGCCCGGCAGGCGCAGCGATGCGCCTTGCAGCCTGCCGCGGCGCACCGCGTCGGCCAGCAAGATTTCGGCAATGCGCTTGTGCGCGCCATAACTCAGACCTGGCGCGGTGGGGGTCTGCTCGTCCACGCAGGCCGGCAGGTCGGCGCCGTACACCGCCACCGTGCTGGCCAGGATCAGGCGTGGCGGCGCCACCGGCCGCTCGAGCGCCTCGATCAGGTCCATGCTGGCCTGCAGGTTCACCGCCCGTCCCAGCGCGGGCTGCGCCTCGGCCGCGCCCCCGGGCAGGCTCGCCAGGTGGAACACCACATCGGGCATGGCTTGCAGCGCCTGCGCCATCCGCTCGGGCTCGGTCAGGCTGCCCGCCAGCGGCAGCCATCGCGCATCGTTCATCTGGGGCGGCTGCAGGTCCAGGCCGATCAGCTGGTCGATGCGCTGGCCGCCCAGGCCGTCGCTGAGCAACTGCCCGCACAGCACCTGGCCGATGAAGCCGCCCGCGCCGGTGACCAGGACCTTCATGGGCGCACGCACACGCGCTGGTCGATGGCCCCAAAGGGACCGTCGCGTCCGTCCTCGTGGCGGGCCTGCATGCGCACGCGGTCGCCATCGGCCATGTACGGGGTTTCGGGCTGGCCCTTGTCCAGCAGTTCGATCGCGCGGCGCTCGGCAATGCACGACGAGCCCACCACCCGGTAGTCGGGGTTGGAGACGGTGCCCGAGCCAATCAGGGTGCCGGCCACCAGCTCGCGGCTGTAGGCCGCATGGGCCACCAGCTCGTCAAAGCCAAACGCCATGGCCCCGCCATGCGCCGCGCCAAAGCGCTGCCCGTTCAGGTCCACTTCCAGGCGCATCTGCACGCGCGCGTCGCGCCAGCCGCTGCCCAGCTCGTCGGGGGTGACGGCGATGGGGGCCACGCTGCAGGCGGGTTTGGCCTGGATCCAGCCAAAGCCGGTCTTCATCTCGATGGGTGCCAGGCGGCGCAAGGACCAGTCGTTGATCAGCACCACCAGGCGGATGTGTTCGCGCGCCTTTGCGGCCGGCGTGCCCATGGGCACGGTGTCGGTGATCACGCCAAATTCGCCCTCGAAGTCGATGCCGTCGTCGGCGCTGGGCACCGGCACATCGGCGCGCGGCGGCAGGAACTGGTGCGACAGGCCCTGGTACATCAGCGGCCGGGTCGGGTCGTTTTTCTTGTCGATCTTGAACACCACGTCCATCAGGTCGCCGTGCGAGTTGAAGGCCGAGCCATCGAGCCATTGCCAGGCCCGGGGCAGCGGCGAGAGCGCCGCCTGCGGGTCAAAAGGGCGTGCCCCAGGGCAATCGCCCCGGTCCAGGGCCTGGGCCAGCGCGCGCAGCGCCGGTTCGCAGCGCGACCAGTCGTTGAGCGCGCTCTGCAGATCGGGGGCTTGCGCGCCGGCGCTCACGCAGTGTTGGCCGTCGGAGGACAGCACCACCAGTTCGCCATCGGGGCGTCCGTTGAAAAGAGTGGCCAGTTTCATGGAGGACTTTCAGGGGGTCAGGCGTGGGGAGTCAGGCTGGCGGCCAGCTCGGGGCTGTACTGGCCGTCGACCAGGATGAAGAGCATGCGGCATGGGCGGCCACTGCGGTTGGCCCAGGCGTGGTTGGTGCCGCGCTGGATGACGACACTGCCCGCGCGCAGCGGGACCTCGCTGTCGTCCAGCACCAGGGTCAGCTCGCCCTCGATGACGATGCCGTAATCGATCGATTCGGTGCGGTGCATCAGCGGATGCGGTGAATGCGCTTGCACCGTCGAGGCCGCGCGGTCGCCGATCTGCTCGAAGGCCGCGCCCATGCGCTGGGCGCCCTCGCGCAGCAGGTCCTCGGTGTCGGGCGGGATGTCGACAAAGCGGATGCGCGTGCCGTGGCGCGGTGGCTTGAGTTGCAGCGCCGCCAGCGTGGGATCGGGACCGTTGTCCACGGGGGCCGGGCTGCCCTCGGTGCACCAGACCTCGTGAAACACCGTGCCCGGGATGGCCGCGATGTGCGCGATGTGGGGCAGGGGCCCGCGCGAGCTCACCACGGCCTTGCCTTGGGCGTCGTGTCCGGTCACCACGCGTTCGATGGGGGGAAATGAGGGGTTCATGAATCAGTCCTCCAAAATGGCCACCGCGCGCGTCCAGCCGGCCGAAGCGCCGCGGATCTTGTGCGGAAAGCAGCTGACCGTGAAGCCATGCGGCGGCAGGGCTTCGAGGTTGTGCAGTTTTTCCAGGTGGCAGTAGCCGATGTCGCGGCCGGCTTTGTGGCCCTCCCAGATCAGGCGTTTGTCGCCGGTTTCCTGCACTTTTTGCGCGGTGTAGACAAAGGGCGCGTCCCAGCTCCAGGCGTCGGTGCCGGTCAGGCGCACGCCGCGCTCGAGCAGGTACATGGTGGCCTCGTAGCCCATGCCGCAGCCGGTCTGCACATAGTCGGAATGCCCGTAGCGCGAGCCGGCCCGGGTGTTGACCAGCACGATGTCCAGGGGCTGCAGGTCCCAGCCGATGCGCGCCAGCTCGGCCTGCACCTCGGCCGCGCTCACCACATGGCCATCGGGCAGGTGCCGGAAATCGAGCTTCACGCCAGGCTGGTAGCACCACTCCAGGGGCACCTGGTCGATGGTGATGGACGGGCGTGCCCCGCCCAGCTTGGCGTCTTGCGTGGAGTGAAAGTGCCACGGCGCGTCCAGGTGCGTGCCGCTGTGCGTGGTCAGCGTCACCCACTCAGCGGCCGCGGCCTCGCCGTCGGGGTAGTCCTCGGGCTGGGTGCCCGGCAGCATGTGCAGAAACTCGGGCAGGGTGTCGGCATGGCGCTGGTAGGTGATCTTGGGCGCCAGCGGTGGCGGGTCTGACAGCACATCGTTTTCCAGGTAGATCGACAGATCGACCAAGCGGTGCTGCGGGCGCGGGCGGCGGGGCGCGGGGGTGGCAGGGCTCATGAGGGGGCTTTCAGATCGGTTGCGCCAGCGCCATCAGCGACTCGCGCATGATGCGGCCATGCTCGTCCTTGTTGCCGTTGTGCATCTCGATCTCGCCCAGTTGCAGCGAGTTCTCGACCACCATGCGGCAGCGCTCCCAGCGCCGGCTCTGAAAGGCCTGCAGGCGCGCGTCCAGCGCCTCGGCCGAGTCCAGGCAGGCCGCCAGCACCAGCCCGTCCTCGATGCCGATGCAGGCGCCCGAGGCCAGGTGCGGCGTGGTGGCGTGCACCGCGTCGCCAATCAGCACCACCCGGCCGCGGTGCCAGGGCTGGGGCATCAGCATCGCCTCCAGCGGCCGAAACACGATGCTCGAGGTCTCGGTGATCTGCTCGCGCAGCGTGGCCAGCAGCGGCGCGCTGAAGTCCTCCAGCAAGCCGCGCATCAGGCGTGGAAAGTCCTTCGGGTCCACATGCTCGTTGACCGGTCGGTGCTCGGTGATGAACATGTACATCTGGCTGCGCGAGACCGGGTTGACGCCGGGCTTGGTGCGCGGCCCCATCCACATCATGGCGCAATCGACCTCGGCTGGGCGCGGCAACACCGCCCGCCAGACCGCCTGCCCGGTGTAGCGGGGCTTGGGCGCATCGGGGAACACCACCTGACGGACTTTGGAGTACAGGCCGTCGGCGCCCACCACCAGGTCGTAGCGCCCGGTGCTGCCGTCGCTAAAGCGCACGGTGGCGCCGTCGGCGTCTTGCGTCACGCCCTCAAAACCCACGCCCAGGCGCACCGTGGTGCCGCTGGCGCGCGTGGCCTCGGCCAGGATGCGGGCCAGCGCCGGCCGCATGATGGCGCCGCCGCCGGGCACGTCCGGGCCGGCCAGGCGGGGCGTGGGCAACTCGCCAATGGGCTGGCCATTGCCCAGGAACATCTTCACGCCGTCGGCGCCATTGCCCTCGCGCAAAAAGGCGTCGAGCACGCCCAGTTGGCGAAAGGCGCGCAGGGTGGCGCCGCCCAGGCTGATACCGGCGCCGTAGGAGCGCCAGCCGGCGTCGATTTCAACCAGTTCAACATCCATGCCGCGCTTGCGCATTTCGATGGCGGCGGCCATGCCGGAAAAGCCGCCACCGACGATGAGGGTCTTGAGGGCTGTGGTCATTGCGTGTCTCCTTGATGAATGGGGTGAGGGGTCAGGGGGTCGGTTCGGGCTGCGGGATCAGGGGCGCCAGGTCCACCTCGATCTGGCCTTGCGCACCCAGCCGCAGGGCCAGGGGCCGAAGCGATTGCCCCAGGCAAGGGCCCAGGGTGCACGCCCCGCTGAGCGGGTCAAAGCGCGCACCATGGGCATGGCACACCAGCGCCTGTCGGTCGCCCGACCAATAGGCATGGCGACGCCAGGCCATGGGCCCGGTTTGCCAATGCGGGCACCAGTCCTGCCAGGCCCGCCACTGGCCCTGCCAGTGCAGCACCAGCAGCGCGCTCTGGCCTGTGCCCAGGGGGTCAAAGCCGCGCACCTGTCCCTCGGGGATGTCGGTGCTGGGGCACAGGGTCTGCCAGGTCATGGGGCGGCCGCGTGGGGATGAGGCAAGGGCTCAGTGGGCGCCCGCTTGCCCAGGTGGCGGCGGGCCGCCCGGGGCCCATTTGTCGCGCCGCGTGAACAGAAAAAGTTGCGAGGCGTCGGCGCTCATGGGCACGGCGCGCGGCTGCCAATGGGCATCGTGCAGGTCCATGTCGGCGTCGTACTCCACATGGCAGCCCAGCGGGCTGTTGAAGTACCAGAACCAGTTGCTGCCAAACTTGTGGCGGCCCGGGCCCCAGAACGACTCGTAGCCCTTGCCCGTGAAGCGGTACCCCGCTTGCAGCAAGGCGGTGGGGCCCGACATGTGGAAGGTGAAATGCTCCACCCCCTTCATGAAGGGCGGCGTCTGGATCATGAACAGGCAGTGGTGCTCGAGCGATCCGGCGGGCTGCAAAAAGCCGCCCGCGCCCAGCAGCCGGTCGGTTTCCCGAAAGCCCAGGCGTTGCGTGTAGAAGGCGGCGGCCTTGGCCTCGTCGGGCACAAAGTACACCACATGCGAGAGCGACAGCGGCCGCGCGGGGGCGGCCTCGTCCACCGCCACATGGTTGATCCCGCGCCCAGCGCCTTGGCCGGGGCCGTTGACCGATTCGTTGGCGGTGCCCACCGGGCGGCGCGCCGAGCGCACAAAGCCGATGGCAAAGCCCATGTCGTCCACGGTGTGCAGGCTGCCGTCGGGCTGGCGCAGCACCGCGCGGTCGCGCCCGAGTTCTGCGGCAATCGCGTCCAGCGTGGCCGCATCGGCGACACCGTAGACCGTTTGGCGCAGCATGGACGCGGTGCCCAGGCCGGCGGGCAGGCTGGGGTCGTCTTGCCGCCTGAGGACGATGGCGGTGCCGTCCTCGGCCTCGAAACGGCCGCCCGAGGCGTCGGCCTGGACGGGGGTCAGGCCATAGTCGATGAGGTATTGGCTGCAGGCCGCGACGTCGTCGACGCCAAAGACCAGCTCTTGAAGTCCGGTGATGTTCATGCCCAACCTTTCAATGCAGGAAGAGGGAGCGGGGCGCAGCGCCTTCAGCGCGTGCGCCCGCCCAGGGTTTCGGCCACCCAGTCGGCAATGTGGTGGCCGGCGTTGATGCTGTTGTCAAAGCTCGAGTGCTGGCAGCCGCCCTCTCGCTCGGTGAAGATGCGCAGCTCGCGCTTGGGGCTGTTGACCAGCTGCTCGTAGGTGCGGTGCGCCCACTGCACCGGGATTTGCGAGTCCTTCTCGCCATGCGTGACCAGAAAGGGCACGCGGATGCGGTCCAGCACGCCGTCCAGGTGCACGTCCTGCGCAATGCGCATGAAGTCCTCGATGTCGCGCGCGCCCCAGACCCAGCAGACATGGGCCCAGTAGTGGGGCACCGGGAAGTTGCCCTCTTTTTGCAGGCGCTTGGCCTGCACATCGCGCCAGTCGTGGTTGGCGCCCCAGACGACGCCGCAGGCAAAGCGCGGCTCAAAGGCCACCGCGCGTGGGCAGTAGTAGCCGCCCAGCGACACGCCCTCCATGCCGATGCGTTTGGGGTCCACCTCGGGGCGGGTCTCGAGCCAGTCCACCACGCGGCTGGCCCAGTGCTCGGCGTCAAAGCGGGCGGTCAGGCCGTGCAGGCGCAGCGCCTCGCCGGTGCCGGGTTGGTCCACCACCAGCGAGGACACGCCGCGCTTGGCCAGCCACATGGGCAAGCCCACGCGGTACTTCATCTCTTTGGTCGAGTCCAGGCCATTGACCTGCACCAGCAGCGGCGCCGGCCCTTGCACGCCTTCGGCGCGCACATACAGCGCCGACAGCTCCTTGCCCTCGTAGGGAATCGTCACGCGCTCGCAGTTCTCGCCCGAGAGGGCCAGGCCGCGCGCAAAGGTCTCCAGAAAGCGCTGGTACAGCGCTTGCCGGCCCGGCGCGCCGTGCGCCTGCAAGCGCTCGCAGGTCAGGAAGTAGGTGGCGGCCCGGTTGTATTTTTCGCCGGCCGAGAGCAGGCGGCCAGCGGCCTCGTCCTCGGCGGCCAGCTCGCACAGGCGCTCGGCCATTTGCGACCAGGTCTGCCGAAAGGCCGCAGTGCCCGCCGCATCCGGGGCCTTGGCCGCCTCTTGCAGCGGGGCGCACATCGCCTCGATCTCGCCAATGCGCGCACCCATCTCGATGGCCAGGTCGACCGAGAGGTTCCAGACGTAGTTGGTGGGGAAGTACTTGAACATGGGATTCCTTGGGATGTGGCGCTCAGCGGAACCAGAGCGCCAGCGGCGGCCAGGCCACGATCAGGCCCACCACCACCAGGGCGGCGGCCGCAAAGGGCAGGGCGCCGCGGTAGATGTCGTTGAGCGTGATGCCGTGGCCCAGGCCGTCGGCGTCGAGCGTGCTCTTGACGATGAAGGGGCTGATGCCCAGGGGCGGGGTGATGATCCCCACCTCCACGGTGATCATGGTGATGATGCCCACCCAGACCAGATCCGCGCCCAGGTCCTTGAACACCGGCGCAAAAACCGGCACCGCGATCAGCACCGTCGAGACGCTGTCAAGCGCCGTGCCCAGCACCAGCACGATCAGGATGTAGACCAGCATCACCGACAGCAAGGTGAACTGGTTGGCCGCGATCCACTGGCTCATGTAGCTGGGCAGGCCGGTGATGGCCAGAAAGCGGGTGAACATGGCGGCCGAGGCAATGATCAGCACGATCGACGCCGTCACATAACCGGTGTCGATCAGGATCTGCCAGAAGCTGCGCAGGGTGAGCGCGCGGCGTGCCAGGGCTATCAGGGTGGCCCCAGCGGCGCCCACCGCACCGGCCTCGGTGGCGGTGAACCAACCGGCGTACATGCCGCCCAGCACCAGCAGCATCAACAGGCCAATGGGCAGCAGCATGCGCCACAGATCGGCCTGCCCCAGGTCGCCCGATTCGCGGCGCACCGCTTCGGCAGCGGCCTGCATGCCGGGGTGGCGACCGGCGACCAGCCAGATCGTCACCATGAAGGCCACGCTCAGGATCACGCCGGGCAGCAGGCCGGCGTTGTACATGTCGCCGATCGAGGTTTCGGTGATCACCGCGTAGATGATCATCAGCACCGAGGGCGGGATCAACATGCCCAGCATGGCCGAGCCGGCCACCACCCCCACCGCCAGCCGAGGCGGATAGCCCCGGCGCAGCATCTCGGGCACGGCCATGCGGGTGAACATCACCACCGCCGCAATCGACACGCCGGTGACAGCCGAGAAGATGGCGTTGCCCACCACCGTGGCCTGCCCGATGCCGCCGCGCATGCGCCCGAACAGGCGTTCGGCCACCACATAGCTGTCGCGGCCAATGCCTGCGGCCATCACCATAAAGCCCATCAACACAAACAGGGGGGCGGTGCCAAACTCGTACTCGGTCACCGCATCGGTGGCGGTCTGCCCCAGCATCTGACCGGCCAGCGCCCAGTTGTCGCGCAGCAAGCCAATGCCCACAAAGGACACCAGCAGCAGCGAGGTCGAGATGTGCATGCCCATGTAGATGAGCACCGTGAGCGCCGCAAAGCCGATCAGGCCAACTTCCAAAGGACTCATGAGATGGCTTTCGTGGAGGGGTCGATCTCCAGCAGGCGCCGCCGCTGGTAACCACTGCGCGCAAAGCCCAGCGCCATGAGCAGGTATTGCAGCGACATGATGGCGCAGCCCAGCAGCACGACCGAGATGATCGGCCACTTGGGAAACGAGAACATGGCCGGCGTGCCGTAGTAGTCACCGCTGTCGTAGGCGATGACGAGCAAGGACCAGACGTAGCGCGCGGTGACGGCAAACAGGCCGGCGCCCACCAGGTGGTGCACCCCCAGAAGCCACTGTTCGGCGCGCACCGAGCGCTTGCCCAGCCACTCGACCAGGCCATCGGCCGCGATCACCCGGCCCGCGGCCAGGGTGCTGGGAAATTGCAGGTACACCACCACCGCAATCGACATGGCCACCATTTCGGCGGTGCCGGTCAGCGGCTTGTTGAACAGGCCACGTCCCACCACGTCCGTCAGCACCACCCCCATGATGAACAGCACCAGGCAGGTGCCCAGTGCGTTCATGCCACGGGTGAGGGCGTTGAACCAGCGCGTGAGCGCCATGCTCATTCCTTGTCCCAGTCGCGGGCAAACTTCACGCCTTCAGCGCGCATCGCGTCCATATAGGCCTTGAGCACATCGCGGGCCGGTTGGCCGTTCTGCGCGATCCAGCCCTTGGCCGGGTTCTCGATGGCCTTGGCCCAGCGCTCGCGCTCGGCGGGGCTGAGCGCGGTGATCTTGCCGCCCGCGGCCTTGAACGCGGCCTCGGCCTGCGTGAGGGCGGTCTGCATCTCGGCCACATAGCGGGTGGCATAGGCCTCGGCGGCCACGCGCACCGCGGCCTGGCCCTCGGGGCCCAGGCGGTCCCAGGTCTGCTTGTTCATCGACAGCGCGCCAGGGAAGGTGGCGCCCATGCCGGTCTGGATGTAGTTGGGGGCCACCTCCATCAGCTTGATCGGCGCGGCCGCGCTCAGAAAGGTCAGCACGCCGCTGTAGACGCCGGACTTGAGATCGTTGTAGTACGAGGGCAGGCCCGCGGCCACACCGGTGGCGCCCGTGCCCTTGAGCCAGGACAGCGGCACCGGCGAGCTGCCGATCTTCTTGCCGTTCACGTCCTCGTAACGGGCCACCGGGAAGTTGGCAAAGAGGCCGTAGTCGTCCACCGCCGTGCCGGCCAGGAAGACCTGGTTCTGCTTTTCCCAGGCGCCGCGCATCAGCGGGTGGTTGCGGTTCATGTCGTTCATCACCTTGACCACCGGGCGCAGATCGGTCGGGCCAAAGGGCGCCATGAAGGTCACCTGCTGCAGCGGCATTTTGGCGGGGTGGAACACCGTGCCCACGATGCCCATGTCGCACACCCCTTGCTGCACCGCTTCGAGCTCGCCGCCAATCTTGGCCAGCGTGCCGCCGTAGGCCTCGTTCCAGGTCACCTTCATCTTGCCGGTTTTGGCCAGCTCGGCATTGAGGGTGGGAATGAAGGACTGGGTGATCAGCCGCACAAACGAGAACACCGGGGCCTGGCCCGAGCAGGCGGTGATCTTGATTTCTTGCTGGGCGAAGGCGCCGGTGGCCGCCAAGGCGGCAGCGCCCACCAGCGTGCGTGCAAAACGGGAAGAGGTCATGGAAGTCTCCTGGTTGAAATAGGTGGTGTGCAGGCACTGTAGGCGCCCCATCGTTATTGGTGAAATAGAATGATTGAATTGCACGTATTCACGGCTTCAATACCTAGGAGACCTCGTTGCGCTACAAACGTCTGGATCTGAATTTGCTGGTGGCCCTGGACGCCTTGCTGACCGAGGGCAACATCAGCCGCGCCGCCGAGCGGGTGCACCTGAGCCAGCCGGCCATGAGCAATGCGCTGGCGCGCCTGCGCGAGTACTTTGCCGACGAGTTGCTGGTGGCGCATGGCCGCCAGATGATGCTGACCCCGCGCGCCCGGTCGCTGCAGCAGCCGGTGCGCGAGATCCTGATGCGGGTGGACAGCGATGTGGTGGCGCCGGCGGTGTTTGACCCGGCGTCCTCGCGCCGCGTGTTCTCGATGCTGGTCTCGGACTTCACGACCACCGTCTTCATGCCCCAGCTGCTGCAGGCCTTGTATGCCCAGGCCCCTGGGGTGCAGCTGTTCCTGCGGCCGCAGGCCAGCAGCCCGCAGCAGTTGCTGGAGGACGGGGATGCCGACTTTCTGATCATTCCGGTGCAGTACGTCTCGAGCCTGCACCCCTGCGTGCCGCTGTTCGAGGACGACTATGTGGTGGTGGGCTGGACCGGCAACACCGTGGTGGGCAAGACCCTCAGCCGCGAGCAGTACCTGCAGGCCGGGCATGTGGTGTCGAGTTTTGGCAGCCAGGGCCAGCGCCAGTTGCCGGTGCTCGAGGGCTGGTTTCTGGAGCGCGATGGCATCTCGCGCCGGGTCGAGGTCACCGCGCCCAGCCTGGCCGCGCTACCGGGCCTGGTGGTGGGCACCAATCGCCTGGCCACGGTGCACCGGCGCATTGCGCTGCAGGCGCAAACCCACCTGCCCATCCGCGTCTGGCCCAGCCCCATCCGCATTCCCAAGCTGGTGCAGATGCTGCAATGGAACAAGCTGCGCGAGGCCGACCCCGGCCTGCGCTGGCTGCGCGATCAGTGCCTGCAGGTGGGCAGCAGCTTGTGAGCGGCGCAAGCGCTCAGGGGATGTCCTGGCGGCTGTAGGGCAGGCGTGATTGGGCCTCTTCGGGAATGGGGGGCAGTTGCGCGTTCCAGGCCTCCCACTGCGTGCGCAAGCGCGCCAGGGTCTCGGGGTGGCGCCGTGCCAGGTTGGCGCGCTCGCGGGCATCGGTCCGCAGATCAAACAGGTAGTCGATGCCGTCGATCTGCAGGTATTTCCAGCCTTGGTCGAGCAGCGCGCGCTGCCCCCGATGCTTCATGCGCCAGGCCATGGTGCCCGGCCGGGTCCAGGCCGCATCGCCCAGGCCCGGTCGCAGGTCCACGCCATCAAGCGGGTGGCTCTCGGGGACTTGCACGCCTGCGGCGGCCAGCATGGTGGCGGTCCAATCCATGGTCAGGTTGGGCAAGGCGCTGACCTGTCCTGCGCGCACCACCCCCGGCCAGCGCACCAGCAAGGGCACACGGATGCCGCCTTCAAGCAGGTCCATCTTGGCGCCGCTGAACGGCCAGTTGTTCGAGAAGCGCTCGCCGCCGTTGTCGCTGGTGAAGATCACCACCGTGTTCTCGGCCAGGCCTTTGCGTGCCAGTGCGGCCAGCACCTGCCCGATGCCCTCGTCCATGTGGTGGATCATGCGGTGGTAGGTGCGGATCGAGCCGCCGTCGGTGTGCACGCCGTTGCCGGCGGTGCGCACCGATTCGGCCGCATCGTCGCGGGTAAGCCACGGCCAGTGCGGGGCGCTGTAGTGCAGGCTCAGCAGAAACGGGGTATCCGGATCTTGCTGCTCGATCACCGCAACCGCCCGCTCGCTGAGCAGATCGGTCAGATAGCCGTCCACCTCGACCGGCGTTTCGTTGTCCCACAAGTCCTTGCCCCCGCGCGGTCCGGTGTGTGCAAAGTAATCGCTACCCCCCGCATGAAAGCCAAAAAACGACTGGTAGCCTGAGCGACGTGGTCCGAAGTGTGGCGGGTAGCCCAGGTGCCATTTGCCCACCAGGGCGGTGCGGTAGCCCGCGTCCGCGAGCATCGAGGGCAGGCTGGGGTGCTCAGGGGGCAGTCCCAGCACCTTGTCGCCATGGGCCGCAGCGATGGGCTCTTCGGCGGCGCCGCGCAAGCGGTACTGCCAGCGCCCGGTCATCAGTGCAAAGCGGGTGGGCGAGCACACCGATGAGTTGCTGTAGGCATGCGTCATGCGCGCGCCCTGCGCCGCCATTCGGTCAAGGTTGGGCGAGACATCGGCGGCTTGATTGGCCTCGTCCCGCGCACCGGTGCATCCCAGGTCGGCATAGCCCAGGTCATCGGCCAGGATGAACACAAAGTTCGGTCGGCGCTGTTGCATGCTCGGCACCTCTTTAGTCCAGGCTCAGTTGCAGGCGGCGAACCACGGTCTCCCAGCGGGTGGCGGCCTTCTGGATTTCTGCCTGACCCTGTTCCGGGCTGGTGCCCACCAGCAAGGTGTTGTTGGCCGCCATGGCATCGCGCACCTCCTGACCGCGGATGACCTCGTCCAGCGCCTTGCCAAACTTGTCGGCAATGGCCTTGGGGATACCGCGTGGGGCGAACATGCCCAGCCAGAAATTGCCCTCGAAATCGGGCAGCCCCACCTCTTTCATCGTGGGCACTTCCGGCAAAGACGGGATGCGGGTGGGGCTGGTGGTGGCAATGCCCACCAGGCGTTTGGCGCGCACATGCTCGACCAGGGCGGCCGTGACGATGAACGTGCAGTCCACCTGGCCACCCAGCAAGTCCTGAACAGCTGGCGCAGGGCCTTTGTAGGGCACATGAACCATTTTCATGCCCGTGCTGTCGAGCAGCATCTCCATGGTCAGCTGGCCATTCGAGCCAGGCCCGGAGCTGGCATAGGTCAGCGAACGGGTTTTGCTGATGCGCTGCAAGTCCTGCAGGCTGTTGGCGCCCACCTTGGGGTGGCAGGCCAGCAACTGGTTGAGGCTGGCGATCAGGTTGAAGGCCTGCACATCCTGCCGGGCAAAACCGGTGTTCTTGTACAGAAAGGGGTTGATGGTGACGACGTTTTCAGCGCTCAACATCCAGGTGTAGCCGTCGGGCGCAGCGCGCGCCAGATCGGCCGTGCCGATGTTGCCGGCGGCACCGGGCTTGTAGTCCACCACCACGGGCTGGCCCAGGCGCTGGCTCAAGCCTTGTGCAATGCCCCGGATCACCCGCTCCGGCCCCCCGCCAGGGGCTTGCGGCGCGATCATGCGGATGGGCTTTTGTGGCCACTCTTGCGCTTGCACTGGCGCCCAAACAGCGGCCAAGGCCAGGGCGGACAGGGTCAGCCATCGGCGGTTCAGGCGATGGGGAAAACGAAGGTGCATGTGGGTCTCCAGTTCGGGGGGATGTGCCCCCCGCGTGTCATCAATCGGACCATTTTGGGGAGTCTCGATCATCAGCGCAAACTCATAAATTGGATGGCAGGTATTGAGCACGTGAATGGATCTGCCGCGTTGTTGAACAGCGCGCTATGGGCCCGGTGGCCACGGTGGGGGCCTGCTGGGCGCCAAACCGATGGACGTACGCGCGGGCGTTTAAACCGTCAGATGGGCGGTGTCGTGGGGCGCCCACAGCGTGGACAGCGGCAGGGCCCACAGCCTGTCGCCCAGGGGCAGGGTCTGGTCGCCGTCGTGCAGCACCACCCCGGCTTTGAAGTGAGGCCCGGCCAAAGCGGCCAGGGTTTTGAGGCCACGCAAATCGCTTGGGTGGACGGTCGCAGCCGCCTTGACCTCGATCCCGATCACATCCCCAGAGGGTGTCTCCAGAACGATGTCCACTTCGACCTGATCCTGATTGCGAAAGTACATCAGCTCCACGTGAACGCCCGCCCAGGCGGCATGTTTGCGAAGTTCGCTGTAGACGAAGGTCTCCAGCGCGGGGCCCATTCTGGCCTTTTCTTGTCGCAAGGTGCTGTCGGACAGATCCAGCAAGCTGCACAACAGACCCGGATCCAGGAACTGCAGTTTGGGCGATTTGATGACCCGTCCCAAAGGGTTGCGCGACCACACGGGCACACGCTGCAGCAGGTACAACTGCTCCAGAATGCCCATGTATTTGGTCACGGTTTTGCTGTCCAGGCCCACCTGCGCGCCCAGTGCGCTGAGGTTGCTCACTTGCCCAGCGGTGGCGGCCAGGGCCCGCAACAGGCGGGGCATGGCGTCGAGCTTGTCGATCTGGGCCAGATCGCGCACATCTCTGGCCAGAATGGCCTCCAGGTATTGCCGGGCCCATGCCCGGCGGCGTGTTGGGGTGGCGCGCGAGAGCATCTCGGGGTAGCCGCCCTTCATGACCCGGTCCCACACATCGGCCAGCAAAGCGGGTGCGGGCGCCTGCGGCATGTCGCCGGCCAGCACCGCGTCGATCCAATTGAGGGCGCTGCCCGCGATCTCGCTTTGCGACAGGGGCAACAAGGTCAGCTTCTCCATGCGCCCCGCCAAGGAGTCGGCCACCGTCGGCATCGTCATGAGATTGGCCGAACCGGTCAGCAGGAAGCGGCCAGGCCGGCGATCTTCATCCACCGTTTTCTTGAGGGCCAGCAGCAACTCGGGCGCGCGCTGAATCTCATCAATGACCGCCCGGTCCAGGCGCCGGATCAAGCCCGTTGGGTCCTGACGGGCTGCCATCAGGGTGAGCGAATCGTCCAACGTCAGGAAGGGCATGCCAGGGCCAGCCTGTTGCCGTGCCAGCGTGGTTTTGCCTGCCTGCCGAGGTCCGGCCAGCAAGACCACTGGGGTGTCTTGCATGGCCTGCTCGACCTGCAAGACGAGATGACGGGGGTAGAGAAGGGGGGCTCCCATGGCCCACCATCCTAGCAAAAAACTGGAAATAGGCGCCGAATTTTCGGAATATGGCAACCAAATTTTCGGAATCTGAGCGCCGAATTTCTGGAGTCTGGCGGCCAGAATTTCTGGATTCTGGCGCCCTGCCGAGGCCTGCAGTCGGCCCCGTTGGGGCGGGGACGCGGCCTTTAGATGGGCGCGGTCAGGGCGTTGTATTCGTACAGCCAGTGGTAGCGCTCGCGGATGGGGCTGGCGCTCCATTCGCGGCCCAGGTAGCGCTCGGCGCTCTCTTCGGTGGCCAGCTCCTGGCTGTGGAAGCGCTCGGTGTTGGCGGTGGCGCCGCGCACCATCTTGCTCGTGCGCTCAATGCGCGCTCGCTCGTAGCGCTGCAAGGCCGCCGGCACATCGGCACTGGCCACGCCCGCCAGGCAGCGCGCCAGCACCATGCCGTCCTCGATCGAGTGCACCGCGCCCTGCGCCAAAAAGGGCAGGGTGGCGTGGGCCGCATCGCCCAGCAGGCTCACGCGGTCGCGCGTCCATTGCGGGATCGGGTCGCGGCACGCCAAGGCCCATTGCAGCAGGCTGGGCGACAGGCGGATCATGGTGTGGATGTCTTCGTGCCAGCCCGCAAAGTCGCGGTGGCACGCTTCGGCGGTGCCCGGCGCGTTGTTGCTCGCATGGGTCCAGGTGCGCCCCTCGATGGTGGCGACAAAGTTCAGGATGCGCGAGCGGTGCAGGGGGTAGGTCACCACGTGGCCACCCGGGCCGATCCAGGTCGAGCCCACCGGCGCCTGCAGGTGCTCGGGCAAGGCCTCCATGGGGATCAGGCCGCGCCAGGCCACCATGCCCGAGAACTCGGGATCGGTCGGCCCCCACAATTGGTTGCGCACCACCGAGCGCACGCCATCGGCGCCGATCAGCGCATCGCCCTCGATGCAGCGGCCGTCGCGCAAGTGCAGGCGCACGCCCTCGGCGTGGGACTCAAAATGCGCCACCCCGCTGTCGAGGTGGATGGCGTCGGGCTTGAGCGCGCGCACCCGCGCGGCCAGGGTGCCGTGCAGGTCGGGGCGGTAGACGGTCAGGTAGGGGTAGCCGTATTGCTCGATCACGGTCTTGCCCAGGCTGAACATGGGCCAGGGGCGACCGGTGTTCCAGAGGCGGAACTCCTTGCGCACCGGGTCGCACGAGAGATCGCGCAGCGTCTCAAAAACCCCCAGCGCATCGAGCACCCGGTTGCCGTTGGGGCTGATCTGGATGCCCGCGCCCACCTCGCGCAGCTCGCGCGCCTGTTCGTAAACGTCAACGTCAATGCCTTGTTGGAGCAGGGCGGCGGCGGCGGCCAGGCCGCCAATGCCACCACCGGCGATCAGTACATGCATGAGAACTCCTGGATCAAAAAACGGAAGGGGGTCAGGGGGCCTTGATGTCGGCCTTCTGGATGACCTCGGCCCACAAATCGACTTCGCGCGCAAAGAAGCTGCGGAACTGCGGCAAGGTCAGGGTGGAGGCGATGGCACCGCGCTGGCGCAGAAACTCTTCCATGCGCGCCGAGGCCATCACCTTGCGCACCGCCGCGTTCAGGCGCTCTTGCTGCTCGGCGGGCACATCGGCGCGGCCAAACATGCCAAACCAGGTGCTCACGTCGTAGTTGGCAAAGCCCGCCTCGCGCGCGGTTGGCACATCGCGCAAAGAGGGCGAGCGCTGCTCCGAGGTGATCAACAGGCCGGTCATCTTGCCGCCCTGGATGTGCGGCACCAGATTGCCCGCGTCCAGAAAGATCAGCTTGGCCTCGTCCTTGAGCACCGCCAGCATGGCCGGTGCCGCGCCCTTGTAGGGGATGGCGTTCCAGCGGATGCCGTTCTGGATGGCAAACAGCTCGCCGGCCAGGCCGGTGGAGGTGCCGGCCACCGCCACGTCCACGCCACCGGGGTGACGCTTGGCATAGGCCACCAGTTCGGCGGCGTTGCGCACCGGCAGCGAGGGGCTCGCGCCAATGGCAAACGGCATGCGCATGAACTGCGCAATCGGCGCCAGATCGGTCTTGGGGTTGTAGCGCGTCTTGTACAGCGTGGGGTTGATGGCCGAGGCCGGGGTGTCGGTCATGAAGGTGTGGCCGTCGGCCGGGGCCGCCAGCAAGGCGTTCATGGCGACCATGCCCATGCCACCGGTGCGGTTCTCCACCACCACCGGCTGGCCCAGCTCGGTGCGCAGGCCGTCGGCCACCAGGCGGGTGGTCACATCGACCAGGCTGCCCGGCTCGTAGGGCGTGAGGATGCGGATCGTGCGCTCGTTGCCGGCCTGCGCGCTGGCCAGCAGCGGCAGCAGGCCCAGCGCGGCCACCAGCAGTCGGCGGCGCAGGGCAGGGGCAAGGCGGAAGGTGGGGGCATGGGACATGTCAGGCTCCTGGGTGGGATTGGGTGCGCAGCCAGTCAAAGGCGGCCATCAGGGGTTCGTCGCTCACACGCACCAGGTGGGCGCGCTCGTGCACCTGGTGCTCAAATCGTTGCCAGCAGGGCACGGCCAGGATGTCGCCGCGCGACCACTCGAAGGTCTGGTCGCCAATGCGGCTGGTGCCACGGCCTTCGACCACGGTGTAGACCGCATTGGCCGAGGTCTGGTGCGGGGTGCTGACATAGCCGGCCGACAGGCGCTGCACATGCACCGCCATGGTCTTGAGCGCGGGCGCGCCCAGCTCGACCTCGCGCTCGCAGCTGCCGTGCGCCGGTGCGCTGGTCTGCTCGTCCAGGCGGCGCATCGAGTCCTCCCAGCGCCAGGCCAGCGGGCTGCTCTCGACCTCGGCCTGCACCGGCTCGAAGCGCTCGGGATGGCGCTCGAAGAACATCACCTCCAGCAGGTGCACCAGCGGCACGTCCAGCACGTCCACCCAGAAGCATTCGTCGGGGCCGATGGCCTCGTGCGAATGCCAGTTCCAGCTGGGCGTGAGCAGCACATCGCCCGGGCGCATCTCGACCCGCGTGCCATTGACCACGGTGTAGGTGCCGTGGCCTTCCAAAATGATGCGCAGCGCGTTGGGCGTGTGGCGGTGCGACAGCGCATGCTCGCCCGGCTTGATCGACTGGTAGGCCGCCACCAGGGTGCGCACGGTCGCGTACCAGTTGCCCGGCAGGGGGTTGGTCAGCGTCAGGTTGCGTCGCTCGGCCAGCTCATGATCGACCAGGTGCCCAGCCGCTTGCAGAATCGGTTTGACCTGGTCGTAGCGCCACTGCGTGGGCAGGAAGTTGGCGCGCGGCTCGGGCCACAGCGCGGGTTGCTTGCGGTGCCAGCCGCCTTCCATGTGCAGCGCCTCGATGGCGCGGTAGAGCTCGTCGAGTGTTTTCATGGCTTATTTCTGCTTGATGATGTCGGGGGTATAGGGCCGCGCGAACACCGGCGTCTGGCCCAGGGTGCCTTGCACCACCGGGATCGACATCTCGCCCACGCGCTCGATGGTGATGCGCACCGTGTCGCCGCTTTGCACCGGGCCCACGCCGGCCGGCGTGCCGGTGGCAATGATGTCGCCCGGGTAGAGCGTCATCACCGCCGCGGCCATCTGCACCATGCCCGGAATGTCCAGCACCAGGTCGCGCGTGTTGGCGTTCTGGCGCTCTTGCCCATTGACCCACAGGCGCATCTCGAGCGCGCTCGGGTCGCCCACCTCGTCGGCGGTCACGATCCAGGGGCCCACCGGGCAGAAGGTGTCAAAGGCCTTGCGGAAGACGCGCTCCTCGCGCCCGCGCACCACCATGTCCAGCAAGCAGGTGTAGCCAAAGACCACGTCCTTCCAGTCTTCCAGGGCGATGCCCCGGCACTGGCGGCCAATCACAATGCCCAGCTCGGCCTCGTGGTGCACCTCGCGCCCCGGCACCACCGGCAGCTCGATGGGCTCGCCCGCGCCCGACAGCGAGGAGGGCGGCTTGAGGAAAAAGCCCTGGTGATCGGCGCGGTAGCCCGCCTGCATCTCGCGCCCATGGTCGTGGTAGTTGACCGGGTAGGCGATCACCTTGTTGGGCCAGGGCACCGGGGTGCGCACCGTCACGCTCGACAGCGCAATGCGCGGCGCGCCGGCCATGTGCGCCTCGATGCGCGGGCGCCACTCGTCAAAGCGGGCGATCAGGCGGTTGGCGTCCACTGGCGGCCAGGCGGCGGTGTCCACGCCCAGGAGCGCGCTCAGGTCGACCAGATGCGTGTCATCGGCCATCACACCGATGCGGCCTTCGTTGTAGCGGATGAGTTTCATGCGGGGCTTTCGTGGATGCGCGGGGGCTCAGGCCTTGAGGCCAAACACATGGCGCGCGTTGTCTTCAAAAATCAGCTGCTTGTCGGCAGCGCTGAGCCAGTCAAAGCCGGCGATCGTGGGCGCGATGTCGTCGCGGTCGCGGCCGGTGATGGGGTCGGGGGTGGAGCCGATGCCCGGGCACTCCGAGCCAAACAGGCAGCGGTCGGCGCCCACGGTCTTGATCAGCAGGCGCAGCGACTCTTCCGAATACAGCACCGTGTCGAAGTACATGTGGCGCAGGCCGTCCAGGAAGTCGATGCCGCGCCGTCCTGCGCTCGACTGGAAGCGCCCGATCTGGAAGGGGATCGCGCCGCCGCCGTGCGAGACCACCACCTTCAGATTGGGGAAGTCCTTGAACACATCGGAGTGCACCAGGCCATACACCGCAATCGTCTCCTCGTTCACAAAGTGCAGGGTGTAGGGGCTGCGCGGCGCGTGCGAGCCCGTGGCGTGGATGTGCATGGGCAGGTCCAGCTCGCACAGCTTTTCATACAGCGGGTACCAGTAGCGCTCGCCCAGCGCCGGCGGCTGGGGGCCGGTGTTCTCGTAGGGATCGGGGTTGAGCAGCACGCCCCGAAAGCCCAGCTTGGCGCAGCGCTCGAGCTCGGGCAGCACGACCTCGATCGGGTCGCCCGCCACCTGCGGCAGGCCGGCAATGGGCACAAAGCGGTTGGGGATCAGCTGCACCGTGCGCGCGATGATGTTGTTGGTCTCTTCGGTGAACCAGTGCACCAGCTTGCCCGGCTTGGCGCTGTGCATCATCTGGAAGGGCCGGGGCGAGAGCATCTGCAGGTCGGTGCCGTGGCGCTTGAGCATGTCCAGGTGGCCGGCCGGCCCCATCTCCTTGCGGTTGGCATAGAGCAGGATGTCCTCGTCCGAGATGGGCGGCATGCGCCGTCCATGCGAGCCCAGGTGGGACAGCAGATTGGCTTTGTAGACCCACAGGTCGGAGGGGGGGCTGACGTGTCCGTGGCAATCGATGATCATGGTCGTGAGGTCGTGGAGTGGGACAAAAAAGAGCTCATGCCCAGGCGGCAAAGCCCAGGCCAATGCCAGTGCCCACCGGCGTGCGGTACACCGGGATGTAGCGCAAGCTGGTGCACTGCAGGTGGGGGATGGCGCCGGCCAGCGTGATCCAGTTGCGCGTCTCGGACGTGCCCGAGCACAGCGCCGCTTGCGGGATCCGCGCCAGCGTGGCGGTGTCGTGGGTCTGGATGGCCTGCAGCACCTGGCGGTCGAAGTCCTCTTCGCAGAGGAAGTGGCTGAGCCCGCCCGAGGCCACCAGCACCACCCGCGCGTCGATGGGCGAGGCCGCCAGCGCATGCGCGATGGCCTGGCCGATCTGCACACAGCGCGCGGCGGTGGGGTTGTTGGGCGGGAAGTAGGTGTTGAGCAGCACCGGCAGCATCGGCACGCGGCAGCGCTTCATGAGGCGCTGATAGATGAAGCCGTAGGCGTGGCCAAAGGCGCGCCGTGCCGGATCGGGCACCGACTGGCTCACCGAGGTGTCCACCCCTTGCCCAATCATGCCCAGCACCATGTCGCGCGCCAGCGCGGGCGCGGCGGGAAAGCGGTGCGGCATGTCCATGCCGTAGCCGGCCCAGAAGGCCTCGTCGGTCCAGGTCAGGCGCGGGTGCGGCAGCGGCATCTGCTTCATCACCACCTCCTCGCCGGTGTAGACCGACAGGGCGGGCAGGTTGTCGTAGCCAAACAGCTCGTCCTGGTCGTCGCCAATCACCAGCACCACATCGGGGCGTGCGGCGATCAGGCGCTCCTCCAGGTCGTCCAGGGCGGCCTCGGCGGCGCGCGCATGCGCCACAAAGGACTCGGGGCTGCAGCGGTCGGCAAAGGGCTCGCCGCGCGCGGCCAGCAGCGCGTCGTAGCTCTGCTTGCGCCCGTCCAGGGTGTAGAGGTTCTGGTTGCGCCGGTCGTCTTGCGCACGGTGCTCCCAGCGCTCGCCATCCAACAGCAGCAGGGGGCTGTGCGAGCAGGCCAGGGCGGCAACGATCTGGGCCATGGGGTTCTTTCAGGTCGTGGGGGTTGGGGACTCAGCGCTGGTGGCGCGGATCGAAGACATCGCGCAGGGCATCGCCCAGCAGGCTGAACGAAAACACGGTCAGGCTGATGGCCAGGCCGGGAAACAGGATCACCCAGGGGGCGTTGGTGAAGACATCCACGCTCACGCCCGAGAGCATCAGGCCCCAGGCCGGGGTGGGCTCGTGCACGCCCACGCCCAGGAAAGACAGCGAGGCCTCGAGCAAAATCGTCTGCGCCGTGAAGGCGCTGACCATCACCAGCCAGGGCGAGACCAGGTTGGGCAGCATGTGGACCGCGATGATGCGTGCATGCGAGTAGCCCAGCGCCCGCGCCGCCTCGATATAGGGCAGGGCGCGGATGGGCAGGGCGGCGCTGCGCATCACGCGCGCCATCACCGGGATGTAGGGCAGGGTGATGGCGGCCATCAGGTTCACGTCCACGCCCAGCCACTCGCGCCGGCCCAGCACCGCCACCACCACCAGGGCGGCCACGATCAGCGGGATCGACAGCAGCACATCGCAGGCGCGCTGCACCAGCGTGTCGATGCGGCCGCCAAAGTAGGCCGAGGCGGTGCCGATGGCGCCGCCAACGAGCGCGCCCAGCAGCGCCGTCGAGATGCCCAGGAACAGCGCCGAGCGGGTGCCGTGCAGGATGCGCGAGAAGATGTCGCGCCCGTACTGGTCGGTGCCCATCCAGTGCTGTGCCCCCGGCGCTTGCAGCACCGCGTCAAAGCGCGTGGCCAGCGGGTCAAAGGGCGAGATCTGCGGCCCCAGCACGGCCGCCAGCAGCAACAGCACGATCAGCAGCAGGGCCAGGGCGCCCAGGGGCTGCTGGCGCGCAAAGCGGCGCAGCGGATGCGGGCGGCGGCGTGGGGTGGGCAGGGCTTCGGTCATGGTGGCAGAGGTCATCGGGCAAGCTCACTGAACACGGACGCGGGGATCGAGCAGGGCATAGAGCAGGTCGACCACAAAATTGACGCAAACAAAGATCAGCGCAAACAGCATCACCAGCCCCTGGATCAGCGCCAGGTCGTTGAAGCTGATGGCCTGGATCAGCAGGCGGCCAATGCCGTTGATGTTGAACACCTGCTCGGTCACCACCAGGCCGCCCAGCAGGCCGGCAAACTCGATGCCCACCACGGTGATGGTGGGGAGCAAGGCGTTGTTGAGGGCGTGGCGCCAGATCACGCGCGGGCCGGGCACCCCCTTGGCATGCGCGGTGCGCACATAGTCCTGCCCCAGCACATCCAGCAGCGACGAGCGCAGCAGGCGCGCGTTCACCGAGGACAGGCGCCAGCCCACCACCAGCGCCGGGAAGAAGAGCTGGGCCAGGTATTCCATGGGCTTGGCCGAAAAACTTGCGGCCTCGATCGAGGGGATCCAGCCGGTGAGCGAGAGCAGGCCCAGGATCACCAGCATGGCCATCCAGAAACTGGGGATGGACTGGCCGGTCACGGTCAAGACCCGCACCAGCTGATCCAGCCAGGTTCCCCTGGCCAGGGCCGACACCACCCCCAAGGGCACGGCCAGGGCCAGGCCAATCACCATGGCCGCGATCGCGATCTGGAAGGTGATGCCAAAGCGCGACTGGATTTCTTCGCGGATCGGGTTCTCGCTCCAGACCGAGGTGCCCAGGTCCAGCCGTGCCAGGCCGCCGATCCACTGCACATACTGCTCGGGCAGCGGCTTGTCGTAACCAAAGCGTGCGCGCTGCACCTGCAGCTGCTCGGCCGTCATGCTGCCGCCGTCGCTCAGGTATTTGAATTCGACCGGGTCACCCGGCAGCACGCGCAGCATGAAGAAGATCAGGGTGGCCACGGCCCACAGGGTGACCACCAGTTGCAGCACGCGTCGGAAGAGGAACTTGATCATGCGGTGTCTCCTCAGGCGACGTGGCAGGCGACCCACTGGCCGGGGCCGGTGGCACGCAGTTCGGGGGTGCGCGCGGCGCACTCGTCGGTGGCGCGCGGGCAGCGGGTGCGGAAGGCACAGCCCGAGGGCGGTGCCAACGGGCTGGGCGGCTCGCCGCCAATGGCCGCGGCGTGGCGCGGCCCGCCCATCACATCGGCCACCCGGGGGACGGCCGCCATCAGGGCTTGCGAGTAGGGGTGGCCCGGTGCGGCATAGAAGCGGTCGCGCTCGGCCACCTCCACCACGCGGCCGAGGTACATCACCACCACCCGGGTGGCGATCTGGCGCACCACCGCCAGGTCGTGGCCAATGAACAGCAGCGACAGGTTCAAGCGCGCCTGCAGATCGGCCAGCAGGTTGATCACCTGCGCCTGGATCGACACGTCCAGCGCCGACACCGCCTCATCGCACACGATGAAGCTCGGCTGCATGGCCAGCGCACGCGCAATCGCCACGCGCTGGCGCTGCCCGCCCGAGAGTTGGTGCGCGTAGCGCTCGATCTGCTCGTCGCGCAGGCCCACCAGGTGCAAGAGGCGCATGGCCTCGGTGCGGGCCGCCTCGGTGCTGGGCGCCAGGCGGTGCACGCGGATCGGCTCGCTCACGATGTCGATGATGCGCTGGCGCGGGTTGAGCGATGAGAAGGGGTCCTGGAACACCACCTGCGCCTGGCGCCGGAAGTCACGCAGCGCGCGCTCGCCCAGCTGGGTGATGTCCTGTCCATTGAAGACGATCTGGCCGGCGGTGGGGGCCTCCAGGCGCAGCAGCAGGCGGCCCAGGGTGGACTTGCCGCAGCCGGACTCGCCCACCACGCCCAGGGTTTCGCCGCGCGCAATCGACAGCGTCACATCGCGCACCGCCTTGACCTCGGCGCGGCGGCCCAGCAGGCCACGGCGCACCGAGAAGGATTTTTCCAGCGCCGTCAGGGTCACCAGGTCGCCGCTGGCCGCGGCTGTGCGTGTCAGCGCCTGGGCCTGCGCGTTCGAGGGCCAGGCGATCTGGCCGCTGGCCACCTCGGCGGTGCGCGCGCACATCGACACGCTGCCCACATCGGTGGCGTGGGCTTGCGGCGGCGCCTCGCAGCCGGCTTGCGCATGCGGGCAGCGCGGGGCAAACGGGCAGCCGGGCATGGGCTGGCGCGGGTCGGGGGGCGCGCCCTCGATGGCCGCCAGACGGCCCGAGATCGGGCCTTCCAGATTGGGCACCGACGACAGCAGGCCGGCGGTGTAGAGGTGGCGCGGCGTGCACAGCACCGCCTGCGCGGTGCCGCACTCGAGCATGCGCCCGCCGTACATCACCAGCACGCGGTCGGCGTAGCGCGCCACCACCCCCAGGTTGTGGGTGATGATGACCAGGGCCACGCCCAGCTTGCGGCACAGGTCCTGCATCAGGCCCAGGATCTGCGCCTGGATCGTCACATCCAGCGCGGTGGTGGGCTCGTCGGCAATCAGCAGGCGCGGGTTGCAGGCCAGGCCAATGGCAATCATGACGCGCTGGCGCATCCCGCCCGAGAACTGGTGCGGGTACTGATCGAGCCGGGTGTTGGCCTCGGAGATGCCCACCAGGCCCATCAGCTCGCAGGCGCGCTCGCGGGCCTGGGCCGGGGTCATGCCCAGGTGGATGCGCAGCGGCTCCATGAGCTGCTCGCCCACGGTGATCACCGGGTTGAGCGCGGTCATCGGGTCCTGAAAAATCATGCCGATGTCGCGCCCGCGCAGCGCACGCTTGTCGGCCGCCGCCATGCCCAGCAGGTCTTGTCCGGCAAAGCGCAGCTGGCGCGCCGTGACCTGGGCGTTGTCGGGCAGCAGGCCCATCACCGCCAGCGAGCTGACCGACTTGCCCGAGCCGGACTCGCCCACGATGGCCAGAATCTCGCCGGGGCGCACCTCGTAGCTCAGGCCGCGCACGGCGTGCACCGCGGCACTGTCGCTCAGAAAGCGAACGTCCAGGTCCTGCACCTGCAGCAACGGGGCCGTGTCGGCCGGTGGGGTCATGGGCATGGCGGGCATGGGGCGAGGGTCAGCAGCGTCGGTGATGGGTGGGAGGGCTTGTCGTGGGGCTTAGCGCGCAGCCGGCTCCAGCCACAAATCGGCCAGGTCCAGCTTCAGGTAGTTCGAGGGCGGATCACCCAGGCCGCGCAGCTGCGCGTCCACCACGCGCTTGCGCACCTGCCAGAACAGGGGCATCACATAGCTTTTCTCGATCAGGTAGGCCTCCATGTCCTGCACCTTCTTCAGGCGGGCCTTGGGGTCGAGCTCGCGCATTTGCGACTGGTACTTCTCGACAAAGGTCGGGTCGCCAAAGCGCGCCAGGTTGCCGCGGTTGGTGCTGAAGGGCTCGAAGTACGACAGCATGATGGTGGGGTCGTCGATGTACTCGGCCGGGCTGTCAAAGATCAGGTCGTAGTCCCCCGAGACACGGCGAGCGGCCACCTGCGGGGTATCGAGCGGCTGGTGGTCCACCGTCACGCCAATCTGGCGCAGCTGGTCGGCCACGAACACGCCAAAGAAGGTGAAGGCGCGGTTGTTGATCACCGTCAGCTTGAGGTTGCTCTGGCCGGCGGCGGCCAGCAGGCGACGGGCCTCTTTGCGCGCGGCCTCGATGTCGCGGCCATAGCCGGGCAGCTTGGCCAGCTCGGCGTCGCTGCGTGCAAAGGTCGAGCCCGGTCGCACCAGGCCGCCCACCTTGAACATGGGCGTGAGCTGCTCCATGGCCTTGCTGCTGCCCCAGCGGTCAATCGCCAGGTTCAGCGCGCGGCGCACCCGCTCGTCCTTGAGCGCATCGCGCTGGTTGTTCATGGCAAACCAGGGCAGGAAGGCGGTGGCCTGCTGGCCCCCCACCACCACGGCCTTGTCCCCACGCGCGGCGGTGATGCGCGCCACCTCGGGCGGCGTCAGACCTTGCATGCTGAAGGTGACCTGGCCGGCAATGAGCGCGTTGGTGGCGGCCACCGGCGCCACATTGGGCATGCGAAAGCCCTCCAGGTAGGGGCGACCGGCCTGGAAGTAATCGGCAAAGCGCTCGCCCACCCATTCGGCGCCCGGGGTGTGGCGCACAAACTTGAAGGGGCCCGACCCCATCACCCGCTTGGCCGGGTACGAGGGGTCGGCGGCCATCAGGCGGGCCGAGTAGATGCAGGCAAAGGGCATGGCCAGGAGCTGCAGCGCGGCCGCGTTGGGGCGGGCAAACTGGAACACCACCGTCTGCGGATCGGGGGTCTCGATATTGCTCACATCGGCCAGCATGCCCTGGCGCAGCGAGACCACGCCCTGGGGCGGGTTGCGCATGCGGTCAAAGCTGGCCTTGACGTCGGCGCTGGTCAGGGGCGAGCCGTCGTGGAACTTCACATTGGGGTGCAGGGTGAAGCGGTAGTTCAGTTTGTTGTTCGACACCGTCCAGCTCTTGGCCAGGTCGCCCACCACCTCGGGATAGCGCTCGGAGCTCACCTTGAGCAGGGTCGAGTAATGCGGCGCCACGCGCCACATCACGGCCGGCGAGTTGGTGGCATGGCAGTCGTAGGTGGCGGGCTCGCCCACGTGGATGGGGATCACCACCTGGCCGCCGCGCACCGGATCGGCGGCCATGGCCAAGGTGCCCATGCCCACCAGCGCGCTGGTCAGCAGGGCGCGCGCAGCTCGGGGGCCACAGCGCGTTGCGAAGGTCGTTTGCATGCTTGTCTCCTTGTGGTTGGGTGGGGTGTCGGGTGGGGGTCAGAGCATGGCGCGCCAGTCCTGGCTGCCCTCGACCACCATGGACTTGGGCACCGCCTGCGTGTAGTCAATGCGCGGGTGGTCGGCCATGTCGGGGGTCTTGCCGTCCATGTGCTCGCGCAGCGAGCGCATCAGGCAGCGGCGCACCGAGAGCACCGCCCCGTCGCCCGCGCCCAGGTACTCCTTGGTGCGGTCCGAGATCGGGCCCATGCTCATGATCACGGCAAAGTCCTCGGTGCCCAGCATTTGCGTGAAGCCCGTGAAGTGGCCGTTCTTCATGGCCTCGCGGTCCTGCCCCCAGTTGTCCTCGGGGGGGCCGGGCGGCAGCGGCGGCCAGCTGTCGGCGTTGTCGTAGTGGTGCGTCTTGTTGCGCACCAGCGGCTCGTCGCTGCGGTAGGTGATCTGCCAGTACCAGATGTTCTCGTCGTCAATGGGGATCGAGAAAAAGGCCGAGCCCCCGCGCACATCCGTCTGGTTGGGCGAGACGATGCCGTACCAGGGCATCACAAAGGCGTTGGTGCGCACATAGTTGCGCTCGTCCTTGAGCGCGCGCACGGCGGCGTAGCGAAAGCCATAGGGCTTTTGGGCCACGTGGTAGACCGGCGCCATATTGGCCGACGAGTACTCGATGTCGCCAAAGCCCACCAGCCAGCTCTGGTGCAGCACGCCCAGGTGGGCCGAGTCCATGGTCGTCTCCACACCCTGCAGCCAGTTGGCGTTGACCTTTTGCCGGAACACCACCATGTTCTCGGGCGGCAGGTCGATGAAGGGCAGCTTGGGAAACTCAGGCGCTGTCTCGCCCTGGCCCAGCCACACCCACACAATGCCCGCCGACTCGCGCACCGGGAAGTGGCGCAGCGGCACGTGCTTGCAGTACTCGGCCTCGTTGTGCGGCTGGGTGGGCACGGCCACCGTCACGCCGTCCACGCTGAATTTCCAGCCGTGGTAGATGCAGCGCAGCGCATTGTCCTCGTTGCGGGCCAGGGCCATCGAGGCGCCACGGTGCGGGCAGGCCTCGTCAAAAAAGCCCACCTTGCCGTCGGTGGCGCGAAAGGCCACGTAGTTCTCGCCAAACAGGCGCACGCGCAGCGGCTTGCCGTCGGCAACCAGGTTCTCGGAGCGCGCGGCCGGGATCCACCAGTGCTGGCGCAGCATGCGGCCCATGGGCGCATCGCCCGTCACACGGGTCATCAGTTCGTTGTCTTCCTTGGAAACCATGTCGATGTCCTTTCTCGATCAGGAGGCGGTGGTGGGGGGCGTCGGGGCCTGCTCGCGCTGCTGGCGGCGGCCGTCGAAGAATTCCTGGATGCGCTGGGCCGCGCCAATGCCGGCGGCCTTGGTCATCACGGTGACCATGGTCTCGGCAAAAAAGCCCTCGCTCATGGCCATGTCGCCAATGCGGCTGATGCCGTTGACGATGGCGTAGTTGGTGGCCGGCGCATTGCCCGCAATCGTGCGGGCCAGGGCCATGGCCTGGTCCAGCCCCTGGCCGTCGGGCACCAGGTAGTGCGACAGGCCCAGCTGCTGGCCTTCCTGGCTGCTCAGGCTGCGACCGGTCAGCATCATCTCGAGCACCCGGCCGGGGCCGATGATGCGCGGGATGCGCACCGAGCCGCCGCCGCCCAGGAAGATGCCACGCTGCCCCTCGGGCAGCTGATAGAAGGTGGAGGCCTCGCTCACCCGCACATGGGTGGCCGAGGCCAGTTCCAGGCCGCCGCCGATCACGCCGCCCTTGAGCACGCTCACCACCGGCAGCTCGCCAAACTGAATCGCGTCAAACACCTTGTGCCACTGGCGCGAGCGGCGCATGCCCACCAGCACATCGGGGCTGCGCTTGGCCATCAGCTCGTGCAGGTCCAGGCCCGCGCAAAAGTGCGCGCCCAGGCCGTGCAGGACCACCACCCGCGCCTCGGGCAGGCCGTGCGCCAAGCAGTCGCCCAGCTGGGCCAGCAGCTCGTCGTTGATGGCGTTGCGTTTGTCGGGCCGGTTCAGGCCCACGCGGGCAATGCCGTCCTCGATCTGCACATCCAGCAGCGAGAAGGCGGGGGTTGAGGCGTCGCTCATGGGGATTCCAATCAGGTGTTGCGCATGCCCAGCTCGACGACCGAGGCGGGCGGCAGGTCGGCATACAGGGCCTGCACATCGGCGGCGCGGCGTTGCAGCACCGCGCGCTGGTTCACATAGCCCTTGTCGGTGATTTCGCCGGCGTCCATGCTGGCGGGGGTGGCCAGCAGCATCACCCGGCCCAGGCGCAGGCTGCTGCTGTTGTGGGCGGCGTTGTGCGCGCGCAGGGCCTGCGCCAGCGCGGCATGCACCCGCGCGTCGGTGCACAGCTGGGCCATGTCGTCGCTGCCAAAGGCCTCGCGGCAGGCGCTGGGGTTGAGCCACAGCAGGGCGCCCACCCAGGCCTGGTCGGCACCGGTGATGACCGCGTCCTGCACCAGCGGGGCCCCAGCGTTGATGAGCGCCATGCGCAGCGCCCCCACCCGCACAAAAATGCCCGACTGCAGCTTGAACTCTTCGGCCACACGGCCGGCAAAGGCCAGCCCCTCGTTGGGCTGCTGGCGGTCCACAAAGCTCACCGCGTCGCCCATGCAGTAGTAGCCCTCGTCGTCAAAAGCCGTCTGGTTCAGGGCGGGCTGGCGGTGGTAGCCGGACATGACCGAGGGGCCACGCACGCGAATCTCGTAGCGCTCGTCATCAAGGGGCACCAGCTTGAGCTCGACCCCCGGCTGCGGCAAGCCCACCAGGCCCGAGCGCTCGCTGGCCCAGTGCACCGTGGTGGTGGCCGCGCAGGTCTCGGTCGAGCCGTAGCTCGAGACAAAGGGGATGCGCCGCCCCAGGTGCCGCATCGCCTGTGCCTGCAGGCGCTGGCTCACGTTGTCGGGCAGGCGCGCGCCCGAGTTGGTCAGGCGCTGCAGTTGGCGGAAGAACACCGCGCCCATGGCCTCGTCGGCCTCCAGCGCATCGGCCAGCATGGCAAAGCCCAGCGGCACGCTGCTAAAGCGCGTGGGCGAGACCTCGCGCAGATTGCGCAGCGTGCGGCCAAAGTCCGCCGGGGTGGGGCGACCATCGTCCAGGTAGAGCGTGCCGCCGTCCTCGATGACGCTGTTGAAGATGGCGGTGCCACCGGCCACATGGCTCCAGGGCAGCCACTCCAGCAGCACCGAGTCGGGCGTCTCGGGCGTGCGCGCCACATTGGCCGCGTGCATGGCCATGGTGGCGACCAGCATGTGGTGCGTGATCGGCACCGCTTTGGGCACGCCGGTCGAGCCCGAGGTGAACAAGAACTTGGCCACCGCCTGCGGGGCCATGTTCGCGTCCCAGTCCTGCGGCTTGTCTTGCACCGGGGTGTGCAGCAGGGTCTGCCAGCTCACCGCCCCGGGCAGGTCCAGCAGGTCCTGCACCTGCACCACGTGCACGCCGCGCAGGTCCAGCGCCCGCAGCGCCCGCTCGAACTGGCGGCCGCTTTCCACGAACACCACGGCGGGCTCGATCAGCGCCACCATGTCGCGCAGCTTCTGGTGGTCCTGGCTCAGGAGCGAGTAGGCGGGCGTGACCGGCACATAGGGCAGGCCGGCCTGCATGGCCGCCATTTCAAACACCGCATGCGCTTGCGAGTTGCCGCTGAGCACCATCACATGGCGCCCCGCCGGCACCTGCTGGCGCAGCCACTGCGTGACCGCGTCGATCTGCTGCATGGCCGTGCCCCAGCGCAGGGCCTGCCACTGACCGGCCGCATCGCGCTGCACCAGCCAGGGCCGCTCGGGTCGCTGCGCCGCATGGCGGCGCACCACGCCCGGCAGGTGTGCCGCCAGCGGGCCCAGGGGGATGCGGCTGCGCATGCGCAGCACGCCATCGGCTTGCGCGATCAGCTCGATGTCGCGCGGCAAAAAGGGCAGCGGCAGAAACTCGGCAAGGGGCTGGGACATGGGCAGAACGGTGCGGGTCATCAATAGAAGGTAACCTTATTATTTTGGGCGCCGCTCTGCATTGGGATTTCCCCTAGTAGCCGTATCATAAGGTTACCTTATTATGGGTCCCGTCCCCACGATCCCCTGATTCCCGTCATGAGTCATTCAGGCAAGGCCTATATCGCCGGCATTTACGAGCACCCCACGCGGCGTGCCGACCACCTCACCACAGCCCAACTCCATGCCGAGGTGGCCCTGGGCGCGCTGGCCGACGCCGGCCTGCGGCTGGAGGATGTGGATGGCTACTTTTGCGGCGCCGATGCCCCCGGCCTGGGCGCCCTGACCATGGCCGAGTACATCGGCCTGAACCGCTTGCGCCATGTCGACAGCACCGAGTCGGGGGGCTCGGCCTACCTGCTGCACGTGATGCACGCGGCGCAGGCCATTGCCGCCGGCCAGTGCGATGTGGCCCTGATCACCATGGCCGACCGGCCGCTGGCCGCCGGCACCGGCACGCGCCTGGCGGGGGTTGACCGCAACACCTTGCCCAATCTGCCCTTCATGGCCCCGTCCCCGCCCATGCCCATGTACGGCTATGCCATGGTGGCCCAGCGCCACATGCACGATTACGGCACCCGGCCCGAAGACCTGGCCTGGGTGCGTGTGGCCGCCTCGCACCATGCCCAGCACAACCCGCATGCGGTGCACCGCCAGGTGGTCACGGTCGAGGATGTGCTGGCCTCGAGCATCGTGGCCGATCCCCTGCACCGCCTGGACTGCTGCGTCATGACCGACGGCGGCGGCGCCATCGTCATGGTGCGCCCCGAAATCGCCCGTCGCCTCAAGCGCCCCTTGGTGAACGTGCGCGGCGCCGGCTCGGCGGTGCAGCACAGCCAGGGCGGCGAGATCAACCTGACCCATTCGGCCGCGCGCCACTCGGGGGCGCAGGCCTTTGCCCAGGCGGGCGTGCACCCGCGCGACATCCGCTACGCCTCGATCTACGACAGCTTCACCATCACCGTCATCGTTCAGCTGGAAGACCTGGGCTTTTGCGCCAAGGGCGAGGGCGGCCGCTTTGTGGCCGACGGCAACCTGATCTCTGGCCAGGGCCGCCTGCCCTTCAACACCGACGGCGGTGGCCTGTGCAACAACCACCCCGGCAACAAGGGTGGCATGACCAAGATCCTGGAGGCCGTGCGCCAGTGCCGGGGCGAGGCGCATCCCGCCGTGCAAGTGCCCGACCACAGCCTGGTCCTGGCCAATGGCATTGGCGGCAGCCTGGCCGGCATGCACGCCGCCGGTACCCTGATTCTGGAGGCCCAATGAATTCCCCCAAGCGACCCGACAAGTCGACCAGCGCCCCCGCACCCGCCGCGTTTGATGCCCCCTTCTGGGAGGCTGCGCGCGAAGGCCGCCTGCTGCTGCGCCACTGCCCGGCCTGCCAGCGCCTGCACCACTACCCGCGCCCGCACTGCCCCTTCTGCGGCCATGCCAGCACCGAGTGGCGCGAGGTCAGCGGCCACGGCCATGTGCACGCCAGCACCCGTGTGGAGCGCGCGCCGCGCCCCACCGCCCCGGCCATCGTGGAGCTGGCCGAAGGCCCACGCATTTCAAGCGCCGTGCTGGATGCCGACGTGCATGCCCTGCGCATCGGCGACCCGGTGCAGGTGCGTTTTGTGCCCGGTGAGGGCGGCGCGCTGGCGCTGGCCTTCACCACCCCGCAAGCCGAGGCCGCCCGCCGCTACAGCCGCGCCGCCCGTGCCGCCCTGGGCCAGCCCGATGCGGCGGCTGCGCAGGCCGCCCAAGCCCTGCAGCACGCCGCCGTGATTGGCGCGGGCCACATGGGCAGCGGCATCGCCCTGGCCCTGCTGGCCGGGGGCCTGCAGGTGGTGCTGATCGATCCCAAGGACGAGGCCTTGCAGGGCGCGCGCGAGCGCATGACCCAGGCGCTGTCCGACGAGGTCACGCGCGGGCGCCTGAGCGCCAGCGACATGGCCGATCGCCTGCAGCGCCTGCGCACCGGCAGCGGCCTGCCCGATGCCGCCGGGGCACAGCTGGTGATCGAGGCCGTGTTCGAGGACATGGCGCTCAAGCAGTCGGTGTTTGCCGAGCTGGACCGCATCGTGGGCCCCGACGCCCTGCTGGCGAGCAACACCTCGACCCTGGACGTGGGCGCCATCGCGGCCGCCACCGCCCACCCCGAGCGCGTGCTGGGCCTGCACTTTTTCAACCCCGCGCAGCGCATGCGCCTGGTCGAGGTGGTGCGCGCCCCCAGCACCGGCGCGCCGGCGCTGGACCTGGCGCGGGCCCTGGTGCAGCGCCTGGGCAAGGTGCCGGTGGTGGTGGGCATTTGCCATGGCTTTGTGGGCAACCGCCTGATGATCACCCGCGAGCGCGAGGCCGCACGCCTGTTGCTTGAAGGCGCACTGCCCGAGCAGATCGACCGCGTGCAGCGTCAGTTTGGCCTGCCCATGGGCACCTTTGAATTGCAGGACATGGCCGGTGGCATTGCCCTGACCTACCACGCGCGGCGCAAGGCGGGCCAGTCCGACTGGCTGATCGAGCAGTTGTTTGCGCGCGGCCGCCTGGGCCTGCGCGCCGGCAAAGGCTATTACCGCTACGAGCCCGGCCAGCGCCGCCCCATGCCCGACCCCGAGGTGCGCGCCCTGATCGAGCAGGCCTCGGCCGAGGCGGGCGTGCAGCGCCGCCGCATCGGCGACGACGAGATCCGCGACCGCCTGTTCCTGCTCATGATCAACGAGGGCACGCGCCTGATCGAAGAGGGCATGGTCGAGCGACCGAGCGACATCGACGTCGTCTGGCAGCTGGGCTACGGCTGGCCCGACTGGAAGGGCGGCCCCATGTACCACGCCGATCAGCTGGGCCTGGCCCAGGTGCAAGCGCGCCTGCAGGCCTTGCAGGCCGCGCACGGTGAGCGCTTTGCCCCGTCTGCGCAGCTGGCACGCTGCGTGCGCGAAGGCCGCAGCCTGACCTCCCACACCTCTTGAACCCGCACCACAGCGCCACCATGGACCACTACACCGCACCCGTGCAGGACTGGCAATTCGTGCTGCACGATGTGCTCAACATTGCGCAGTACGCCCACTTGCCCGGCTTTGCCGACCTGAGCCCCGAACTGACCGACGAAATCCTGAGCACCGCAGCGCGCTTCCACCAAGAAGTGGTGCTGCCCCTCAACCGCGCTGGCGACGTGCAGGGCGCGCGCCTGGAGAACGGCCAGGTGCGCACCCCCGACGGCTTTCCTGCTGCCTGGAAGGCCTACCGCGAAGCGGGCTGGCACCGCCTGGCCCTGGCCACCGAGCTGGGCGGTGCGGGCCTGCCCCCGCTGATGCTGGTGCCGGTGAGCGAGATGCGCATCAGCACCGGCCACTCCTTCTCGATGTACAACAGCTTTTGCGCGCCCAGCGCGCGCATGCTGGCCGCGCTGGGCCCCGACTGGGTGCGCCAGCATGTGGTGCCCCGCCTGTCCGATGGCGAGTGGACCGCCACCATGTGCATGACCGAGCCGCAGGCCGGCACCGACCTGCGCCAGCTGCGCACCCGCGCCGTGCCGCAGCCCGACGGCAGCTACCGCATCAGCGGCGAGAAGATCTTCATCTCGGGCGGCGACCACGACATGACCGAGAACATTGCCCACATCGTGCTGGCCAAGGTGCCCGACGAGAGCGGCCGCCTGGCCCCGGGCCTGGCCTCGGTGAGCGTGTTCCTGGTGCCCAAGCGCCGCATCAACCCGCAGACCGGTGAGAGCGGCGAGCTCAATGGCGTGCAGGTGCGTGCGCTGGAGCACAAGATGGGCATCGAGGGCAGCGCCACCTGCGCCATGAGCTTCGAGAACGCCGAGGGCTGGCGCATCAGCGACGAGCGGCGCAGCGGCTCGTCGGCCAATATGGCGCCCATGTTCTTGCTGATGAACTACGCCCGCGTGAGCACCGCCATGTCGGGCGTGGGCTATGGCGAATGCGCCCTGCAACTGGCCAGCGCCTATGCGCGCGAGCGCCTGTCGGGCCGCGCACACGGCCAGCCGCGCCGCCCCGACCTGCCGGCCGACCCCATCATCGTGCACGCCGACGTGCGCCGCCAGCTGCTGGACACCCGCGCCTTTGTCGAGGCCGCGCGCGCAGGCGCCATGCAGGCGGCCCTGTGGCAATCCCTGGCCGAGCACCACCCCGACCCGCAGCAGCGCCAGGAAGCGGGCGATTTGCTGGACCTGCTGACCCCGGTCATGAAGGCCTACTTCACCGACAGCGGCTTCGAGGCGGCGGTGGCCTGCCAGCAGGTGCTGGGCGGACACGGCTACATCCGCGACCACGGCATCGAGCAGATGGTGCGCAACGCGCGCATTGGCCAGCTCTACGAGGGCGCCAACGGCATCCAGGCGGTGGACCTGCTGCGCCGCAAGCTGACCGCGCACGGCGGCCGGGCGGGGCAGACCTTTCTGGGCCGCATCGACGCGCTGCTGGCGCGCCATGCCCATCGGGCCGATCTGCAAGACCTGCTGCCCCCGCTGGCGGCCGCGCGGGCGCGTTTGGGCCAGACCCTGGACTGGCTGGCCGAGCGCGTGGAGCGCGAACCCGAAGGGGCCGATGCGGGCGCCTACGACCTGCTGACCGCCATGGGCATCGTCTACCTGGGCTGGATCTGGGTCGAGCAGGCCGCGTGCGTGGGGGCGGCCAGTCGCCCACGTTTCATTGGCGAGCAAGAGGCTCTGCGAAAATCGCACCTGGCCCGCCTGTGGATGCAGCGCCAGATGCCCTTGGTGCATGGCCGCTGCGATCGCATTCAAAGCGGCAACGCGGCCATGCTGGCCGTGCCAGAGGCCATGATTTGAACCCAACGAAAGCGCCCATGTCCGTCACCGCCCGTGCCTTCTTTTACGTGCAGCAGGTTGAACTGCTGGTGCGCCGGCGGGTGGACGAGGCGCTGGCGCCCGAGAGCATCACCGCGGGCCAGTACATGGTGCTGAACCTGATCGTGCACCACGAGCCCGTGTCGTCGGCGGCACTGGCGCGCCAGGCCAACATGACCGCGCAGTCCATGGGCGAGTTCATCAAAACGCTGGAGGTGCGCGGCTGGGTGACCCGCAGCACCGACCCCAGCAACCGCCGCGTGATCCGCATCGGCTCCACCCCCGAAGGCCGCAGCCTGCTGGTGCGCTGCGAAAGCCGCATCGACCGCGTGGAGCGCGAATTCTTTGAGTGCCTGAGCGCCGACGAGGTCGCCAACCTGCGCTTTCTGCTCAGCCGCGTGCGCGGCTCGCATGTGGGGACGAAGCAGGATTGAGGGGGGCGGGCGGTCGAGGGCGTTTCGTTTATTTCGATTATTTAGGGGTTTCGGCTATCATGCGGCCACGGCGCATCCGTCAGCGCCATGGAGCCTGCCATGAGCCTTCCCGAATCGCTTCACCCATTGCCGACCGCCGAAGACGTGACGATTGCCCGCGACAGCAGTCGGGTGCTGGCAGCGTCTTTGAAGACCCGTGCCACCACCCGCCGGATTGACGTATACGACGACCAAGGCGTGGCCCACGCGATCCACGTGCCGGTGTTGGCCTTGCACAGCTTGGTCAAGGTGCTGACCGAAGTCGCCGCCGGCAACACCGTCAGCGTCGTTCCCAACCAGGCCGAACTCACCACCCAGCAAGCGGCCGACCTGTTGAACGTGTCACGGCCGTATCTGGTGGGCTTGCTGGAGCGTGGCGAGATGCCCTTCCACAAAGTGGGCGCGCACCGCCGCGTCCGCTACCGCGACCTGCTGACCTACCAAACACAGATCGACGCCGAGCGCCGCAAGGCCTTGGCCGAATTGGCTGAGCAGGCGCAAGCGCTCAAGATGGGGTATGAATGAATGCGATCCCCCGTCACCGCAGTTCTCGACGCATGCGTGCTGTACCCCGCACCATTGCGTGATTTGCTGATGTGGCTGGCGCTGTCCGATCTCTTCCGGGCCCGCTGGACAAGCATGATCCACGACGAATGGATGCGCAACCTCCTGGCTAATCGGCCAGATCTGAAGCACGAGGATTTGGCGAGGACGCGTTCGCTCATGGATGCGCACGTTCGCGACTGCGTTGTGACGGGTTTCGAGCCATTGATTGCGTCGATTGCGTTGCCGGATGCCGATGATCGACACGTGGTAGCCGCGGCCGTGCACAGCGGGGCCCAACGGATCATCACCTTCAACTTGACAGATTTTCCAGACGAACAGTTGCAACCTTTGGGCCTTCAGGCGGTTCATCCCGATGGCTTTGTCCTGGACCTCTTAAACAAGGATCCAGACAAGGTATGCCAGGCGGTGGCCATGCATCGGCGCACACTCAAGAACCCCCCAAAAAGCGGCGAGGCTTACCTCGATACCTTGCTCAAACAGGGGCTGCCGCAGACCGTCGAGGGCATGCTGTCGTTTTTGCCAGCGATCTAGCTCTCCCACTTATCTGAGGTCGTGGTTGATGCGGCTGGGCTGCTGCCGGTTTCGATGACACCTTGTTAAGGTGGAAGATGAAACTGGAGGTGGAAAATGGTCACGAGAAGGAAGTTCAGCCGCGAGTTCAAGCTTGAGGCTGTCAAATTGGTCACGCAGCGCGGGGTATCGGTAGCCCAGGGGGCCAAGGACCTGGACGTCCACGAGAACGTGTTGCGCAAGTGGGTGAGAGAGCTGCGCGAGGCGCCGCAAGATGCGTTTCCTGGTCTGGGCAGGCAAAAGGTGCAGGACGCTGAAATAGCCAGGTTGCGCAAAGAGGTGGCCAAACTCAAGATGGAGCGTGACATCTTGAAAAAAGCCGCGGCCTACTTCGCGAAGGAGTCGATGTGAAGTTCGGCTTCGTGGCGAAACACCGAGGGGCCTGGCCGGTCAACCAGATGTGCGAGGCGCTCGGTGTCTCGCGAGGTGGCTTTTACGCCTGGCTGGCGCGCCCCAGAAGCTGCCGCAGTCTGAGTGACGAAGTCATAGGCGCCCAGGTGCGCCACAGCTTTGTGGCCAGTGATCGCACCTATGGTGCGCGGCGTGTGTGGCGCGATGTGCTGGAAATGGGGCACAACTGCGGCCTGCATCGAATCGAGCGATTGATGCGCGAGCAGGCACTGCGGGCCAGACCGAAGCGACGCGGACTGCCCAAGGACCGGGGCGAACGCAGTGTGGTGGCCGATAACGTGCTGGAGCGTCAATTCCACGCAGATGCCGCGAACCAGAAATGGGTGGCGGACTTTACCTATATCTGGACGGCCGAGGGTTGGCTGTACGTGGCGGCGGTGCTCGATCTGTACTCGCGGCGTATCGTGGGCTGGTCTATGCAACAAAGCATGACCTCGCAACTGGTGGTCGATGCACTGATGATGGCTGTGTGGCGGCGGGGCAGGCCCGTGGCCCTGCTGCACCATTCGGACCAAGGCAGCCAATACACCAGCACCCAATTCCAGCAGCTGCTCAAAGAGCAAGGTATCACTTGCAGCATGAGCCGTGCGGGTGAGGTGTGGGACAACTCGGCCATGGAGAGCTTCTTCAGCTCGCTCAAGACGGAGCGCACAGCCTGGAAAGGCTACCGGTCGCGGGAGCAGGCCCGTTCGGATGTGTTCGACTACATCG
>JBEBDJ010000086.1:0-19967 GCA_041157045.1 Pseudomonadota bacterium
CGGTAAGGCCCGGGGTTGTAGCGCGCGCGAAGGGTGGTGCGCTGGACGCTGTGGTCTTGCGCGTTGAGCTGCAGCGTGTTGTCCAGGCGCCAGCGATCGTCCAGCCGCAGGCCAGCGCCCAGCAGCAGATCGCTCAGACCAGCACTGGACAGGGGCTGGCCCGGCAGGGCCACGCGCTGGTCCGTGAAGCGGTAGCGCTGCGCCACCCCCAGGCTCAGCAGCTCGGCGCCTTGTCGGTCGTCGATCAAGCGGCTGAACAGCCCCAGGGTGACCGCATTGTTGTCGACCAGTCGGTCTTGCCCCACATAGGGCTGGGTGCTGTAGATGGTCGAGAGGTTGAAGTCGGCCGGGCCGCTGTCATACACCGGCAAATTGTCTTGCGCGCGGTAAGGGGTGTAGGCGTAAAACAGGCGCGGCTCCAGGGTCTGCACGATATCGCGCCCGCCCCATTGCAAGGGCCGCTCAAAAAACAGCCCGCTGTCGACGCTGAACGTGGGCAGGGTGCGGTCCAGGTTGGGGTTGCCCGCCAAGGCATGGTCAGGCTGATAGCGCGTGGCGTGCAGTTGCAGCTTGGGGGTGACGAATCCCCAGGGGCGCAGGAGCGGCCAGCTGGCCTGGGCCTGCAGGTGGTGGCGCAAGCCGTTGTAGAGCGCGGTGGTGTTGCCCACCGGCAGGCGGCTTGGGTCCACCTCGAAGCGCGAGGCGCTGGCGATCACGCTGGTGTCCAGCCCACTGGCCGCTTGGCGCTGGTGACGGACGGTGAGCTGGGGCAGCACATCAAACGGCGGCGTGATCGGGGCTTCTTCGATCTGCAGGGTTTGCCATTTGCGGGTGACCAGCGAGGCCGACCAGTCGTCGCGCGACCAGTCCAGCATGGCCCAGGAGGGCAGCAAGCGCTGCGCCATCACCAGACCCGAGCGCGGAAAGTCGCGCCAGTAGTTGTGGTCGCTCACGCGCGCCAGTTGCAGGTTCATGGCCATGGTGCCCAGCGGGCCCGGCACATTGCCCTGGTGCTGCGCCAGCAGGCCCCAGCGGGTTTCGTCACGCAGGCGATCGTTGGGCAGCACGTTCAGGCGCGCCGCGCCTTGGTAGTCGGGCTCGAGGTAGCGGAACTCGGTGTCCAGGCCCATGCCCCGCCGGCTGCGCAGCACCGGGGTGAAGGTCGCGTCCCGGTTCGGGGCGATGTTCCAGTAGTACGGCGTGCTCAGCTCCAGGCCGCTTTTGTCGTCAATGCCGAACAGCGGGGCCAGAAAGCCGGACTTGCGCTGGTCGTTCAGGGCAAAGCTGAACGAGGGGATGGTGGGCGTGGCCAAGCCTTTGAACACCAGCTGCGTGTCGCTTGCGCGGCCCACCGATTCCGAGTTGTCGATCTCGATGGTGGCGGCCTTGATCAACCACTCGGGCAGCCATTCGGGCCCCGGGGTGCGGCGGCAGGACGAAAAGCGCGCATTGCGGATCACGGCGCGGTCGGCATCCAAAAACGACACCTTGGCCGCGTCTCCCACCACCGAGGCGTTGGCCAGCTCGAACTGCGCCTGCTCGAACTCGCCCACAAAACGCTCGACCTGCAGCTTGAGCGACGGGCCGTAAAACACCCCGCTGTCGCGCACGATGCGCACCTGGCCTTGCGCCTGCACGGTGTCGGTGGCCTGCTGGTAGAGCAGCCGGTCGGCCTTGACGCTCAGGCCCGGGCGGCGGTATTGCGCCTGGCCCAGCAGCTCGATGGTGTCGTCCTGAATGACCGTCATGGACTGGCCCGACAAATGCACCGCGCCTTCGCGCTGCGCCGTTTCGCCAACGGCCTCGAGCAGGCGCGGGGCCTCGCGCAGGGTGAGCGAACTCTGGGCTTGCGCCATGGCCGCCACCGCCTGCCAGGCCAACACGGCCAAGCCCAGCAGACGCAATGGGCGGCGCAAGGTGGGGGCGGTTGGGAGGTTCACGTCGTCAGCGATTGGCAAGCAGGGTGGAAGCGCCCCGGATCAGGGCATCGGCTTTATACAATTGGATTATCCATGAGCACGCCTTCTTCCACTTCATCCAGCACCGAAACCGCCCTCAGCTGGGCCGATCCGGCCCGCCAGGCCGCCTGTGCCCAGTGGCTCTCGGGCCTGGCCCAGGCCCAGGGCCTGCGCCCCGAGACCTTGCGCCTGGCCTCGGCCGACGCCAGTTTCAGGCGCTATTTGCGGGTCGACACCCTGGGCGGCGACAGCCGCATCGTGATGGACGCGCCGCCCGACAAAGAGGACTGCGCGCCCTTTGTGAAGGTGGCCGGGCTCTTGCATGACGCGGGCCTGAACGCGCCAACCGTGCTGGCCTGGGACGCGCCCAACGGTTTCATGCTGCTCAACGACCTGGGGCCGCACACCATGATGAGCGCCCTGGACGAGGCCCAGCCCGCCAAGGGGCACGCCTGGTTTGTGCAGGCGACCGAGCAATTGGTGCAGTGGCAACTGGCCTCGCGCGAGGGGGTGCTGCCGCCCTACGACAGCGCCTTGCTGCAACGCGAGCTGGCGCTGTTTCCCGACTGGTACCTGGCGCAGCACCGCGGCCTGGTGCTGCAGGGCGAGCGCCGCGCCGGGCTGCAGCAGCTGTTTGACCTGATCGTTCAGCGCAACCTGGCCGCCCCCAAGGGGTATGTGCACCGCGACTTCATGCCGCGCAACCTGATGCTGCCGCCCGACCCGGCGGCCCCGGGCGCCCGCCTGGGCGTGCTGGATTTTCAGGACGCGGTGTATGGGCCGCTGACCTACGACGTGGCCAGCCTGATGCGCGATGCCTTCATCAGCTGGGACGAGGACTTTGTGCTGGACATCACCATCCGCTACTGGGAGCGCGCGCGCCGCGCCGGGCTGATGGACTTTGAGGACTGGCACGCCGACTTTGGCGCCTTCTACCGCGCGGTGGAGTGGATGGGCCTGCAGCGGCACCTGAAGGTGGCCGGTATTTTTGCCCGCCTGACCCTGCGCGACGGCAAGCCCAAATACCTGGCCGACACCCCCCGCTTTGTGCGCTACCTGCGCGCCACCGCGCGCCGCTACCGCGAGCTGGCGCCGCTGGTGCGCCTGCTCGACGAGGTCGAGGGCGCCGAGGGCGTGAGCGGCTTTGCCTTTGGCCGCGTCTGAGGCCCCGCCCCGCATGCCCCGCCTGTACTGCCCGCTGCCCTTGCAACCTGGCCAAACCCTGGCCCTGCCGGCAGGCGCGGCGCGCCATGTGCAGGTGCTGCGCATGCAGCCCGGCCAGGCCCTGGTGCTGTTCAACGGCCAGGGCGGGCAATTTGCGGCGCAGATCCTGCGCATGGGCCGCAGCGACGTCGAGGTCGTGGTGGGCGAGCACTCGCCACTCGAATGCGAGGCCCCGCGTGCCGTCCACCTGCTGTGCGGGCTGATGGCCAACGAGCGCATGGACTGGTTGGTCGAGAAGGCCACCGAGCTGGGCGCGGCCAGCCTGTGGCCGCTGCAGCTCTCGCGCAGCGTGCTGCGCCTGCAGGGCGAGCGCGCGCAGCGCCGCCAGGCGCACTGGCAGGCGGTGGCGCAGGCCGCGGCCGAGCAGTGCGGGCGCAACCGCTTGCCCCCGGTGCACGAGATCTCGGCGCTGGCCCCGGCGCTGGCACAGGCGGCCGGTTTTCGCGCGGTGCTCTCGCTCGAGGACGATGCCGTGCCCCTGGGCCAGCAGGCCCTGCCCGCCGACGCCCCGGCCTGGCTGCTGAGCGGCCCCGAGGGCGGCCTGACCGAGGCCGAAGAGGCGCAGGCCCGCGCGCAGGGCTTTGTGCCGGTGCGCCTGGGCCCCCGGGTGCTGCGCGCCGAAACCGCGCCGCTGGCCGCGCTGGCCTGGCTGGCGGGCGATCTGGCGGGCCCGCCCCGCGCCTGAGCCGGCCCGCACCTGGGTGACACCCCCCGCCTTTGGTGCCGATACACTGGTGGGTATGAACCGACATCTGCTCCTGCTGACCCTGTGCCAGGGCCTGTTCCTCACCAACAACGTCACCTTCATCGCCATCAATGGCCTGGTGGGGCTGAGCCTGGCGCCCATGGGCTGGATGGCAACCCTGCCGGTGATGGGCTATGTGGTGGGCGGTGCCATCTCGACCGGCATCGCGGCCCGCACCCAGCGCGGCTTTGGCCGTCGCGCGTCGTTCCAGATGGGGCTGGTGGTGGCGGTGTTCTCGGCCTTGCTGGCCGCTTATGCGGTGTGGGCGCGCCAGTTCTGGCTGGTGGTGCTGGCCACGGTGATTGCGGGCTATTACAGCGCCAACGGCCAGCTGTACCGTTTTGCCGCCGCCGAGCTGGCCGCCGAGGGCTACAAGGAAAAAGCCGTCTCGTGGGTGATGGCCGGCGGCCTGATGGGCGCCATCATCGGCCCCAACCTGGCCGCGGGCACGCGCGATCTGTTCCCGGTGCCGTTCATGGGCGCCTACCTGTCGCTGGCGGGGGTGGCGGTGCTGGGCCTGGTGCTGATGGCCATGATCGATTTTCCGGCCACGCCCAAACCGGCGGTGGGCCAGTCGGCCACGGGCCGGCCGCTGTCGCAGATCATGCGCCAGCCCATCTTCATCGTCTCGGCCATGGCGGCGGCGTTGGGCTATGGGGTGATGAACCTGCTGATGGCGGCCACGCCGCTGGCCATGCAGGTGTGCGGCTACAGCTTCTCGGACGCGGCGCTGGTGCTGCAGTGGCATGTGATCGGCATGTTTGCGCCGGGCTTTTTCACCGGCCACCTGATCCGCCGCTTTGGGGCGCCGCGCATCATGGGCGTGGGCGTGCTGCTGAACCTGCTGTGCGTGGCGGTGGCGCTCTCGGGCACCGAGATCGAGCGCTTTGAGATCGCCCTCTTTCTGTTGGGCGTGGGATGGAACTTCCTGTTCACCGGCAGCACCACCATGTCGCTCAAGGCCTGGACGCCGCAGGAAAAAGACCGCGGCCAGGCGGCCATCAACTTCCTGGTGTTTGCCACCATGGCCATGACCTCGTTTGCGTCGGGCGCGCTGGTCACCACCCAGGGCTGGACCTGGCTCAACTACGGCTCGCTGGTGCCGCTCCTGGTGACCGGCGCGGCGCTGTGGTGGGTGCAGCGCACCCCCAAGGCCACGCCCGCCTGACGGGGCCCTGCCGCGCGCGGCGCCCCCGGTTCAGGGCATGCGCGCGATGACCTCGGCCACCGCCGCCGTCAGGCGCTGCGCATAGGGCAGGTGCAGGAACTCGTTGGGGCCGTGCGCATTGCTGCGCGGGCCCAGCACGCCGCACACCATCATCTGCGCGGTGGGGAAGCCCTGGCTGAGCATGTTCATGAGCGGGATGGTGCCGCCCTGGCCGATGTGCCCCACCGAGGCGCCAAAGTGCGCCTGGCTGGCCTGCTCCAGCGCCCCCGCAAACCAGTCGGCCGTGTCCGGTGCGTTCCAGCCAGTGGCCGCGCTGGCGGCCTCGAAGGTCACGCGGGCCTGGTAGGGCGCGTTGTCCTCGAGCAAGGTCTTGAGCGATTGCACCGCTTGCGCCGCGTCCACCAGCGGGGGCAGGCGCAGGCTCAGCTTGAAGGCGGTGAAGGGGCGCAGCACATTGCCCGCGTCTTGCAGCGGCGGCAGGCCCTCGGCCCCGGTCACGCTCAGGGTGGGCTTCCAGGTGCGCTGGATCAGTGCCTCGACCGGGTCGGTGGTGGTGGGCAGCACCGGCGTGCTGGCGCCGCCGCAATCGGCATGCGCCCAAGGGAAGCGCCGCCAGACCTGCTCGCCCAGCACCGCCGCGGTGGCACGCGCCTGCGCCACGCGCACCGGGGGCACCTCGCAATGAAAGGCCTCGGGCAGCAGGCGGCCGCTGGCGCTGTCTTCCAGCCGGTCGAGCACCATGCGCATGATCCGAAAGCTCGAGGGCACCAGGCCCGAGGCATCGCCCGAGTGCACGCCCTCGGTCAGCACCTGCACCCGCAGGGTGCCGCTGATCATGCCGCGCAGGCTGCTGGTGAGCCACAGCTGGTCGTAGTTGCCGGCGCCCGAGTCCAGGCACACCACCAGGCCCACATCGCCCAGGCGTGGGCGCAAGGCGTCCACATAGGGCAGCAAATCGCGCGAGCCAGACTCTTCGCTGGTCTCGATCAGGCCCACGATGCGCGGATGCGCCACCCCCTGTGCCTTGAGCGCCTGCAGGGCGGCAATGCTGGCAAACACCGCGTAGCCATCGTCGGCGCCGCCCCGACCATACAGGCGGCCGTCCTCGATCTTGGGTGTCCAGGGCCCCAGGTCGGCGCGCCAGCCGCTGAACTCGGGCTGCTTGTCCATGTGGCCGTACATCAGCACGGTCTGGCCGCTGTGCGCGTTGGCGGCGTGGGTGGCCGGCACCTCGAACATCAGCACCGGGGTGCGACCGGGCAAACGCACGATCTCGAGCGTCAGGCCCGGCACCTTTTGCGCCTGCACCCAGTCGGCGGCCATGCGCAGCACCGTCTCGAGGTGGCCGTGCTCGGCCCATTGCGGATCAAACAGCGGTGACTTGGCCGGCACCTCGATGTAGCGCTGCAGCGCCGGCACGATGGTCTGTGACCAGGCCTGGTCCACATCGCGCTGCACGCGCACGCTGTCCAGGACAGAACCGGGGATTTCATGATGGATCGGGGCGTTCATGGGGACTCCTCAGGGCAATGCCGATCACTTTAGCGCGTTTGACATGGGCGCGCTGTCCAGTCGGGCACCGGCCTCTGGGCATCTGCCAGCGATTGGCGCAAAATACTCAATTCGAGCAAATCGCCAAATTCACTAAAACGGTCAAAGCCACCCGCCGCGCCCCAGACCGCCCCTGCCCATGTTCCATTTCACGCGTTTCCTGCCCCAGTGGCGTCGCCTGCTTCTGTCCCTGTTGCTGGTCCTGCCGGGCCTGGCCCTGGCCGCCATCGATGGGGCCTGCCAGCCCAACCACTGGCCCGACGGCGACACCTTCCATTACAAGAACAGCAAAGGCCAGGTGGTCAAGGTGCGGGTGGCGGGCTTTGACGCCCCCGAGCGCGGCCAGCCCTTTAGCAAGGTCGCGCGCGAGCGCCTGGTGGCGCTCACCGAGGGCGGTGCCCGCTGCCACTGCGAGCGCAAGGACAAATACGGCCGCCAGGTCTGCACCGTGCGCACGCCCCCCGGCGAGAACGTGGCGGTGATCATGCTGCGCGAAGGGCTGGGCTGCATCGATCCGCGCTTTGAGGGCCAGGCCCATCCGCAAGACCGCCTGGCCGCGCGCGAGGCCCTGGCCCAGGCCAAGTCGCAGCAGCTGGGCATGTGGTCCGAGGCCAAGCCGGTGTGCGCTTTTGATTACCGCAAGCAGAAGAAGTGACGCGGCCAAGCGCCCTGATGATGGGCGCGATTACGATTAGGTAAATTCATTTATCTATGGTAAATTCCAGCCGCGTTGTGATCCCAACCCTTGCTGGAGGTGGCCATGGGGGCCCATGTCAACCCGATCTATCCGTACCGCGCACCCGACGATCTGCGCGCTGAGGTGCCGCAGCGGCGGCCACTGATCATTGTGGGCGCTGGCCCGGTGGGCCTGGCCGCCGCCATTGATGCCCGCCTGCGCGGCCTGCCGGTGCTGCTGTTTGACGACGACAAGACCGTCTCGGTCGGCTCACGCGCGGTCTGCTATGCCAAGCGCACGCTCGAGATCCTGGGGCGCCTGGGGGTGGGCGACGCGGCCTGCGCCTTGGGTGTGAGCTGGAACGTGGGCCGCACCTTTGTGCAAGACGGCGAGGTCTACCGCTTCAACCTGGTGCCCGAGCCGGGCCATCAGCGCCCCGGCATGGTCAACCTGCAGCAATACCACCTCGAAGAGATGATGATTGCGCGCGCGCTCGAGTTGGGCGCCGACATCCGCTGGCAGTACAAGGTGAGCGAGGTGCGGCCGCAGGCCGACGGCGCCAGCCTGACGGTGCAGACCCCCGACGGGGATCTGGTGATCGAGGCCGACTGGCTGGTCGTGGCCGATGGCGCGCGCAGCTCGGTGCGCCGCCAGCTGGGCCTGGACATCGAGGGCCGCATCTTCCAGGATCGCTTCCTGATTGCCGACATCATCATGAAGGCCGACTACCCGGCCGAGCGCTGGTTCTGGTTTGACCCGCCGTTTCACCGTGGCCAGAGCGTGCTGCTGCACAAGCAGAGCAACAACGTGTGGCGGGTCGATTTCCAGCTGGGCTGGGACGCCGATCCCGAAGAAGAGAAAAAGCCCGAGCGGGTGATCCCGCGCCTGCGCGCCATGCTGGGCGACGAGCGGCCGTTCGAGATCGAGTGGGTCAGCGTCTACACCTTCCAGTGCCGCCGCATGCACGAGTTCCGCCACGGCCATGTGCTGTTTGTGGGCGATGCGGCGCACCAGGTCTCGCCCTTTGGCGCGCGTGGCGCCAACTCGGGCCTGCAGGACGCCGACGACCTGATGTGGAAGCTGGCGCTGGTGCTGCAGGGCCGCGCGCCCGAGCGCCTGCTCGACACCTATGCGCTGGACCGGCAATATGCGGCCGACGAGAACATCATGAACTCGACCCGCTCCACCGACTTCATCACCCCCAAGAGCGCCACCAGCCGGCGCTTTCGCGACTCGGTGCTGGCGCTGGCACGGCACCACCCCTTTGCGCGCAAGCTGGTCAACTCGGGCCGCCTGTCGGTGCCGTCCTTCCTGACCGGCTCGCGCCTGAACACCCCCGACACCGACGCCTTTGCCGGCGTGATGGTGCCCGGCGCGCCCATGGACGATGCCCCGGTGCAGGTGGGCGAGCCCGCGCAGGACGGCTGGCTGCTGCAGCAGGTGGGCGCCCAGGGCTTTGTGCTGATGATGGCCGGCGATGGTGCCCCCGATGCGGCCACGCAGGCCCAGTTGCAGGCCCTGGCGGACAGCCCGGTGCCGCTGCAGGTGCTGTGGGTGCGCAGCGCCGGCGCGGCCCCGGCCGGCGGCGTGACCGATGCGCAGGGCCTGCTGACCCAGCGCTACGACCTGCGCCCTGGCAGCTGCTACCTGCTGCGCCCCGACCAGCATGTGGCGGCGCGTTGGCGCGCGCTGGATGCCCAGCGGGTGCGCCAGGCCCTGGCCACCGCCACCGCCCATGCCTGACCGGAGACCGACATGACCAGCCCCACCCCCAACTTGCTGCGGCTCGACCCGAATTTTCACGAGCCCGACCGCACCTTCTTTCGTGACTTCTCGCCGGGCGACGATTTCTACGAAGCCCTGATCGACGCGCACCGCGACCTGGACGAGTCCGCCAGCGCCGATCTCAATGCCCGCCTGATCCTGATCCTGGCCAACCACATTGGCGACCTGCGCGTGCTGCGCGAGGCGCTGCAGGTGGCGCGCCAAAGCGCCTGAGCCCCACGCCCCCTTGGAGGAAACCCCATGAACATCGACCGCATTCACCACGTGGCCTACCGCTGCAAGGACGCCAAGCAGACCGTGGACTGGTACGTCAAGCACCTGAACATGGGCTTTGTGCTGGCCATTGCCGAAGACCAGGTGCCCTCGACCAAGGCCGCCGACCCCTATATGCACGTCTTTCTGGACGCGGGGGGCGGCAATGTGCTGGCCTTTTTCGAGCTGCCCAACTCGCCCGAGATGGGGCGCGATGCCAACACCCCCGACTGGGTGCAGCACATCGCCTTCAAGGTCGACAGCCTGCAGACCCTGGAAGAGACCAAGGCGCGCCTGGAGGCGGCGGGCATTGCGGTGGTGGGGCCGACCAACCACACCATCTTCAAGAGCATCTACTTTTTCGACCCCAACGGCCACCGCCTGGAGCTGGCCTGCGATGTGGGCACGCCCGATATGTACGCGCGCCTGGACGCGGTCAAGTGGGACATGCTGGAGGAGTGGTCGCGCACCCGCCGCGCGCCCAAGCACGCGGCCTGGATGCACGAGACCGAGCTGCAGGCCTGAGGCCTGGGCGGGCGCTCAGCGCCGGAACTTGAAGACCGCGGTGCTGGCGCGCCAGTTGGGGCCGATGCGCACCTGGTGGCCGTCCTGCAGACCAAAGCTGTCCTCGATGTGCAGGTGGTTGCGTGCGGCCAGATCGGCAAAGTCGCGGTAGGTGCCGACGCGGATATTGGGCGTGTCGTACCACTGGTAGGGCAGGCGGCGCGTGACCGGCATGCGCCCGAGCAGGACCGACAGGCGGTTGGGCCAGTGCGCAAAATTGGGAAAGGCGACGATGCCGGTGCGCCCCACGCGGGCGGTCTCGCGCAGCATCACCTCGGCGTTGCGCAGGTGCTGCAAGGTGTCGATCTGCAGCACCACGTCAAAGCTCTGGTCGCCAAACACCGACAGGCCCTGGTCCAGGTTCAGCTGCAGCACCTGCACCCCCCGGCGCAAACAGGCCAGCACCTTGGCGTCGTCCAGCTCCACCCCGTAGCCGCTGCAGCCGCGCTGGCGCTGCAGCAGGTCCAGCAGGGCGCCGTCGCCGCAGCCCAGGTCCAGCACGCGCGATCCCTCGGGCACCAGGGCCGCAATGGCCTGCAGGGTGCGTTCTTCGCTCATGCCTGCCTCCCCACGGTTTCGTCAAAAAAGGCGCGCACCGCCGACAGGTAGCGCGGGTCGTCGAGCAAAAAGGCGTCGTGCCCATGCGGCGCGTCGATCTCTGCGTAGCTGACCTCGCGCCGGTTGGCGATCAGGGCCTGCACGATCTCGCGGCTGCGCGCGGGCGAGAAGCGCCAATCGGTGCTGAAGCTCACCAGCAGAAAGCGCGCCTGGGTTTGCGCCAGCGCCCGTGCCAGGTCGCCCCCATGCGCGCGGGCCGGATCGAAGTAGTCGAGCGCCCGCGTGATCAGCAGGTAGGTGTTGGCGTCAAAGTACTCGCTGAACTTGTCGCCCTGGTGGCGCAGGTAGCTCTCGATCTGGAACTCGACGTCCTGGGTCGAGAACTTGTAGCCGCTGGCGTTGTTGACCGCCTGGCGCAGCTCGCGGCCAAACTTGGCGTTCATCACATCGTCCGACAGGTAGGTGATGTGACCGATCATGCGCGCAATGCGCAGGCCGCGCCGCGGCACCGCGCCATGCGCGTAGAAGTGGCCGCCGTGAAAGTCCGGGTCGGTGACGATGGCGCGGCGTGCCACCTCGTTGAAGGCGATGTTCTCGGCGTTCAGATTGGGCGCGCTGGCCACCACCACCGCGTGGCGCACCCGCTCGGGAAACTGCAGCGTCCAGCCCAGGGCCTGCATGCCGCCCAAGCTGCCGCCCATCACCGCGGCCAGCTGCGCAATGCCCAGGCGATCGAGCAGGCGCGCCTGCGCCTGCACCCAGTCCTCGACGGTGACGACCGGAAAGTCGGCGCCCCAGACGCGCCCGGTGTCGGGGTTGACGTGCATGGGCCCGGTCGAGCCAAAGCACGAGCCCAGGTTGTTCACGCCGATCACAAAAAAGCGGTTGGTGTCGACGGGCTTGCCCGGGCCGACCATGTTGTCCCACCAGCCGAGCTGCTCGGGCGCATCGGCATAGGCCCCGGCCACATGGTGCGAGGCATTGAGGGCGTGGCAGATCAGCACGGCGTTGCTGCGCTGTGCGTTGAGCTGGCCATAGGTCTCGTAGACCAGCTCGTACTGACGGATCGACGCGCCGCTTTGCAAGGCAAGCGGTTCGTCAAAACGCATCGTCTGTGGCGTGGCGATCAAGGTCATGAGCGAAAAAAAACCCGGTGGCACCGAAAACAGGTGCAACCGGGCCGGTCACCCCGTTTAGCGGCATTTGTTCATTGCGCGCCCCCAAAGGGCCCGGCAATCGCGCCCGCAAGCTGGAGCAAATCGGCGCCAGGACAGTATAAGCCAGCCGCGCGCGCTTGTCGCGTGGTGGGGGAGCTTCAGACCCCCGCCATGTGCGCCTGCACGTCGGCGTGGTAGCTCGAGCGCACCATGGCGCCCACGGCGGCGTGGCTGAAGCCCATCTTGTAGGCCTCGGCCTCGAACATCTTGAAGGTGTCGGGGTGCACATAGCGGCGCACCGGCAGGTGGCTGTTGCTGGGCGCCAGGTACTGGCCAATGGTCAGCATGTCGATCTGGTGCTCGCGCATGTCGCGCATGACCTGCAGGATTTCCTCGTCGGTCTCGCCCAGGCCCACCATCAGGCCGCTCTTGGTCGGCACCTGCGGGAACAGGGCCTTGAACTTCTTGAGCAGGTTCAGGCTGAAGGCGTAGTCGCTGCCCGGTCGCGCTTCGCGGTACAGGCGCGGCACGGTCTCGAGGTTGTGGTTCATCACGTCGGGCGGCGCGGCCTGCAGGATGGCCAGGGCGCGGTCGTCGCGGCCACGGAAATCGGGCACCAGCACCTCGATCTGGGTCTGCGGCGACAGGGCGCGCGTGCGCTCGATGCAGGCCACAAAGTGAGCGGCCCCGCCGTCGCGCAGATCGTCGCGGTCGACGCTGGTGATCACCACATACTTCAGGCCCAGCGCGGCAATGGTGCGCGCCAGGTTCTCGGGCTCGTTCTCGTCAAGCGGGTCGGGGCGGCCATGGCCCACATCGCAGAAGGGGCAGCGCCGGGTGCACTTGTCGCCCATGATCATGAAGGTGGCCGTGCCCTTGCCAAAGCATTCGCCAATGTTGGGGCAGCTCGCTTCTTCGCACACCGTGACCAGCTTGTTGCGGCGCAGGATGTCCTTGATTTCGTAGAAGCGGGTGGTGGGCGAGCCGGCATTGACGCGGATCCAGTCGGGCTTTTTCAAGACCTCACCGGGCTCGACCTTGACCGGAATGCGCGAGAGTTTGGCGGCGGCTTTTTGCTTGGCGCTGGGGTCGTACTGTTCCAGCGTTTGCGCTTCGCGCACGGTTTTGGATTCGGGCGTGTTCATGCCCCGATTATCCCAGCCCCGCAGGATCAGGCCAATGTGCGCAGCAAATGGCCAGCCAGCGTGCTGGCCACCGAGGGCCAGCTGGCCTGCACGCCGCACTGCGCCATGTCCACCGTGGCCAGGCCGGCGTAGCCGCAGGGATTGATGCGCGAATAGGGCGCCAGGTCCATGTCCACATTCAGCGCCACACCGTGGTAGCAGCAGTGGCGCGAGACCTTGACCCCCAGGGCGGCAATCTTGCCCAGGCCCTCGAACGAGGGCTCGGCCCCCTCGGGCGTGGCGGGCAGGCGCGCATGGCTGGCCGGATCGGCCAGGCGCACATAAATGCCCGGGGCGCCGCGCACCCGGTGCCCGGTCAGGCCGTGGTCGGCCAGGGTGCGGATCACCGCCTCCTCCAGCCGGAACACCAGCTCTTTGACAAAGTAGCCGCGCCGGCGCAGGTCCAGCAGCGGGTAGGCCACCACCTGGCCCGGGCCGTGGTAGGTCACCTGGCCGCCCCGGTTGCTCGCCACCACCGGGATGTCGCCAGGGGCCAGCACATGGTCGGCCAGGCCGGCCAGGCCCTGGGTGAAGACCGGCGGGTGCTCGCACAGCCACAGGGCGTCGGGGGTGTCGTCGGTGCGTGTGGCGGTGTAGTCGCGCATGGCGTCAAACACCTCGGCATAGGGGGCATCGCGCAAGACCTGCCACTGCAGGCCGGGGCCCGGCCAGCGCGCGGCCTCGGCCGGTGGGGCCAGGTCCGTCACAGCACCACCTTGACCATGGGATGCGAGGTCAGGGCCCCATAGACCGCGTCCAGCTGCACGCGGCTGGTGGCGTTGATGTGCAAGGTCACCCCCATGTACTTGCCGGTGCTGCTGGGGCGGTGCTCGATGGTGCTGGCGTCAAACAGCGGATCGTGCACGCGCGCCAGCTCGACCAGGGCCTCGGTAAAGCCTTCCACATGCAAGCCCATCACCTTGATCGGGAACACGCAGGGGTACTCGATCAGCGAGGCCTGTTCGGGGGCGGCGGTGGGGGAATTCGGGGTCGATGTCATGGGTATGGATGATCCCACAGCGGACATCTTGCCCATCTTGCGGGTTTCTACGTATAATCAGAGGCTTTGCAAAACCCGCTTGGGTGTAACTTGGTTGTAATCGTTGATGAGCAAAATCGTCGCCGCTGTCGATCAAGAGCGCCTACAAGGTGATGCAGCCCACGGCCAGCCGGCCCCGTTTGCAGAGGCAGATGGTGACGATTTGGCCACGTTCAAGCCCCTGAGTGCCCAAGAGGCGCAGCAGTGGCGGCGGCGACAACCCGCCCTCTCGCCCTGGCGAGTGGTGCTGGGCCAGACCCTGGTGGGCCTGGCGGTGGTGGTGGTGGGTTGGCCGTTTGGTGGTTGGCTCTGGGCGGTTTCGGCGGCCTGGGGTGCAGCGGCGGTGATCGTGCCGGCGATGTGGTTTGCCCGCATCCTGGCCCGGCAGCTGAAGCTGGCGCAGCCCGGATCGGCCCTGGCCTTGTTGATGGGCTGGGAGCTGGTGAAGGTGGCGTTGACCGTGCTCTTGCTGGTGTTGGCACCGCTGGTGCTCAAGCCGCTGAGCTGGCCGGGTTTGTTGCTCGGCTTTGTGTTGACATTGAAAGTGTATGGGGTGGCCCTCTTGTGGGGACGCCAAAGCCGCAAGGCGGACCCACAGGGCCGTCGCGGCGCATGAAAAGACTACAGGAACAGGTGATCTATGTCTGCTGAGAATCTGGGCGCACACGGTCCAACCGCTGGGGAATACATCCAGCACCACTTGCAGCATCTGCAGAAGGATTTTTCCTTCCAGAGCGTCAAGCAGACCAGCATTGTCGATTTCAGCCTGTTCAACTTTGACTCGCTGTTCTTCTCGAGCCTGCTGGGTCTGGCGACCGTGTTCATCCTCTGGCTTGGTGCCCGTCGCGCCAGCTCGGGCGTGCCCGGCCGCTGGCAAGCCGCCGTCGAGATGCTGGTCGAGCTGGTGGACAACCAGGCCAAGAGCGTGATCCACAACGCCGCCAGCCGCCGCTTTGTCGGCCCGCTCGCGCTGACCGTGTTTGTCTGGATCTTCCTGATGAACGCGATGGACATGCTGCCCGTCGACGCCCTGCCGCAGCTGTGGCACAACGTGGGCCCGGCCCTGGGCTTCAAGGATTACCTGCGTGTGGTGCCCACCGCCGACCTGTCGACCACGCTCGGCATGTCGACCATGGTGCTGCTGCTGTGCCTGTTCTACAACATCAAGATCAAGGGTCTCGGCGGCTGGGGCCACGAGCTGATCGCTGCGCCGTTTGGCGATCACTGGGCGCTGTGGCCCTTCAACTTCCTGATGCAGATGATCGAATTCGTTGCCAAGACTGTCTCGCATGGCATGCGACTGTTTGGCAATATGTTTGCAGGTGAACTGGTGTTCATGCTGATCGCCCTGATGGGTGGTGGCTGGGCCCTGTCCGCCACCGGTGTGGGTCTGGCCGTTGGCCATGTCATCGCCGGCACCGTGTGGACGCTGTTCCACATCCTGGTCATCACCTTGCAAGCCTTCATCTTTATGATGTTGACGCTGATCTATATTGGTCAAGCGCACGACTCGCATTGATGAAGATCCAGTTCACCCTTTCACAACGTTTCCACTAACCTCTAGGAGCATCTCATGGAAAACATTCTCGGTCTCGTCGCACTGGCTTGCGGTCTCATCGTCGGTCTGGGCGCCATCGGCGCTTCCATCGGCATCGCGCTGATGGGCGGCAAGTTCCTCGAGTCGTCGGCCCGCCAGCCTGAGCTGATGAACGACCTGCAGACCAAGATGTTCATCTTGGCCGGTCTGATCGACGCCGCCTTCCTGATCGGTGTTGCCATCGCCCTGCTGTTCGCCTTCGCCAACCCCTTCGTCCTGAAGTAATCGCTGCTCCTTTTCAGGCTTGAAAGGAGTTCAGCCGTGAACATCAATGCAACGCTTTGGATCCAGTGGATCCCGTTCCTGATCCTTGCGATCGTGACGGCCAAGTTCATTTGGCCCCCGATCACCAAGGCCCTGGATGAGCGCGCCCAGAAAATCGCCGATGGTCTGGCTGCCGCCGACAAGGCCAAGTCCGACCTCGCCGCTGCCGACAAGCGCGTCGAAGCCGAACTGGCCAAGACGCGCAGCGAAACCGCAGCGATGATGGCCGACGCCGAGCGTCGTGCACAGGCACAGGTGGACGAGGCCAAGACCCGCGCCACCGAAGAAGGCAACAAAATCATTGCCGCCGCCCGTGCCGAAGCCGAGCAGCAGGTCATTGCCGCCCGTGAGGCCCTGCGTGAGCAGGTCGCTTTGCTGGCCGTCAAGGGCGCTGAGCAAATCCTGCGTCGCGAGGTCAATCCCGCGGTGCATGCCGATCTGCTCAACCGTCTGAAGACCGAGCTGTAATCGAACCCGCCAGAGAAAAGACCATGGCAGAACTTGCAACCATCGCCCGCCCTTACGCAGAAGCCCTGTACAAGGCGCAGGCCAGTGACCTGGCCAGCACCCTGGCTTGGCTCGACGAACTGGCTGTCGTGGCCGAAAACGAATCGCTCTTGCAATTCGCCGACAGCCCCAAGGTGACCCAAGCGCAGGTGTTCGATCTGATCTCTGGCGTGCTGCGCACGGCGCTGCCCGAGGCCGGCCAGAACTTCCTGCGCCTGGTCATCGAAAACCATCGCCTGGCAGCCGTGCCGGAGATGGCCCAACAGCTGCGTGCGCTGATCAATCAGCACAGCGGCGTGTCCGATGCGGTGGTCTTCAGCGCCTTCCCCATGGATGCTGCGGCCCTGGCCGATCTGTCTGCCACGCTTGAGCGTCGTTTCAATCGCAAGCTCAACCTGAGTGTGCAGATTGACGAGTCGCTCATTGGCGGCATTCGCGTGGCGGTCGGCGACGAGGTGCTCGACACCTCCGTCAAGGCCCGACTCGAACAAATGAAAGCGGCACTCGTGGCCTGATGGCGCGGGACCGAAACTATTGAACGAAAGAAGGAAAGAGTCATGCAACTCAATCCCGCCGAGATTTCTGAACTGATCAAGAGCCGCATCCAGGGCCTGTCCGCCGGTGCCGACATCCGCAACCAGGGCACGGTCGTTTCCGTGACCGACGGCATCGTCAGCATCCACGGTCTGTCCGACGTGATGCAGGGCGAAATGCTGGAATTCCCCGCCACCCGCGAAGGCGTGGCCACCTACGGTCTGGCGCTCAACCTCGAGCGTGACAGCGTGGGCGCGGTGATTCTGGGTGAATACGAACACATCTCCGAAGGCGACACCGTCAAGTGCACGGGCCGCATTCTGGAAGTGCCGGTCGGCCCCGAGCTGATCGGCCGTGTCGTCAACGCGCTGGGCCAGCCGATCGACGGCAAGGGTCCCATCAACGCCAAGATGACCGACGTGATCGAAAAAGTGGCCCCGGGCGTGATCGCCCGCAAGTCGGTGGACCAGCCGGTGCAGACCGGTCTGAAGTCGATCGACTCGATGGTGCCGATCGGCCGTGGCCAGCGCGAGCTGATCATTGGCGACCGCCAGACCGGCAAGACCGCCGTGGCGATCGACGCGATCATCAACCAAAAGGGTCAGAACATGACCTGCGTGTACGTGGCCATCGGTCAGAAGGCCTCGTCCATCAAGAACGTGGTGCGCGCGCTGGAACAAGCCGGTGCGATGGACTACACCATCGTGGTGGCCGCCTCGGCCTCCGAATCGGCCGCCATGCAGTACGTGTCCGCCTACTCGGGCTGCACGATGGGTGAGTACTTCCGCGACCGCGGCCAAGACGCCCTGATCGTGTACGACGACCTGTCCAAGCAGGCCGTGGCCTACCGCCAGGTGTCGCTGCTGCTGCGCCGCCCGCCGGGCCGCGAAGCCTTCCCCGGCGACGTGTTCTATCTCCACAGCCGCCTGCTCGAGCGCGCCGCTCGCGTCAACGCCGACTACGTCGAAGCCTTCACCAAGGGTGAAGTCAAGGGCAAGACCGGCTCGCTGACCGCGCTGCCGATCATTGAGACGCAAGCCGGTGACGTGTCCGCCTTCGTGCCGACCAACGTGATCTCGATCACCGACGGCCAGATCTTCCTGGAAACCAGCCTGTTCAACGCCGGTATCCGCCCCGCCATCAACGCCGGTATCTCGGTGTCGCGCGTCGGTGGTGCTGCCCAGACCAAGCTGATCAAGAGCCTCTCCGGCGGTATCCGTACCGACCTGGCGCAGTACCGCGAACTCGCGGCCTTCGCCCAGTTCGCCTCGGACCTGGACGAAGCCACCCGCAAGCAGCTCGACCGCGGTGCCCGCGTGACCGAACTGCTCAAGCAGCCCCAGTACAGCCCGCTGTCCATCAGCCTGATGGGTGCCACGCTGTACGCGGTGAACAAGGGTTTCATGGACGACGTGGACGTCAAGAAGGTCCTGGCTTTCGAATCCGGCCTGCATGGTTACCTCAAGGACAAGCACGCGGCCCTGCTGGCCAAGCTCGAGTCCGACAAGGCCATGGACAAGGACGCCGAAGCCGAGCTGAACACGGCCATCGCCGCGTTCAAGAAGACCTTCGCCTGAACCCCTTCTTAGGAGCCCTCGATGGCAGCAGGCAAGGAAATTCGCGGCAAGATCAAATCGGTGGAAAACACCAAGAAGATCACCAAAGCCATGGAAATGGTGGCCGCCTCGAAAATGCGCAAGGCCCAGGACCGCATGCGCGCCGCTCGCCCCTACAGCGAGAAGGTGCGCAACATTGCGGCCAACCTGAGCAAGGCCAATCCGGAGTACGTGCACCCGTTCATGCAGACCAATGACGCGGCCACGGCCGGGTTCATCATCGTCACCACCGACAAGGGTCTGTGTGGCGGCATGAACACCAACGTGCTGCGTGCGGTCACCAACAAGATGCGCGACCTGCAGTCCGAGGGCAAGGGCATCGAGGCGGTGGCCATCGGCAACAAGGGCCTGGGTTTCCTGGGTCGCATTGGTGCCAAGGTGGTGTCGCATGTGACGCAACTGGGCGATACGCCGCATCTTGAGAAGCTCATCGGGCCGGTCAAGGTGCTGCTCGATGCCTATGCCGAAGGTCGCGTGAGCGCGGTGTACCTGTGCTACACCAAGTTCATCAACACCATGAAGCAGGAGTCGGTGGTTGAACAACTGCTGCCCCTGTCGGCCGAGAAGATGCAACAGGAAGCCGGCAAGCAGCACGCGTGGGACTACATCTATGAGCCCGACGCCGCTGCCGTGATCGACGATCTGCTGCTGCGCTATGTCGAAGCCCTGGTCTATCAGGCCGTGGCCGAGAACATGGCCTCCGAGCAGTCCGCACGCATGGTGGCGATGAAGGCGGCGACCGACAACGCCGGCAACGTCATCAACGAACTCAAGCTGGTCTACAACAAGACGCGTCAAGCAGCGATCACCAAGGAATTGTCCGAGATCGTCGCCGGTGCGGCCGCGGTTTGACGGCACCCCCCGAATCAAAGATTGGAGCAAACAAAATGGCTCAAGCAAAAGGCAATATCGTTCAGTGTATCGGCGCCGTGGTCGACGTCGAATTCCCGCGTGACCAGATGCCGCGCGTCTACGACGCGCTCAAGATGGACGGCTCGGCCCTGACCCTGGAAGTGCAGCAGCAGCTGGGCGACGGCGTGGTGCGTACCATTGCGCTGGGTTCGTCCGACGGTCTGCGTCGCGGCATGACGGTGTACAACACCGACGCCCCCATCACCGTGCCCGTGGGCAAGGCCACCCTGGGCCGCATCATGGACGTGCTGGGCAACCCGATCGACGAGCGTGGCCCGGTGGACCAGTCCCTGACCGCCTCGATCCACCGCAAGGCCCCGGCCTACGACGAGCTCTCGCCCTCGCAGGAACTGCTGGAAACCGGCATCAAGGTGATCGACCTGGTGTGCCCGTTCGCCAAGGGCGGCAAGGTGGGTCTGTTCGGTGGCGCCGGTGTGGGCAAGACCGTGAACATGATGGAACTGATCAACAACATCGCCAAGGCCCACTCCGGTCTGTCGGTGTTCGCCGGCGTGGGTGAGCGCACCCGTGAAGGCAACGACTTCTATCACGAGATGGCCGACTCTGGCGTCGTGAACCTGGACAACCTGGCCGAATCCAAAGTGGCCATGGTGTACGGCCAGATGAACGAGCCCCCGGGCAACCGTCTGCGCGTGGCCCTGACCGGTCTGACCAT
>JBEBDJ010000087.1:0-4099 GCA_041157045.1 Pseudomonadota bacterium
TCGTCTCGGCCGGCGCCTACAGCCTGGGCCATGGCGGCAACGATGCGCAAAAAACCATTGGCATCGTCTGGCTGCTGTTGATCGCCACCGGCCATACCGCGGCGTCGGACGCCTCGCCGCCTACCTGGGTCATCGTCAGCTGCTACCTGGCCATTGGCCTGGGCACCATGTTTGGCGGCTGGCGCATCGTCAAGACCATGGGCCAGCGCATCACCAAGCTCAAGCCCGTCGGGGGCTTTTGTGCCGAAACCGGTGGCGCCATGACCTTGTTCCTGGCCACCATGCTGGGCATTCCGGTGTCCACCACCCACACCATCACCGGGGCCATCGTGGGCGTGGGCTCCACGCAGCGCGCCAGTGCGGTGCGTTGGGGTGTGGCCGGCAACATCGTCTGGGCCTGGGTGTTGACGATCCCGGCCAGTGCGTTTGTTGCGGCCATCGCCTACTGGATCAGCTTGCAGCTGTATTGACGCTGACGCGGCCAGCCCAAGCGGCGCTACAGCAGGCCGCGTTCGGCCATCGAGAGGCTCCGGCCGCGCGAGACAATGATGTGGTCCAGCACGCGCACATCGACCATGGCCAGACAGGTCTTGAGGCTTTGCGTGAGCACCTCGTCATTGTGGCTGGGTTGGACCGTGCCGCTGGGGTGGTTGTGTGCCAGCACCACCGCCGCGCACTGGTGGTGCAGGGCGCGCACCAGGATCTCGCGGGGGTAGACACTGGTCTGCCCCAAGGTTCCGCGGAACATGGGCTCCATGGCGATCAGCCGGTGCTGGCTGTCAAGAAACATGACCGCAAACACCTCGTGCGGCAAATGCCCCAGGTGCAGCTGCAAATAATCGCGCACCATCTGCGGGCTCAACATGGCCTCGCGTTCGCGCAGTTGCTGCTGCAGCGCGCGGCGCACGATTTCCATCACCCCCATCAGCTCGGCGCGCCGCGCCGGCCCCAGGCCGCGCGATTGACGCAAGCGCTGGGTGTCGGCCAGCAGCAGGCCGGCCAGCCCATCGTGTTCGGCCAACAGGGACTGCGCCAAGGCCAGCACCGGTTGTCCGCGCAGGCCCGTGCGCAGCAGCAAGGCCAGCAGTTCGGCGTCGGTCAAGGCCTGCGGTCCGTGGGTGAGGATTTTCTCGCGCGGCGGCAAGGCGCCGGCCCAGTGGGTGGGGTCCATGGTGCTTCTCCCTGTGGTGGCCGGGCGCGAACGCCAGCCGACTTCTACAATAGGCGCTTTATGCCTGCCCGCTGTGCCGGGCGACAACCCGGTTTACCCTGATGCCCACTGTTCAAGCCGATTCTTTCCTGACCCTGCACTACCGCCTGGCCGGGCCGCAGGGCGACATCATCAACACGTTTGGTGACAAGCCGGCCACCCTGTCCCTCGGCACCGGGGCCCTGTCGCCCGCGCTGGAGCAGCATCTGCTGGGCCTGGAGGAGGGCACGCGCACCTGCTTCGAGCTGCCCGCAGGCGACGCGTTTGGGCCGCACAATGCGGACATGGTGCAGTGGGTGGCACGCCGCCTTCTGGATGAACTGGGCGATCCCATGGAGCGCTACGCCAGCGGCGATGTGGTGCAGTTCCCGACCCCAGACGGCCTGGGCACTTACGCCGGCACGGTGCTCGAGGTGGCGGCCGACGGCGCGGTGCGACTGGACTTCAACCACCCGCTGGCAGGCCAGCCGGTGACCTTTGAACTTGAATTGATTGGGGTGTTGTGATGCCACAGGTGCTGCTTGCCGAACCCAGGGGTTTTTGTGCCGGCGTGGACCGCGCGATCGACATCGTCGAGCAGGCCTTGCAACGGTTTGGGCGGCCCATTTATGTGCGCCATGAGATCGTGCACAACACCTATGTGGTCAACGATTTGCGCGAAAAGGGCGCGATCTTTATCGAGGACCTGGAGGAGGTCCCGCGCGGCTCGACCCTGATTTTCAGCGCGCACGGCGTGAGCCTGGAGGTGCAGCAGCAGGCGCAGGCCCGGGGCCTGAAGATCTTTGATGCAACCTGCCCGCTGGTGACCAAGGTCCATGTGGAAATTGCCAAACTGCATCGTGAGGGGTATGAGTTTTTCATGATCGGCCACAAGGGCCACCCCGAGGTCGAGGGCACGATGGGGCAGCTCGACAGTGGGATTCACCTGGTCGAGTCCATCGAGGATGTGGCCCGTGTGGCGCCCACCCAACTCGAGCGCCTGGGGGTGGTCACGCAGACCACTCTGAGCGTGGACGACACCGCGCAAATCCTGGACGCCCTCAAGGCCCGCTTTCCGCAGCTGCGCCTGCCCAAGCAGCAGGACATTTGCTATGCCACGCAAAACCGTCAGGACGCGGTCAAGCTGATGAGCCCGCAGGTGGACCTGGTGATCGTGGTGGGCAGCCCCACCAGCTCCAACAGCAACCGCTTGCGCGAGGTGGCCGAGCGCATGGGGCGCCCCGCCTACATGATCGATACCGCCGAGGACCTGCAAGCGCAATGGATCGAAGGCCGTCCGCGCATTGGCCTGACCGCCGGCGCGTCGGCGCCCGAGGTGCTGGTGCAGGCCGTGGTGCAGCGCCTGCGTGAGTTTGGCGCTTTGTCGGTGCAGACCCTGCCCGGCGTGCAGGAAACCATGAAGTTCCCGCTGCCCAAGGGCCTGCGCACGGACGTGCCGGGCGGCTGACTACAATCGGGGCATGCTCGACATTGCCCTGCTCCGTAAAGACCTTGACGGCGTCGTCGCCCGCCTGACGATGCGCAAGAATCCCCAGCCCTTTCTGGATGTGGAGGCCTTCCGCCGCCTCGAAGGCGAGCGCAAGACCTTGCAGACCCGCACCGAGGAGTTGCAAAACCAGCGCAATGTGCTGTCGCGCCAGATCGGCCAGCGCAAGGCCAAGGGGGAAGGGGTGGACGACATCATGAGCGCGGTGGCGGGCATCAAGACCGAGCTCGAGTCGTCGGCGCTGCGCCTGGAGCAGATCCAGCAGGACCTGCAGGCCCTGTTGCTGGCGGTGCCCAACCTGCCGCACGAGAGCGTTCCCGTGGGGGCGGACGAACACGCCAATGTGGAGGTGCGTCGCTGGGGCACGCCCCGCACTTTTGATTTTGCGGTGCGCGACCATGTGGACCTTGGCGAGCGCTTGGGTCTGGACTTTGACACCGGCGCCAAGTTGGCGGGGGCGCGCTTTACCTTCATGCGCGGGCCCATGGCCCAGCTGCACCGAGCGCTGGCGCAGTTCATGCTGGACGTGCAAACGCGCGAGCACGGCTACACCGAGTGCTACACCCCCTACATCGTCAACGCCGACACCCTGCGGGGCACCGGCCAGTTGCCCAAGTTCGAGGCCGATCTGTTTGCCGCCAACAAGGGCGGCCAGGAGGGAGGAGACGAGCACCAGGCGCTGTACCTGATCCCCACGTCCGAGGTCACCCTGACCAATGTGGTGCGCGACGAGATCCTGACCGAAGCCGAGCTGCCGATACGCCTGACGGCGCACACCCCCTGCTTCCGCTCCGAAGCGGGCAGCGCCGGTCGTGACACCCGAGGCATGATTCGCCAGCACCAGTTTGACAAGGTCGAGATGGTGCAGATCGTGCACCCCGAGCGCAGCTACGAGGCGCTCGAGCAGATGACGGCCCACGCCGAGGCCATTCTGCAAAAGTTGGGCCTGCCTTACCGCGTGATGAGCCTGTGCACCGGCGACATGGGCTTTGGCAGCAGCAAAACCTACGACCTGGAGGTGTGGGTGCCGGCGCAGGGCACATACCGCGAGATCAGCTCGGTGAGCAATTGCGAGGCCTTCCAGGCGCGCCGCCTGCAGGCCCGTTTCAAGAACGCGCAGGGCCGCAACGAACTGGTGCACACCCTCAATGGCTCGGGCCTGGCGGTGGGCCGCGCCCTGGTGGCGGTGCTCGAGAACTACCAGACCGCCGACGGCCGCGTGACCGTTCCCGAAGTTCTGCGCCCCTACCTCGGTGGCGTCGAAATTCTCTGATACAATCTTAGGCTTGACCCGTGCAGGAGAGGTGGCAGAGTGGTCGAATGTACCTGACTCGAAATCAGGCGTGGGCGCAAGTTCACCGTGGGTTCGAATCCCACCCTCTCCGCCAAGCATACCAACGCGC
>JBEBDJ010000088.1:0-25093 GCA_041157045.1 Pseudomonadota bacterium
GGGCACATGTACTTGCAGACCTGCTCGCGCATGAAACCGGCGTTGCCATAGGTGGCAAAGCCGTAGAACAGCACCCAGAAGACTTCCCACGAGCCCATGTGACCGGTGAAGAACGCCATGCCCAGCTGGCGAATCGGCGTGAAGTAGCCCACAAAGCTAAAGCCTGTCCACAAGGCAATGCCCAGCCAGATGATGTGCTTGTACGACTTCTTGAACAGCTTCTCGAGCGACATGTCGGCGCCATCGAGGCGCATGCGCGCGCTGCGGTCGCCCTCGATCTTGCGCTCGACCCACATGAAGATCTCGCTGTACACGGTTTGCGGACAGGCATAGCCGCACCACAAACGCCCGGCCACCGCGGTGAACAGAAACAGCGAGAAGGCCGAGATGACGAGCAGGGCCGTCAGGTAAATGAAGTCCTGCGGATACAGCACCAGGCCAAAGATGTAAAAGCGCCGCGCGCCCAGGTCAAACAGCACCGCCTGGCGTTGGCCCCACTCCAGCCAGGGCAGGCCGTAGAAGACCAGCTGCGTGAGGAACACCATGGCCCAGCGCCATTTCGCAAACAGGCCTTGCACGCTGCGCGGATAGATCTTCTGATGCGCCACATACAGCGAGACCTCCTCGCTGTCGTCGCTGGTCGGGGCGCCCGCGGGCACGGCCACGATGGGCACGATCTTGCGCGGGGTGGGTTCTTGAGGGTCCTGCACGTTGCGTTCCAGTTTCATGCCAAAGCGCTCAGCCGCTTCTTGCGCGCGCACGGCCAGGTGCGTCGCAGCGACCGGGCGCGGTCAGGGCCCGCGAACAGGCCCTGCGCGAGATCACTTGGCGGCCGCACCCTTGCCGTTGGAGAGGCCCCAGACATAGCTGGCGAGCACATGGATCTGGCCCTCGGTCAACTTGGTGGACTGGGCCGGCATGACGTTGGTCTTGCCGTTGTTGATCATTGCCACGATGGCGTTCTCGCCCCAGCCGTGCAGCCAGATGTCGTCGGTCAGGTTGGGCGCGCCCAGCGCGGTGTTGCCCTTGCCGTCGGCACCATGGCAGGCGGCGCAGGCCCCGAACTTGGTCTTGCCCAGGGAGGCGCGCAGCGAGTCGTGCGGGCTGCCCGAGAGGCTCAGCACATAATGGGCCACGTTGCGCACATCCTCGGGCGTTCCCACGGCCGCGGCCATGGGGGGCATCATGCCCTGGCGACCCTGCACCAGCGTCTCCTTGATCTTCTCGGGCGAGCCGCCATGCAGCCAGTCCGCGTCGGTCAGGTTGGGGAAGCTCTTGGAGCCGCGCGCATCCGAGCCGTGGCACTGGGCACAGTTGTTCATGAACAGGCGGTCGCCAATGGCCATGGCTTGCGGATCCTTGGCCACCTCTTGCACCGGCATGCCGGCAAATTTGGCGTACAGCGGCGCGACCTGCTCATTGCCCTTGGCCACTTCCTTTTGGTACTGGTCGGCCGAGGACCAGCCAAAGCGGCCCTCGCTCGTGCCCAGGCCCGGGTAGAACACCAGGTAGACCGCCGAGAAGACGATGGTGATGATGAACAGGCCCACCCACCAGCGCGGCAGCGGGTTGTTCATTTCACGCAGGTCGCCGTCCCAGACGTGACCGGTGGTGTTGTCGTTGGCCGTCATGGCCTTGGCCTTGCCCGTGAACCACAGCAGCAACAGACAGGCGATGATGCTCACCACCGTGATGCCGGCCACGTACAGATGCCAGAAATTGCTGACGAAGTCGCTCATATCGTTTCCTTCAATGGTGCTGGGGACGCTCAGTCGTCCTGGCCGAACGGCAGACGGGCGGCTTCTTCAAAGCGGTCCTGGTTGCGCTTGGCCAGCGCCCACCAGACGATGCCCAGAAAGGCCACGAACGCCATCACGGTCACGATCGATCGCAGGGTATTGATGTCCATGCCAGCGCTCCTTTATTTGCGGGCCGTGCCCAGCCCTTGCAGGTAGGCAATCACAGCGTCGAGTTCGGTCTTGCCCTTGATCTCTTCCGGGGCCTTGGCAATTTCGTCGTCGCTGTAGGGCGCGCCCAGGGTCCGCAGGCCCGCCATGTGCGCCGAGATGCTGCTGTGGTCCACCGGGTTTTTCTCGAGCCAGGGGTAGGCCGGCATGTTGGACTCGGGCACCACGTCACGCGGGTTGGTCAGGTGGATGCGGTGCCACTCGTCGGAGTAGCGGCCGCCCACGCGGGCCAGGTCGGGTCCCGTGCGCTTGGAGCCCCACTGGAAGGGGTGGTCGTAGACAAATTCACCGGCCACCGAGTAAGGGCCGTAGCGCAGCGTTTCGGCGCGGAAGGGCCGGATCATCTGCGAGTGGCAGTTGTAGCAGCCCTCGCGGATGTAGACGTCGCGGCCGGCCACTTGCAGCGCGGTATAGGGCTTGAGGCCCGGCACCGGCTGGGTGGTGGACTTCTGGAAGAACAGCGGCACGATCTCGACCAGGCCGCCGAACAGCAGCACGACCAGGATCAGCACGATCATCAGGAAGTTGCTGGTTTCGACCTTTTCATGCGACAGGCCGCCGCTGGATGGTTGTTGGGCCATGTTGTGTTTCTCCTCAGGCGTGGGCGGGGGCGGGGATCTGCACGTCGACCGAGCGGCCGACGGTGGCGGTCTTGATCACGTTCCAGAGCATGATCACCATGCCGCCCAGGTACAGCAAACCGCCGAGCAAACGCAGCACATAGAAGGGATAGGTCGCTTTGACCGATTCCACAAAGGTGTAGGTCAGGGTGCCGTCGGCATTGACCGCGCGCCACATCAGGCCTTGCATCACACCGGCAATCCACATCGCGGCGATGTAGATCACGATGCCCAGCGTGGCGGTCCAGAAATGGATCTCGATGGCCTTGACGCTGTACATCTTCTTCTGGCCAAACAGGCGCGGGATCAGGTAGTACATCGAGCCCATGGTCACCAGGCCCACCCAACCCAGGGCACCCGAGTGCACGTGGCCCACGGTCCAGTCGGTGTAGTGCGAGAGCGCGTTGACGGTCTTGATCGACATCATCGGGCCTTCGAAGGTCGACATGCCGTAGAAGGACAGCGACACGATCAGGAAGCGCAGGATGGGGTCGTCACGCAGCTTGTGCCAGGCGCCCGAGAGGGTCATGATGCCGTTGATCATGCCGCCCCAGCTGGGGGCCAGCAGGATGAGCGAGAAGAGCATGCCGATCGACTGCGTCCAGTCCGGCAGCGCGGTGTAGTGCAGGTGGTGCGGACCCGCCCACATGTAGGTGAAGATCAGCGCCCAGAAGTGCACGATCGACAGGCGGTACGAGTAGACCGGCCGCTCGGCCTGCTTGGGGATGAAGTAGTACATCATGCCCAGGAAACCCGCGGTCAGGAAAAAGCCCACCGCGTTGTGCCCGTACCACCACTGCACCATGGCGTCCTGCACACCGGCGTAGGCCGAGTAGGACTTGAGGGCGCCGACCGGCAGGGCCGCGCTGTTGACCAGGTGCAAGAGCGCCACGGCAATGATGAAGGCGCCAAAGAACCAGTTGGCCACATAGATGTGACGCACCTTGCGCGTGCCCACCGTGCCAAAGAAGACCACCGCAAACGCCACCCAGACCAGGGTGATCAGAATGTCGATGGGCCACTCGAGCTCGGCGTACTCCTTGCCGCTGGTGTAGCCCAGCGGCAGCGAGATCGCGGCCAGCAGGATCACCAGTTGCCAGCCCCAGAAGGTGAAGGCGGCGAGCTTCTCGGCAAACAGGCGCACATGGCAGGTGCGCTGCACCACATAGTAGGCCGCTGCAAACAGGCCGCAGCCGCCAAAGGCAAAGATCACCGCGTTGGTGTGCAGGGGACGCAGGCGGCCGTAGCTCAGCCATGGAATCCCCAGGTTGAGCTGCGGCCAGGCGAGCTGGGCCGCGATGATCACGCCCACCAGCATCCCGACCACGCCCCACACCACCGTCATGATGGCGAACTGCCGGACCACCTTGTCGTTGTAGACCGTGGCCTGTGTGTTGGCAAAAGTCATTGGAACCTCGTTACAGAAAAGAACAGACCAAGTTTGCGGGGAAAGCCCAGGGCGCCCCTTGATGCACATCAATCGTTTTTCAGAATGCGCTCACCTTCGGCCTCGATGTCTTCAAATTGCCCGCGATGGATGGCCCACCACAGCCCACCCAAGATGAAAAACACCAGCACCACCGACAGCGGGATCAGGAAATACAGAATGTCCATGCTCAATCTCCAGCGCGCCAAGGACCAGCCAGGCGGCGCGCATTGAGCACCACCAGCAAAGAACTGAGCGCCATGCCCAGGCCCGCGGCCCAGGCCGGCAGCCAACCCATCAGGGCCAGTGGCACACAGGCGGCGTTGTAGGCCAGCGCCCACCACAGGTTTTGTCGCACGATGCGCAGGGTCTGGCGGCTGCGCTGCAGGGTCTGCAGCACCTGGTCGATCTGGCCGCTCAGGATCACAAAGTCCGACTGCGCTTGCGCCAGCGGCACCGCCTGTCCCAGCGCGAACGAGACCTGCGCGCCCGCCAGCACCGGGCCATCGTTGAGGCCGTCGCCCACCATGGCCACGCGCCGACCCTGCGCTTGCAAGGCCTTGACCCGTGCCAGCTTGTCTTGCGGCAGGCAGCCCCCATGCGCGTCGTCGATGCCCACGGCTTGCGCCACATGCGCCACCGCGTCCTCGCGATCGCCCGAGAGCACCTGCAGCTGCAGGCCCAGGGCCTGCAGCCCCTGCACCACCGACGCCGCCTCGGGGCGCACCTGCTCCTGCCATTCAAAACTGGCCACCCAGCCCTGTGCATCGGCCAGGTGGGCCTGCACCGGCGCCGGCCCTTGTGCGGGCAGCGCGGGGGCGCCGGTCCAGCGGGCCGAGCCCCAGCGCAGCGGCCCCAGGCCGGGCAGCTCGCCCTGCACGCCCTGCCCGGGCGACTCCTGCACCGCCAGCGCCGCAAGCGGTGCCAGGCCTTGCGTGCGTGCCTGGCGCACCAGCGCACGCGAGAGGGGATGCAGCGAGTGCTGTGCCAGTGCCGAGGCCCAGGCCAAGGCCTGCTCGGCGCTCACCCCATCGCGGGTGCGCACGCCCACCCATTGCGGCGCGTCCAGCGTGAGCGTGCCGGTTTTGTCAAAGACCACGGTATCGACCGAGGCCAAGGCCTCGAGCGCGTCCAGGCGGCGCACCAGCACCCCCTGGCGCGCCAAGGCCCCGGCCGAAGCCAGCATGGCCGCGGGCGTGGCCAGCGACAGCGCGCACGGGCAGGTCACCACCAGCACCGCCACCGCCACCATCAGCGCATGCGCCGGATCGCGCTCCCAGCCCCACAAGGCCGCAGCCAGGGCCGTCAGCAGCACCCCCCATAAAAACGGGCGCGCCACCCGATCGGCCAGGCGCGCCATGCGCGGCTTGTCCACCGCGGCGCTTTGCATGAGCTGCACGATTTGCGCATAGCGCGTCGCGGCCCCCAACTGGTCGACCCGCATCTCGATGCGCGCGCTCAGGTTGTGGGAACCGGCAATCACCCGCTCGCCCGGCCCGCGCGAGAGCGGGCGTGACTCGCCGGTCAAGAGCGCCTCGTCGACCTGGGTATGGCCCACCAGCACCACCCCGTCGGCGGCCAAGGCCTCGCCCGGCAAGACCTCCAGCACATCGCCCAGCGCCAGGCGACGCACCGACACCGTCTCCCAGTCCTGTCCGGGCGCACGGCGGCGCACCGTGTCGGGCAGGCGGTTGAGCACCGCCTCCAGGGCCCCCGCGGTGCGGTCGCGCAGGCGCTGCTCCAGCCAGCGGCCCAGCAACAAAAAGCTCACGAACATGGTCAGCGAGTCGAAGTAGACCTCGGCGCCAAACGGCCCGTCGGGGTCAAAGGTGCCCACACTGCTGATGGCAAAAGTGACCAGCATGCCCAGCGCCACCGGCAGGTCCATGCTGATCTGGCGCTGGCGCACATCGCGCCAGGCATTGCGCACAAAGGGCACGCAGGAAAACAGCATCACCGGCAGCGACAGCACCCAGGAGGCCCAGCGCAGCAAGGCCATGATGTCGGCCGGGATCTCGCCCGGCGCGGTGACGTAGGCCGGCGTGGCATACATCATCACCTGCATCATGCACAGCAGCGCCACCACCAGGCGCCAGAGCATGCGCCGCGCCTCCCGCCGGCGCGCCTCGTGCGCCTGCGCGTCCTGCGCCGGCACCACCTGGTAGCCGACCTGGGCCACCGCCGCCATCCAGGCCGAGGGGCTGGTGCGGTGTGCGTCCCAGACCACACGGCCACGGTGGCTCGCGCCACTGATCTGCACCTCGCCCACGCCCGGCACCGAGCGCAAGGCGTCCTCGATGGTCAGGGCGCAGGCTGCGCAGTGCATGCCTTCAAAAACCACGCTGGAGGTCCAGCAACCGGGCTGTGCCGGCTGCTCGGCGCTGAAGGCCGACCACTCTTGGGGCACGTCCAGCCAACGCCAGTCCTGGGGCGCGCGGATCGGGGATTCAAGCTTGACCGATGTCATGTGGGGGACGATAAAGCCACACCCCGTGCACAGACTTGACGTACATCAAGTAAGCTCGACGCGAGGGGCACTACAGTGTCCCCATGCCATCCCCGGTTGGGGCCCTGGCATCATGGTCCGCATTTCGCGCATCACTTCATAGGAGAACAGCATGTACCAACGCATTCTTGTGGCCACCGACGGCTCCACCCTGTCCAAAAAAGCCGTGACCCACGCCATCGCCCTGGCCGCCGCGCATGGCGCCGAACTGGTGGCCTTGAAGGTGGTGCCGCGTTATCCGCAGTCCTACTTTGAAGGCAGTGTGCCGCTGTCGGCCGACGAGATCGGCCGCATCGAAAAGCAGTGGATCGAGGCCGCCGAGGCCAACCTGGCCACCGTGCGCAAGGCGGCCGAGGCCAAAGGCGTCAAGACCAAGTCCGTGACCGCCAAGTCCGATGTGGTGTCGGATGCGATCCTGGCCGCTGCCAAGAAGAGCAAGGTCGACCTGATCGTCATGGCCTCGCATGGCCGCAAGGGCATCAAGCGCCTGCTGCTGGGCAGCGAGACCCAGCAGGTGCTGACGCACTCGAGCATCCCGGTGCTGGTCCTGCGCTAAGCCGCCCCTGCCCCACAACACGCCGCCGCGGGCTGCCTTGCGCAGCGCCGGCGGCGTGTTGCTGCCTCAGGCGCTGAAGCTGGCGCGGTACTGATCGCGCAACAGGTTTTTCTGGACCTTGCCCATGGTGTTGCGCGGCAGCTCGCTCACCACCACGCATTTTTTGGGGATCTTGAAGTTGGCGAGCTTGGCCTTGAGCTCGGCAATGATGGCCTCGGGCTGCAAGCTGACGCCGGGTTTGGCAATCACCACCGCCACGCCCACCTCGCCAAAGTCCGGATGCGGCACGCCGACCACCGCGCTCTCGGCCACGCCCTGCATCTCGTTGATATAGCCCTCGATCTCGGCAGGGTAGACGTTGTAGCCCCCGCTGATGATCAGGTCCTTGCTGCGGCCCACAATCGTCACATAGCCGCGCTCGTCCTGGCGGCCCACATCGCCGGTCTTGAAGAAGCCGTCGGCGGTGAATTCCTCGGCGGTTTTCTCGGGCATGCGCCAGTAGCCGGCAAACACATTGGGGCCCTTGACCTGGATGCCGCCAATCTCGCCCACGGGCACGGGCTGGCCCGCATCGTCCTGCACGCGCAATTGCACGCCGGGCAGCGCAAAGCCCACCGTGCCACCACGGCGCTCGGTCTGCCCCGCATAGCGGGCATCGGCCTGGTAGGGGTTGGAGGTCAGCATGATCGTCTCGCTCATGCCGTAGCGCTCCAAAATGGTGTGGCCGGTGCGCGCCTGCCAGTCGGCAAAGGTTTCGATCAGCAGCGGCGCCGAGCCCGAGATGAACAGGCGCATGTGCTGGCAGGCCGCAGGCGTGAGCGTGGGCTCGGCCAGCATGCGCACATACAGCGTCGGCACGCCCATGAACACCGTGGCTTCGGGCAGGCGGGCGATCACGCGGCGCGGATCGAACTTGCCCATCCAGATCATCTTGCTGCCGTTGAGCAGCGCGGCGTGGATGGCCACAAACAGGCCGTGCACATGGAAGATGGGCAGCGCGTGGATCAGCACATCGCCAGGGCGCCAACCCCAGTAGTCCTTGAGCATGATCGCGTTCGAGCTGAGGTTGCCGTGAGAGAGCATGGCCCCCTTGCTGCGCCCGGTGGTGCCGCTGGTGTACAAGATGGCGGCCAGGTCGTCGCGGCCGCGGCGGGCGGGCGTGTGCTGGTCCGACTGGTGCGCGGCGCGCTCGAGCAGCGAGCCGTTGCGCGCATCGCCCAGGGTGAACACATGGCGGGTGCCGGCACGAAACGCGATTTTGCTGACCCAGCCAAAGTTGGCCGGGCTGCAGACCACCACCGCCGGTTCGGCATTGCCGACAAAGTAATCGATCTCGGCGCTCTGGTAGGCGGTGTTGAGCGGCAGGAACACATGGCCGGCGCGCAGCGTGGCCAGGTAGAGCATCATGGCCTCGACCGATTTCTCGACCTGCACCGCAATGCGGCTGGACGGCGGCAGCTCAAGCGAATCGAGCAGGTTGGCCATCATGGCGCTGGCCCGGTCCAAGTCGCGCCAGGAGTAGGCCAGGCCTTCGTCGGTCTGCACCGCCACCGTGTCCAGGTCTGCAGGGAAGGCCGCCCGCAGCACGGCAAACAAATTGTCGTTGCTCATGAAACATCCTGGCCGGCAAGCGGCCGCTGATCGATCGGGAATGATCAGTCGAGTTTAGCGCCGGAGGCCTTCACGACCTGGGCCCACTTGACCAGTTCCTTGCGGATAAAGCCGGCAAACTGATCGCCCGTCAGGTTGGGAAACTCGGCCCCCTGGCCGGCCCAGACCGCCTTGGCCTCGTCGGTCAGGCAGGCCCGGCGGATTTCCTCGACCGCGCGGGCCTGGGCGTCGGCTGGCGTGCCCTTGGGCGCCCACACCCCGTACCAGGTCGAGACGGTGTAGTCGGGCAAGCCCAGCTCGGCCGAGCAGGGCACATCGGGAAAGGCCGGGCTGCGCTTGGCGCCCGAGACCATCAGGGCGCGGATGCGACCGGCCTTGATGTGCGCGGCCGACGAGCCCAGGCCGTCGAACATCATGTCCACGCTGCCGGCAATCAGGTCCTGCAGCGCGGGGCCCGCGCCGCGGTAGGGGATGTGCGTGATGAAGGTGCGCGTCTGCAGCTTGAACAGCTCGCCCGCCAGGTGGTGCGAGGTGCCGCTGCCGGCCGAGCCGTAATTGAGGCGGCCGGGGCTTTTGCGCACCAGCTCCAGAAAGGCCTTGAAGTCGGGCACCTCGACTTTCTTGGGGTTGACCACCAGCACCTGCGGCACATTGGCCACCAGGATCAGCGGCACCAGATCGCGCTCGAGCTCGTACTCGAGCTTGGGGTACATAAAGGGCGCGATGGTGTGATGGACCGCGCCCATGAACAGGTTGTAGCCATCGGGTGCGGCCCGCGCGGCCAGGGTGGCCCCCACCGTGCCCCCCGCACCGCCCTTGTTGTCGATCACCAGCTGGCGCCCGGTCAGGCGGGCAAACTGCGCCGACATGGGCCGCGCGAAGGCATCGGTCCCACCCCCGGCCGGAAACGGAACGATCAGGTTCACGGGTTTGGTCGGCCAGGTGCTTTGGGCCTTGGCCGCCAGTGGCGAGGCCAGAACGCCCAGGGCAGCCAGGGCCTGCAGGCTCTGGCGGCGGGAAAGCAAGTCGTCGCGCATGAAGGGTCTCCGCTTGTGGTTCGTGGTGCGGCATCATAGGCACAGGCGAGCAGCCCTGCCAAGGCGGGCTTGCCCGAACCATGCACCCACAGGGCCTTCTGCGGCCCAGCGCAGGGCCCGGCTCAGGCCCTCAGGCGGCGCGGCGTGCGGCCCAGCGCCACAGCAGGGCACCCGCCAGAATCATCGGCACGCACAGCCACTGGCCCATGCTCAGCCCCAGCCCCAGCAGGCCCAGGTGGGCATCGGGTTCGCGGAAGAACTCGGCCACAAAGCGCATCAGGCCGTAGCCCATCAGGAACACCGCCGAGACCTGGCCGGTGGCGCGCGGCTTGCGGGCAAAGGCCCACAGCAGCACAAACAGCAGCAAGCCTTCGAGCAGGAACTGGTAGAGCTGGGAGGGGTGGCGCGGTGCATCGCCCGCGCCCCGAAACACCATGCCCCAGGGCAAGCTGGGATCGGCCACCCGGCCCCACAGCTCGCCGTTGATGAAGTTGCCCAGGCGGCCCGCCGCCAGACCCGTGGGCACGCAGGGCGCCACAAAATCCATCACCTGGAAAAACGGCCGCTGGCGCGAGCGGGCAAACCAGAGCATGGCCGCCATCACCCCCAGCAAACCGCCATGAAAGCTCATGCCGCCTTGCCAGATCGCGAACGCCTCCAGCGGGTGCGAGAGGTAGTGGCCCAGGTTGTAGAACAGCACATAGCCCAGCCGCCCACCCAGCACCACGCCCAGCACGCCCAGGAACAGGATGTCGTCCACATCCTGCGCGCGCCATGCGCTCAGCTGGGCATAGGGCAGGTGTTGCAGGCGCCGGCGCGCCAGCCACATGAACAGGCCAAAGGCCGCCAGATAGGTCAGGCCGTACCAATGCACGGCCACTGGGCCGATCTGCAAGGCCACCGGGTCGATGGCCGGATGTTGCAGCATGGGGCCTCAGTCCTGGTAGCGGCTGAGATCGCGCACCGCGCCACGGTCGGCCGAGGTCGCCAGCAGGGCATAGGCCTTGAGCGCGGTCGAGACCTTGCGCGGGCGCGGCAGGACCGGTTTCCAGCCCAGGCGGTCCTGCTCGGCACGGCGCGCTGCCAGCTCTTCATCGCTGAGCAGCACGTCGATGCGGCGGTTGGGGATGTCGATGCGGATGCGGTCGCCGTGGCGAATCAGGCCAATGGCGCCACCAGCGGCCGCCTCGGGCGAGCAATGCCCGATCGACAGGCCCGAGGTGCCCCCCGAAAAACGCCCGTCGGTCAGCAAGGCACAGGCCTTGCCCAGGCCCTTGGACTTGATGTAGCTGGTCGGGTAGAGCATTTCCTGCATGCCGGGGCCACCGCGCGGGCCCTCGTAGCGGACCACCACCACGTCGCCCGCCTTGACCTCGTCGTTCAGGATGTGCTCGACCGCCTCGTCCTGGCTCTCGACCACATGGGCCGGGCCTTCAAACACAAGCAGGCTGTCGTCCACACCCGCGGTCTTGACCACGCAGCCGTCCAGGGCGATGTTGCCGCGCAGCACGGCCAGGCCGCCCTCCTGGCTGAAGGCGTGTTCAACCGAGCGGATGCATCCCTTGGCGCGATCGGTGTCGAGGCTGGGCCAACGCGTGGCCTGGCTGAACGCCACCTGGGTCGGGATGCCGGCAGGACCCGCCTTGTAGAAGGTCTGCACCGCGTCAGAGGGCGCGCGCGCAATGTCCCAGGCGTCGAGCGCGTCCTTCATGGTGGGCGTGTGCACGGTCGGCACATCGGTGTGCAGCTTGCCCGCACGGTCGAGCTCGCCCAGGATGGCCATGATGCCGCCGGCGCGGTGCACGTCTTCGATGTGGTACTTGTCGGTGTTCGGGGCCACCTTGCACAGCTGGGGCACGACCTTGGACATGCGGTCGATGTCGGTCATGGTGAAGGGGATCTCGGCCTCCTGGGCAATGGCCAGCAGGTGCAGGATGGTGTTGGTCGAGCCGCCCATGGCAATGTCCAGGGCAATCGCGTTTTCAAAGCCCTTGAACCCGACGGCGCGCGGCAGCAGGCGCTCGTTGCCTTGCTCGTAGTGCTCGCGGCACATCTCGACAATGCGGCGACCGGCGCGGCGGAACAGCTGCTCGCGGTCGGCGTGGGTGGCCAGCACCGTGCCATTGCCCGGCAGCGCCAGGCCCAGGGCCTCGGCCAGGCAGTTCATCGAGTTGGCGGTGAACATGCCCGAGCACGACCCGCAGGTCGGGCAGGCCGAACGCTCCACCTCGGCCAGGGTTGCGTCATCGACCTTGCTGTCGGCAGCCATCACCATGGCGTCGATCAGGTCGATCTTCTTGAATTGCACGGTTTGCTCGGCGGGCACCGCCAGGCGCACGCGGCCGGCTTCCATCGGGCCGCCCGAGACAAAGATCACCGGGATGTTCAGGCGCATCGCGGCCATCAGCATGCCGGGGGTGATCTTGTCGCAGTTGGAGATGCACACCAGCGCGTCGGCGCAGTGGGCGTTGACCATGTACTCGACCGAGTCGGCAATGATGTCGCGGCTGGGCAGCGAGTACAGCATGCCGTCGTGGCCCATGGCAATGCCATCGTCCACGGCAATGGTGTTGAATTCCTTGGCCACGCCACCGGCGGCCTCGATCTCGCGGGCCACCAGCTGGCCCAGGTCCTTCAGGTGCACATGGCCGGGCACAAACTGGGTGAAGGAGTTGGCAATGGCGACGATGGGCTTGCTGAAATCATCGTCCTTCATCCCGGTCGCACGCCAGAGTGCGCGCGCACCGGCCATGTTGCGGCCGGCGGTGGAAGTCTTGGAACGGTACTGAGGCATGCGGATTCTCCAAACGGCGTTGACGGCAGGCCGTCATTATCACGCAGCCCCGCATGCCCTTGGGCGCCGATGGCCGGCGCCCGGGTGCTTTAGCCCAGCACGGCGGCAATGCCAGCGCGGGCGATCTGGGCGTCCTCGTTGGACTTGACGCCGCTCACGCCCACGGCGCCCAGGCAGACGCCGTCCTTCATGATCGGCACGCCGCCCTCGAGCATGCCCTCGATGCCGGGGGCCGACAGAAAGGACATGCGGCCATTGTTGATGACCTCTTCATAAATGCGGCTTTCGCGGCAGCCCAGGGCGGCGGTGTGGGCCTTGGCCGGGGCGATGTGCGCCGACACCGGGGGCGCGCCATCGAGGCGCTGGAAATGCAGCAGGTGACCGCCAGCGTCCACGATGGCGATGCTCACCGCCCACTGGTTGCGCAGGGCCTCGGCCTGGGCAGCGGCGGCAATCGCCTGCACGTCGGCAAATTCAAGCATGGAGATGGATTTCATGGGTTGTCGCTCGGTTGATCAGGGAAAACGCTGAGCTTACACGCTGCTGTCGTGCCCGGGCGTGGCGGATTGATGACAAAAACGCAAAAAAGAAGTCCGCCCATTCCCACAAAAAGCAGTGGCATTTGCCCCGGCGACACCCCCGCACCCTACAATGATCTGGCCTTCATGTGGAGGTATTTTGATGGAGCATTCCTCATGTCGAACGATCGCACACTGCAAACTGCGGACTGGGGCCAAAGTGGCGCCCTGGCAGCTCGCAACCGCGTGCTGCGCAACACCTACTGGCTGCTGGCGCTGAGCCTGCTGCCCACCGCCCTGGGCGCCTGGATTGGCGTGGCCACCGGGATCACCCAGTCGATCGGCGGGGTGCTGGGCCTGGTGCTGTTTCTGGGTGGCGCCTTCGGCTTCATGTACGCCATCGAAAAAACCAAGAACTCCCCCGCTGGCCTGGCCTGGCTGATGGGCTTTACCTTCTTCATGGGCCTGATGCTCTCGCGCATGATCGCGATGGTGCTGGGCTTCAAGAACGGCGGCGAGCTCGTCATGACCGCCTTTGCCGGCACCGCCGGCGTGTTTGCCGTGATGGCCAGCCTGGCCACGGTGATCCGCCGCGACCTCTCGGGCATGGGCAAGTGGCTGTTTGCGGGCGCCATGGTCCTGATGGTGGGCAGCATCATCAACGTCTTTGTGGGCTCCAGCGTGGGCATGATGGTGATCTCGGTGCTGGCCATCGGCATCTTCAGCGCCTACCTGCTCTACGACCTCAAGCAGATCGTGGACGGTGGCGAGACCAACTACATCACCGCCACCCTGATGGTCTACATGGACCTGTTCAACATCTTCCAAAGCCTGCTGGCCCTGCTGGGCATCATGGGCGGCGAGCGCGAATAAGCGTGTTGCCATGCGCCCCGGTTCACGGGCGCGCTCACAGGGCCTCTTCGGAGGCCCTTTTTCTTGTGCTACCGTGCCGCCATGAAGACCCTTTTATGGCTGTTGGCCCTGGCCCTGGCGGGCCCGGCGGCCGCGCAAACCCCAAGCAGCGCCGAGTTGCGCCCCGAAGGCGCCAGCGGCCGGCAGGCCACGGTGGCCACCCCGCTGAAGAAGGCGGGCATCGTGAGCGCCCACCCGCTGGCCAGCGAGGCCGGCTGGCAGATGCTGCGCGCCGGGGGCAGCGCGCTGGATGCGGCCATTGCCGCGCAAATGGTGTTGGGCCTGGTGGAGCCGCAATCGAGCGGCATTGGCGGCGGCGCCTTTTTGCTGCACCACGACGGCCGCCGTGTGCAGGCCTTTGATGGCCGCGAGACCGCACCGGCCGCCGCTGGCCCCGACTGGTTCTTGCAGGCCGATGGCAAGCCCCTGCCCTTTGCCCAGGCGGTGGCCAGTGGCCTGTCGGTGGGCGTGCCCGGGGTGGTGCGCATGCTCGAAGACACGCACCGCCAGCATGGCCGCCTGCCCTGGGCGCGCCTGATGCAGCCGGCCATCCGGCTGGCCGAATCGGGCTTTGCCGTGACGCCGCGCCTGCATGCCCTGCTCTTGCAAACCCCCGATCTGGCGCAAGACCCGGTGGCCCGGGCCTATTTCCTGGACGCGCAGGGCCAGCCCTGGCCGGTGGGCCACCGCTTGCGCAACCCCGAATACGCCGCGCAGCTGCGCCGCATTGCGCGCCTGGGCAGCGCGGGCTTCTACGAAGGGCCGACGGCGCAGGCGGTGGTGCGCACCGTGCGCGCGCACCCGCTGCGCCCTGCGCCCATGCGGCTGTCGGACCTGCGCGAGTACCGCGCGCTCGAGCGCGAGGCCTTGTGCCTGTCGCACCAAGCCAGCGCCCCCGCTTGGCCGCAAGCGGTGCGCATCTGCGGCCTGGGGCCGCCCTCCTCCGGCCTGGTGGCGGTGGGACAGATCCTGGGGCTGATGGCCCGACAAGGCGCGCTGGCCCTGCCTTGGGGGCCCGATGGCCTGCCCACCCCGGAGGCCCTCCATGCCTATGCCGAGGCCTCGCGCCTGGCCTTTGCCGACCGGGCCCGCTACCTGGCCGACCCGGCCTTCGTGGGCCCGCGGGACATTGCGCAGCGCCTGCTGGCCGTGGGGTATCTGGACCAGCGCGCCCGCCAGATCGGTGCGCAGCCCGCCCCCAGCGTGGCCCCGGGCGATGTGGCCAGCGGGCAGGGGCCGCTGCTGGCGAGCATGGCCGAGCAGCCCGAGTCGGGCACCAGCCACCTGAGCGTGATCGATGCCAAGGGCCGCGCCGTGTCCATGACCACCACCGTCGAGTCGGCCTTTGGCTCGCGCCGCATGGTCAACCAGGGCGTGGGCCGGGTGGGCGGGTTTTTGCTGAACAACCAGCTGACCGATTTCAGCCTGGCCCCCACCGACGCCCAGGGGCGCCCGGTGGCCAACCGGGTCGAGGCGGGCAAGCGCCCTCGCTCGTCCATGAGCCCGCTGATGGTGCAAGACGCGCAAAGCGGCCAGCTGCTCATGGTGGGCGGCAGCCCGGGCGGTGCGCTGATCATTGCCTATGTGAGCAAATGGCTCTGGGCCAGCTTGCATGCCGGCCTGCCCCTGGCCGACACCATGGCCTTGCCGAACATGGCCCAGCCCGGCAGCCCCGCGCTCTTGCTGGAGGCCCAGGGCTGGCCCAAGGCGCACATCGAGGCCCTGCAGGCCATGGGCCACCGGGTGCAGACCCTTGAAATGACCAGTGGCCTGCATGTGCTCGAACGCCACGGCCAACACTGGCTGGGCGCCGCCGACCCACGCCGCGAAGGCGCCGTGCGCGGGCGCTGACCGGCCACAAAAAAAGGCCCCGGATGGGGCCTTTGGACGGGCGCAGGGCCGCGTCAGTAGGCCTGACCCAGCTGGTTCAGGATGGCCGGGTTCTCGAGTGTCGAGGTGTCCTGCGTGATGGCCTCGCCCTTGGCCAGCGAGCGCAGCAGGCGGCGCATGATCTTGCCCGAACGGGTCTTGGGCAGGTTCTCGCCAAAGCGGATGTCCTTGGGCTTGGCAATGGGGCCGATTTCCTTGGCGATGTGGTCGCGCAGCTGCTTGGCAATCGCCTTGCCCTCGTCGCCCGTGGGCAGGGGGCGCTTGAGCACCACAAAGGCGCAGATGGCCTCGCCCGTCGTGTCGTCGGGGCGGCCCACCACGGCGGCCTCGGCCACCAGCTCGGTGCAGCTGACCAGCGCCGACTCGATCTCCATCGTGCCCATGCGGTGGCCCGAAACGTTCAGCACGTCGTCGATGCGGCCGGTGATGGTGAAGTAACCCGTTTGCGCATCGCGGATGGCGCCGTCACCGGCCAGGTAGTACTTGCCCTTGAAGTCGTCGGGGTAGTAGCTCTTCTTGAAGCGCTCGGGGTCGCCCCAGATGGTGCGGATCATCGACGGCCAGGGCTTTTTGACCACCAGGATGCCGCCTTGGCCGTTGGGGATGTCCTCGCCGGTTTCCGAGACGATGGCCGCCTGGATGCCCGGGAAGGGCAGCGTGCACGAGCCCGGCACCAGCGGCGTGGCGCCCGGCAGCGGGGTGATCATGTGGCCGCCGGTTTCGGTCTGCCAGAAGGTGTCGACGATGGGGCAGCGGCCGCCGCCCACATGCTGGTGGTACCACTCCCAGGCGGCCGGGTTGATCGGCTCGCCCACCGAGCCCAGCAGGCGCAGGCTGCGCAGGTCGTAGCTCTTGGGGTGCACAGCGTCGTTGGCCTCGGCCGCCTTGATCAGCGAGCGGATCGCGGTGGGGGCGGTGTAGAAAATGCTGACCTTGTGGTCCTGGATCATCTTCCAGAAACGGCCGGCGTCGGGGTAGGTCGGCACGCCCTCGAACACGATCTCGGTGCCGCCCAGGGCCAGGGGGCCGTAGGTGATGTAGGTGTGGCCCGTGACCCAGCCGATGTCGGCGGTGCACCAGAACACATCGTTGTCCTTGAGGTCAAAGGTCCACTTGGTGGTGAGCGCCGCGTGCAGGAGGTAGCCGCCGGTGCTGTGCTGCACGCCCTTGGGCTTGCCGGTCGAGCCCGAGGTGTAGAGCAGGAACAGCGGGTGCTCGGCCTCGACCCACTCGGGTTCGCAGGTGGTGGGCTGGGCATCGGCCACATCGGCCATCCACTGGTCGCGGCCCGCGGCCATGTTGATGGCGACGCTGCCGCGCTTGACCACCAGGACATGGCGCACGCTGTCGCAACCACCCAGGGCAATGGCCTCGTCCACGATGGGCTTGAGGGGCAGCTGCTTGCCGCCGCGCACCTGGCAGTCGGCGGTGATCACGGCCACCGCACCGGTGTCCTCGATGCGGTCACGCAGCGATTGCGCCGAGAAGCCGCCAAACACCACCGAGTGCGTCGCGCCGATGCGGGCGCAGGCCTGCATGGCCGCCACGCCGTCGACCGACATGGCGATGTAGATCATCACGCGGTCGCCCTTTTTCACGCCCAGGCTCTTGAGCGCGTTGGCGTACTGGCAGGTCTTGGCCAGCAGCTGGCGGTAGCTCACATGGCTGACCTCGCCCCCATCGGCTTCGAAGATCAGGGCGGTCTTGTCGCCCAGGCCGCGCTCGATGTTGCGGTCAAGGCAGTTGTACGACACGTTCAGGGTGCCGTCCTCGAACCACTTGAAGAAGGGCGCGTTGCTGTCGTTGAGCACCTTGGTAAAGGGCGTATTCCAGCTGATCAACTCGCGCGCCAGGCGGGCCCAGTAGCCCTCGTAATCGGTCTCCGCTTCCTTGCACAGGGCCTGGTAGGCGGCCATGCCCGAGATGTGGGCTTGCTGCGCAAATTGCGGATCGGGCTGATAGAGGGCGTTGGCGCTCATGAAATACGTCTCCAGAAAGAACAAAGACAAGGTCAAAAACCAGACTGCCCGGGACTGTCCGCCCCGGCTCTTACAAAGCACTGACTGACGCCAGTCTTGCGCCTTCGACGTGGGCCTGTCAACTCCCCCCTGCGGGGCCTAAAATGCGGGTTTTGACTGAAGCCCATCCCCATGACCACCCCCCCGCCCAAAACCCGCAGCACCATGGGCCCCCTGCCCTCCCTGATCTTTGCCAGCCGCTGGCTGCAGCTGCCGCTGTACCTGGGTCTGATCCTGGCGCAGGGCGTCTACGTCTTCCATTTCTGGGTGGAGTTGGTGCACCTGCTGGAGGCGGCGTTTGGCAACCAGCAGGCGCTGCAGGCCCTGGTCACCAGCATCGGCTACAAGACCGACGCGCCCATCACCGGCCTCAACGAGGTGGTGATCATGCTGGTGGTGCTGGGCCTGATCGACGTGGTCATGATCTCCAACCTCCTGATCATGGTGATCGTGGGCGGCTACGAGACCTTTGTCTCGCGCCTGAACCTCGAAGGCCACCCCGACCAGCCCGAGTGGCTGAGCCACGTCAACGCCTCGGTGCTCAAGGTCAAGCTGGCCACCGCCATCATCGGCATCAGCTCGATCCACCTGCTCAAGACCTTCATCAACGCCGCCAACTACGACGAGAAGACGCTGCTGTGGCAGACGGTGATCCACATTGCCTTCTTGCTGAGCGCCATGGCCATTGCCCTGACCGACCGCCTGCTGGCCAAGCCCGACGCGCACTGAGCGCCGCCTGTTTCCCCCTGAACCACGCCCGAGTCCTCACATGACCACCATCCGCCAAGACGACCTGATCGAATCGATTGCCGCCGCGCTGCAGTACATCAGCTTCTACCATCCGGCCGATTTCATCAGCCACCTCACCCGCGCCTGGGAGCGCGAGCAGAGCCCGGCGGCCAAGGACGCCATGGCGCGGATCCTGACCAACAGCAAGATGAGCGCCTACGGGCACCGCCCCATCTGCCAGGACACGGGCATCGTCAACGTCTTCCTCAAGGTCGGCATGAATGTGCGCTTTGAGGGCTTTACCGGCAGCCTCGAAGACGCCATCAACGAAGGCGTGCGCCGCGGCTACCTCAACCCCGACAACGCGCTGCGCGCCTCGGTGGTCGCCGACCCGCAATTTGCGCGCAAGAACACGCAGGACAACACCCCGGCGGTGATCTTCACCGAGATCGTGCCCGGCGACCAACTGGATGTGACGGTGGCGGCCAAGGGCGGCGGCAGCGAGAACAAATCCAAGATGGTCATGCTCAACCCGAGCGACAACCTGGTCGACTGGGTGCTCAAGACCGTGCCGACCATGGGCGCGGGCTGGTGCCCGCCGGGCATGCTGGGCATCGGCATTGGCGGCACCGCCGAGAAGGCCGTGCTGATGGCCAAGGAAAGCCTGATGGACGACCTGAACATGTACGAGCTGCAGGCCAAGGCCGCGCGCGGCGAGAAGCTCGATCAGGTCGAGGCGCTTCGCCTGGAGCTCTATGAAAAGGTCAACGCCCTGGGCATTGGCGCACAGGGCCTGGGCGGCCTGACCACCGTGCTCGACATCAAGATCAAGATGTACCCCACGCACGCGGCCTCCAAGCCCGTGGCCATGATCCCCAACTGCGCCGCCACGCGCCATGCGCACTTTGTGATGGACGGCTCGGGCCCGGTCTACCTGGAGGCGCCCAGCCTGGATCTGTGGCCGAGCGTGGACTGGCAGCCCGATACCCAGAAGAGCCAGCGTGTGGACCTGAACACCCTCACCCGCGAGCAGGTCGCGAGCTGGAAGCCCGGCCAGACCCTGCTGCTCAACGGCAAGATGCTGACCGGCCGCGACGCCGCGCACAAGCGCATCCAGGACATGCTGGCCAAGGGCGAGCCCCTGCCGGTGGACTTCACCAACCGCGTCATTTACTACGTGGGCCCGGTGGACCCGGTGGGCGACGAGGTGGTCGGCCCGGCCGGTCCCACCACCGCCACCCGCATGGACAAGTTCACCGACATGATGCTGGCGCAAACCGGCCTGATCGCCATGGTGGGCAAGGCCGAGCGGGGCCCGACCGCCATCGAGGCCATCAAAAAGCACCAGAGCGCTTACCTCATGGCCGTGGGCGGCGCCGCCTACCTGGTGGCCAAGGCCATCAAGGGGGCCAAGGTGGTGGGCTTTGCCGACCTGGGCATGGAGGCCATTTACGAGTTTGACGTGGTCGACATGCCCGTCACCGTGGCGGTGGACGCCGGGGGCACCAGCGCGCACATCACCGGCCCGGCCGAGTGGTCGCAGCGCATTGCCAGTGGCGAGTTCAAGGGCATCGCCCTGACCGCCGCCTGATGAGCACGGGGCGGCCCCAGACGGCTGCCCTGTCCTGCCCGCAGCGCATGCAAGTCCCGCCCATCGGTGTGTTTGACAGCGGCATTGGCGGCCTGAGCGTGCTGCAGGCCCTGTTGCGCGAGCTGCCGCACGAGCGCTTTGTCTACCTGGCCGACAACGCCCATGCGCCCTACGGCGAGAAGACCGACAGCTTTGTGCGCCAGCGCAGCCGCCAGATCACCGAGCACCTGCGGACGCAGCACCACATCAAGGCCCTGGTGGTGGCCTGCAACACCGCCACCGCCGCCGCCGTGCACGAGTTGCGCCAGGCCCATCCCGAGCTGCCGCTGGTGGGCGTGGAGCCGGCCCTCAAGCCCGCCGCCGCCCTCTCCCGCACCGGGCATGTGGGCGTGATGGCCACCCGGGGGACGGTGGCCAGCGACAAGTTCCAGCGCCTCTTGCACAGCCAGCAGGAATCGGCGCAGTTTCATGTGCAGGCCTGCAACGGCCTGGCCCTGGCCATCGAGCAAGGCACCGACCCGGCCCTGCACGATGCGGCCAGCGTGCGCATCGGGTCGCTGTTGCGCGAGCACACCCAGGCGCTGGGCCGCTTTGGCCAAGGGCCTGGGCAGATCGACACCCTGGTCTTGGGCTGCACCCACTATGTGTTTGAGCGCGAGGCCTTGCAAGCCCTGGTCGGCCCCGACGTGCAGCTGGTGGACACCGGCGACGCGGTGGCGCGCCAGACACGCCGCCTGCTGGCGGCGGCGCACCAACTGCACGCCGGCCCGCTGCCGAGCGATCCGTCGCAACGCGTGCAGTTGCTGACCACCGGCGACCTGCCGAGCTTGCAGGCCGCGGCGGCGCGCTGGCTGGGCCTGCCGGCCCACTGCTGCGCCCACGCGGGCATGGCCTGAGCGCGCTCAGTCGCTTGATGGCGCGGCGGTCGACTGGCGGGCGCCGCGCTGCACGTCCACCGGGATCAACAGCCACAAGCCCAGCCCAAACAGCAGCGCCGTGGCGCCAATGCCCATGCGGTGGTTGCCACCGGTGGCCCAGGTGATCAGGCCGTAGGTCATCGGGCCCAGAATGCTGGCCAGGCGGATCGAGAAGGTCCACAGGCCAAAGAACTCGGCCAGGCGCTGCGGCGGCACCATCATGCCGGCCATGGCGCGACCGGCCGACTGGCTCGACCCCATGCAGACGCCGGCCACCCCGGCTGCCCACCAGAACTCGGCCTTGGTGGTGGAGGCGGCGGCCAGCGCACAGGTCAGGATCCAGCCGACAATGGTGAGCGCCAGCGTGCGCTTGTGGCCCAGCCAGTCCTGCACATGGCCAAACACCAGCGCGCCCACAAAGGCCGCGATGTTGAGCACAAAGATCAGCACCATGGTCTCTTGCGGCGCAAAGCCGATCACCTGCTCGGCATAAATGGCCGCCAGGGAAATCGCCACCGCCACCCCGGCCTGGTAGGCCACCGAGCAGGCCAGCAAGCGCCGGAAGTCTTCATAGGGCTGGGCCTCGCGCCAGGTCTGGCGCAGCTTGGCCATGCTGGCCAGCCAGCCGCCTTGCGCCTGGGCATCCAGACGGGGCTGGGCGTGCTCGCGCAGCAGCGCGAACGTCACCAGCGAGGCCAGGCCATAGACCGCCGCCGTGATCAGCATCGTGACCGGCACAAAGGACGCGGCCTTCTCGCCGCGCGCCTGGGCCGCCAGCACATACGCCAGGCAGATGCCCAGCGCCAGCATGCCGCCGATGTAGCCAAGCGACCAACCCCAGCCGCTCACGCGGCCCATGCCCTGGGGCTTGGCCAACTCGGGCAAAAAGGCGGCCGACACCGACTCGCCATACGAGTAGAACGCGTTCGAGACAATGAGCAGCAGCAAGCCCAGCCAGATCTGGCCCGGCTGCACCAGCGCCAGCGCCGCGGTGCTGAGGACGCAGCCCAGGGTCACCACCGCCAACAGGCGCTTTTTGGCGGCGTGCCGATCGGCCCAGGCGCCCAGGCCCGGCATGGTGACCATCACCAGCAGGTACGACAGGCTCAGGCCCGTGGTCCACAGCAAGGTGGCCCACGAGGCACCTCCGGCCACCCCGCCCACAAAATACGCCGCAAACACGGCGGTGATGACCACGGTGGTGTAGCCGGAGTTGGCAAAGTCGTACATCGCCCAGCCCAGCACCTCACGGCGGCGCACGCCGGGGTTGAGCTGACCGGTCAGCATGGGTGTTGACATGGGAAGCCCCCTTGGATCACCGGCGGCTTGCCGGCAGGCGCCAGCATACCAGCGGCAGGGGCTGTTCGAGACGCGGCCTGTTGAACGCTCAGTGCAGGTGACGGGGGCGACGTCCGCCGCCGCCGCCATGGCTGCCCCCACCCCCGCCGGGCCCGCGCGGGGGCTTGCCCAGGTCGAGCGAGCTGACCAGGTTGTCAAAGCGCTGCGTGAACAGTTTGTCGATTTCGGCGACAACACCCGACAGCTCCGAGCCATCAAAGTGCCGCTCCATCAGGTTGACCACATCGTGGACCAGCAGGTCGCGTTGGGCCTGCATGATGGAGGCCGGATCCGGCCCCACAAACAAGACCATGAAGTCGTCGCGCGCCTCGGCGCCTTCGGCCTCATCGTCCTCGTCAAACTCGACATCGTAGAAGCTGACCTCGATCTGCGCGCCGGCCGACGAGACCTCGTTGAGGTTCATGCACAGGTCATCGAGCACCATGCGGAACTCGTCGTCACCGCGCGTGGTCCAGCACATGCGCAGGCACTGGTTGGCCGCATCAAAGCTGAGCCCGGGCTCTTCCTCGTACAGGCTGGCCGCGCCGTCCTTGAGCGAGCGGGCACCGGCGTAATGCCACAGCGGCCGCAGCGCTTCGGCCAGCGCCTTGGCGTCGGTGCCGGGCTTGATCGGCACATCGCCGTGGACATGGATTTCAAAAGGGGCGTTGGGATGGCTCATGATCTTGTCTTTCCTGGTGCCCCGCGCCGAAACCAGGGAACTGCATACCAATGCCCTCGTTCACCGGCGCCTTGAAGAATGAATAACTCCGCTGGACCTGCGGGCCCATTTTAACCCAAGCCCCGTGGGGCAGACCAGCGCCACGCGTCTCGCCAGCGCCTGCGCCCAGCGCGGGGCCCCCCCTGCCCGACCGCGGTCAGACCTCAAACGCCCGACAAGCGCCGGCCCGCCCACTGGCCTTCGTGCCCCCGCTCCTGCACAATGATCCTCACAAGAGCAAGGGGGGTCACATGTCCGAAATCGACCGTCTGTACCGCTACAGGACGCTGCTGAGCCATCGCCGGGCCATGGACCGGGACGCGCTGCTGGCAGCACTGGAGATCTCGCCCGCCACCTTCAAGCGGGACCTGGCCAAGCTGCGCGACCGGCTGGGCACGCCCATCGTGTTCGACCGTGACCTGGGGGGCTACCGGCTGGAGGTGCCGGCCGACAGCACCGAGCTGCCGGGCCTGTGGTTCAGCCAGGACGAGATCCTGGCGCTGATGACCATCCAGCACATGATCGAGCAGCTCGACCCGGGCTTGCTGGGCCCCAAGCTGCGGCCGCTGCGGCGGCGGCTCGATGCCATGCTCAGCCAGCAGGGCCTTGATCCCTTCCAGCTCACACAGCGGGTGCGGGCACTGAGCGCCGGGCGGCGGCGCATGCCACTGGCGGCCTTCGAGACCATTGGCAAGGCCACCTTTGAGCGCCGCCAGGTCCGGGTGCGGCACCACAACCGGCTCAGCGGCCACACCCTGGAGCGCGTGATCTCGCCGCAGCAGCTGGTGCATTACCGCGACAACTGGTACGTCGACGCCTGGTGCCACCTGCGACGGGGCTTGCGCAGCTTCTCGATCGATGCCATCCAAACGGCCCACGCCCTGGACACCCCGGCCAAAGAGATCGACCTGGCCGCCATGCGCCAGCAACTCGACAGCAGCTACGGCATTTTTGCCGGTGAGGCCCGTGACTGGGCCGAGCTGCGCTTCAGTGCGGTGCGCGCCGGCTGGGTCCAGCACGAGATCTGGCACCGGCAGCAGCAAGGGGTGCTGCACCCCGACGGCCGCTACACCTTGCGCGTGCCCTACGCCGACGCGCGCGAGCTGATCGGCGACATCTTGCGCTTTGGCCCCGAGGTCGAGGTGATCGCCCCCGCCAGCCTGCGCCAACAGGTGGGCGACCAGATCGAGCGCATGCACGCGCGCTATCGGTCCGACAGCTAGCACGCTGCGCGGGCAGGGCCCGCGGTGCAGGCTGTGCAAACCCACAGCCTGCGGGATCGTGCCCTGAGCTTTGCGGGCATCAACATCACCGCCTTTCTTTCAAAGGAGATGATGATGAGCCACCCCACCCTGTTGTTGTCGCCCCTGCAAGACGGCGTGCCCGCCGCCGGGGGCCATGTGGATGTGCTGGTGCGCCTGCGCGCGCCCGCGCAGGCCGCCATTGCCCAGCCCGCCATGCCCAAGCGCCTGGCCCTGGTGATTGACCGCTCGGGCAGCATGGACGGCCCCCCGCTGACCGAGGCGCTGCGCTGTGCCCAGCACATCGCCACCCACCTGAGCCCCATCGATCAGCTGAGCCTGCTCGTCTACGACCACGAGGTCGATGTGCTGCTGCCCCTGCAGACGCCGCCGGCCGAGGCCCAGATCAGCGCCATGCTGGCGCAGGTGCACAGCGGCGGCAGCACCGACCTGCATGGTGGCTGGCTCGCTGGGGCGCAGCAACTCGAAGGCGGCAGCGCACAGGCCGTCTCGCGGGTCATCCTGCTCTCGGACGGGCAGGCCAACCATGGCCTGACCGATTCCACGCAGATCGCGGCGCAATGCCGCGACTGGCTCTCGCGCGGGGTGGGCACCAGCACCGTGGGGCTGGGGCGCAGCTTCAATGAACAACTCATGGTGGAGATGGCGCGGGCCGGTGGCGGCCAGACCTATTACGGGCA
>JBEBDJ010000089.1:0-4541 GCA_041157045.1 Pseudomonadota bacterium
TGATTTCCAAAAAGCTGCGCTCGCTCAGGCGCATGAGCAGGTTGTGCGTGCCCATGCGCGGATGCTCGCCCCCGGCTTGCGGGCGCACGCCCAGCACCTGCGTGACCCAGGCAGCGCCTTCATGCAAGTTGGCAGCGGTGACGGTGATGTGATCGAGGTGGCTGGCAGCGGACATGGGATGGGTTCGGCCCTTCAAACAGCGCAAAGATGGCCCGAGGATAACCGGCACGCGCCCAAAGCCCCCCGTGCAGACCGACCCACCCCCTGCGGCGCCAGCCCTCCCCTGCCCACGCCGCATCGGCCCCAGCCGGTCAGCGACCTGGCGGCAAGGGGTCCTTCGCAATGCGCTCGCCATTGGCATAGTGGCCATGAAAGCGGAACCAGTCCTCGGCCGAGAGGGCATCGGGCAAAACGGTGCGAAAGGCCGCTGGCGTGCCGCGCGGCCCCTTCTGCACCTCGTAGTACAGAAACATGTGGTGCAAATCCTTGAGCAGCCACCGCCGCAACCAGATGGGCATGGCCAGCTTGGCCTTGACCGGCACGCCACTGACCTTGGACAGGGCCGCGGCCACTTGCGACAGGTCGCCCTGCCAGCCAATCACGTCAAGCGACTTGCCGAGCCAGGTGGCGGGGTCCTGGAACTGGATCGCCGCAGCCCGGCCAATGTCGTAGGTCGCGCAGTACTTGCAGTCTGCAAGCGTCAAGAACTTGACCACGCCTTTTTTCAGTGGGTTCCAGTTGGCGGCGTCATCCAGGTTTTCAAAAAAGGCACATGGCCGGAGGATGGAGAACGGAACCCCGGCCTTGCGCAGGTATTGCTCCAGGGCCAGTTTGGCATGCAGATGTTTGACGTGCTGATCAAAGCACTCCGCATCCGCCACACTCATGAACACCAGTTGATCCACCCCGGCGGCCTTGGCCGCATCGATGGCGGCGCGTCCTTGCTCGAATTCCAATTCGGCGCTTTTGTGGGCGGCACCAAAGTAGTCCGTGATCACAAACACTTTCTTGGCACCGGTCTCGGCAAAGGCCCGGTCCAGATCCGCGCGCAAGGTGTAGTTGCAGACCACGGGCTTGACCCCCCACTCGGCCATGGGATGCTGGGCACGTCGCGTCGTTCCATGCACCTCATAACCGGCCTCCAACAGGGCGCGGCAAACATGTCGCCCCACCTTGCCGGTGGCGTTGAGCACGAGGATCTTGTCTTTGGGCATGGGGCTTCTTTCGGGTCGTCGATTGGGCAAGGCCAGGGGCCTGATCGGGCCATCTGGCCCGATGGATGGATGATAGTATTTCAAAATCAAAACGACGCCGACAAGAATAGAACGTGGCGTCCTAAATATGAAACGATGATGAACCTCGATGACCTGTCGGATTTTCTGTTGGTGGCCCACCATGAGGGGTTCGCCCAGGCCAGCCGCGCCAGTGGCCGGCCCAAGGCCAGCTTGTCGCGCAAGGTGATGGCCCTGGAAGCCGCCTTGGGGGTTCGGCTGTTCGAGCGCGGGGCCAGGGCCGTGCGACTCACCGAAGAGGGCGCGCTGCTGCTCGAGCGCACCAACGGGCCCATGCGCGAGATCGCCGAGACGGCGGATGTGCTGCGCGATGGCCGAACGCAAGCGCATGGGCTCTTGCGGGTGAGCGCGCCGATGCTGTTTGGCCAGTTGGTCTTGGGACGCCTGGCCGCGCAGTTCACGATGGCGTATCCCGACGTCCGACTGGCCATCACGCTCGAAGATCGAGAAGTGAACCTGGTCCATGAGGGCTACGACCTGGTCATCCGGGTCAACCCAGCGCCCCAATCCGAGCTGGTCGGTCGGTGCTTTGCGCGCGACCGGGTGCTCGTGGTGTCCACGCCGGCCCTGAAAAAGCGGTTCGCGCGGACGGGTGCCGCATCGGCACGGCCGGTGCCCGTCATCGTGCGCGGACCCAACAACCGCAACAGCTGGGCCTTGGCAGGGCCGGCCCCAAGAGACATCCCGGTGCAGCCTGTGCTGGAACTGCCCCTGCTCACCATGATCCGCGACGCCGCCCTCACCGGCCTGGGCGCCGCCAGGCTGCCGCAACTGGTCGTGGCCGATGACCTGGCCGCCGGTCGCCTGGTGTCCTGGGGTCCCGCCGGTGATCAAGCGGCCGAGTTGTGGGCCTTGCACACCTCCAGGCGCTTGCCGAGCGCCAAGATCAAGGCCTTCATGGAATGCCTGGAAACGGCCTTGGGACGCCCTTGAGGCCCACCGCGCCAAGGACGCTGCTGGGCGCTGGGCCGCGCCAATCCCACTCAGGGTGGGTGAGTGCGGATCTGGAACCGCATCTTGACGGGGGCTTCGCCCACGGTGCTGGCGCTTGGCTTGGTCGATCTCGTTGCGAATTCCTTTGGCACTTCAAGACCAAAGGAGGCGTGAAGCGCCATCTCGCCTCATGCCAGGGATCGCCGCACCCCGTTGTCCACAATGGGATCGCCGTCTTCTTTCGTGAACGGCGGCAGTGGGCCTACCGGCAGGATTTCCAGCACCGCCTCCGAGGGGCGGCATAGCTTGGTGCCCAAGGGGGTCACCACAACGGGACGGTTCATCAAGATGGGGTGCTGTCCTATGAAGTCCAACAACTGCTCATCGGACCAATTGGGATCGGACAGGCCCAGCTCTGCGTAGGGCGTGCCCTTTTCTCTGAGCAGGGCGCGCAGCGGCTGCCCGGTGGCGGCGACCAGTTCGCGCAACTGCGCCTTGGACGGCGGCGTCTTGAGGTACTCCACGATGGTCGGCTCAAGCCCAGCGTGGCGAATGAGCGCCAGCACATTGCGCGATGTGCCGCAGGCGGGGTTGTGATAGATGGTGATGCTCATGCGCCGACTCCCCGCGTGGGCCGCTCGTACCAGTCCTGGCTCCGGTTGACCACGGCCACCACCGCCAGCATCACGGGCACTTCGATCAAGACCCCCACCACCGTGGCCAGCGCCGCTCCCGATTGGAAGCCGAACAGGCTGATGGCCGTGGCCACGGCAAGTTCGAAGAAGTTGCTGGCGCCAATCAGCGCCGATGGGCCAGCCACGCAGTGCTGCACACCCAGCCGACGGTTGAGCCAGTAGGCCAGGCCTGCGTTCAAGATCACCTGGATCAAGATCGGCACCGCCAGCAGAGCAATCACCACCGGCTGCGCCAAAATCGCCTCGCCCTGGAACGCAAACAGCAGCACCAGGGTCGCCAGCAGGGCCGATATCGAGAAGGGCCCCAGACGGGCCGCGACGGCCTCGAAATGCCCCGTTCCGCGCGCAAGCAAGGCCTTGCGCCAGCCTTGGGCCAAAATGACCGGCACGACGATGTACAGGCCCACCGAGGTAAGCAGCGTCTCCCAGGGCACGGAGATGGACGAAAGCCCCAGCAGCAGGGCCACGATGGGCGCGAAGGCCACGACCATGATGCTGTCGTTGAGCGCCACTTGCGACAGGGTGAAGTACGGGTCTCCCTTGCAGAGTTGGCTCCACACAAACACCATCGCCGTGCAGGGTGCCGCGGCCAGCAGGATCAGGCCGGCGATGTAGCTGTCGATCTGCTCCGCGGGCAACCAAGGGGCAAACACCTGCCGGATGAAGAGCCAGCCCAGCACGGCCATTGAAAAGGGCTTGACCGCCCAGTTCACGAACAAGGTCACGCCGATGCCCCGGGCATGCGCCCTGACCTGCCCCAGCGCCGCGAAGTCGATCTTCAGCAGCATGGGGATGATCATCACCCAGATCAAGATGCCGACCGGCAAATTGACCTGGGCCACGTCCAGGGCAGCAATGGCCTTGAACACCCCCGGCAGCCATTGACCCAGCGCGACACCGGCGACGATGCACAAGGCCACCCACCAGGTCAGGTAGCGCTCAAAAAAACGGATGGCAGGCGGTGCGGCGACCGGCGATGGGGAGGCAAGGTCAGTCATTGAAGGTCTGGAAAAAATCAACAATTCAAGTATCATTGAATTATGAACGAAAAAACTGCTGTTGCTGCTCTCGCTGCGCTGGCCCAGGAAGCACGGCTGCGGATCTTCCGCGCCCTCATCGGCGCAGGCCCAGAGGGGCTGACGCCATCGGCGCTCGCGGCCATGCTCGGGCTGACCGGGTCCAACCTGTCCTTCCACCTGAAGGAGTTGGCCCGCTCGGATTTGGTCACCGTTGAGCGCGACGGGCGCCAACTGTTCTACAGACCCAACCTGGCGCACATGAACGGCCTGGTGGGCTACCTGGTCGACCACTGCTGCCAGGGCCAAGACTGCTCACCTTCGCCCAAGCGAGCCAAACGGTGTGGCACCACCACCTGCTGACCAGGCGCCCACCCTGCAGCGCTTGCTCGCGCCCGCACTGGCGCAACATCCGCAGGGCCGCCTCGCCTTCTTCGCCCGGTAGATCGCTCACCGCCGTGGGCAGATCGCACCCAGCGTTACACAGCGCGCTTGTGTCGCAGAACTGTCATATTTTGCAGCAATAATTCAATAACCATTGAAATAAAACCTGGAGAGTTGAGATGAACGTTGGGATCAACGGCATGGGACGAATGGGGCGCCTG
>JBEBDJ010000090.1:0-16524 GCA_041157045.1 Pseudomonadota bacterium
GTTTGCTGCGGATCCACATTGCGCGCGACGATGCTCTGCAGGCCCAGCACAATGGCCGCACCCGCCACCACGGGGTCGGCCGCGCGGTGGGGCACAGCGCCGTGGCCGCCTGTGCCTTCGATGGTGATGGTCACGTTGTCTGACGAAGCCATGGCCGGACCATCGCGAAAGACCAGCTGGCCTTGGGGATGGCCAGGCATGTTGTGCATGCCGAACACGGCATCACAAGGGAACTGCGTGAACAGGCCGTCGTCCATCATCTTGCGCGCGCCGCCCAGGCCTTCCTCGGCGGGCTGGAAGATCAGGTGCAGCGTGCCCGAGAACTCGACCTGCTGCGCGATGTGACGCGCCGCAGCCAGCAGCATGGCGGTGTGACCGTCGTGGCCGCAGGCGTGCATGATGCCCGGCTGGCAGCTGCTGTAGGGCAGGCCCGTGGCCTCCTCGATGGGCAGCGCGTCCATGTCGGCGCGCAAGCCCAGCGATTTGCCACCGGTGCCCCGGCGCAGCGTGCCCACCACCCCGGTGCCGCCCAGGCCGCGGTGGACCTCGTAGCCCCAGGACTGCAATTGCTCGGCCACCAGGTCGCTGGTGCGGTATTCCTTGTAGCCCATCTCCGGATGGCGATGGATGTCGCGGCGCACGGCAATGAACTCATCGGCTTGCGCCGTCAGCGCCGCCAACAAATCGTGCGCAAAGGGGTCGCGGGGAGCGTTCATCGGCCGGCCCTGATCACTGGGGTTGCAGGTTGATGCTGCGCGCGATCTGGCGGTAGCGCTCGATCTCGGCGTTGTAGATGCGGGTCAGCTCGGCCGGGGTGCGCGGCTTGAGCACCACATTGCCCGTGGCCTCCAGCGCCTTGCGGTTCTCGGGGTTCTCCGCGGCGGCGTAGAAGGCCTTGTTCAGTGCGGCAATGACCGGCTCCGGCGTGCTCTTGTGCACCTGGACACCGGCCCAGATGTCAAAGTCCATCGCCTCCAGGCCCGCCATCGTGGCCATGGCCGGGAACTGCTTGAACAAAGGGTGCGGGGTCTTGGAGGTCACCGCCAGGCCACGGATCTTGCCGTCCTGCAGGGTCTGCGGGATCGAACCCGCCATGGGCAGGAAGGCCATGTCGATCTGGCCGCCCATCAGGTCGGTCAGCAGGGGCGCGATGCCCTTGTAGGGCACATGAATCGAGCTGACGTTGGTCGACTGGGTAAAGCGCTCACCGATCAGGTGGTAGAGCGAACCGGGGCCGACGCTGCCGTAGGTGAGGGGCTGGCTGGGGTTCTTGCGCGCGTGGTTGATCAGATCCCCCACGGTCTTGACGTTCAGACCCGGGCGCACGGCCAGCACGGTGGTGGTGGTGGCAAACTGGGCCACCAGACGGAAGTCCTCGGGCTTGTAGCGCACACCGGCAATGGCCAAGGGGGCCAGCACCAGTTCCATGGGGCTGCCCAACGCCAGGGTGTGGCCGTCGGCCGGTGCATTGAGGACCTTGCTCAGGCCGATCGAGCCGCCAGCGCCGCCCAGGTTCTCGATGATCATGGTCTGCCCCAGGCGCGCGGCGGCATCGGGCTGGACACGGCGGGCAAAGAAGTCCGACGGGCCACCGGGCGGGTAAGGCACCACCAGGCTGATCGTCTTGTTGGGGTATGCGGTGTTGGCCTGAGCGCTCAGGGCCATGCCGCCCAGGGCGGCCAGCAGCACGCGGCGAGAGATGAAAGGGGTTTGCACGGGATGTCTCCGTGAAGGAATGGGGTGAATGGCAGAACAACACCCTCATGCTAAAAACCCAAATTCAATGTGTCCAATGCATTGTTCAGCATGATTCAATACATTGAACGCATTGAATCAACAACTTGTAAGCGTCCCTCCGGCGGCAACAGCGATCGCAGGTGCGGTTTGGGGGGGCGCAGGGGCTCAGCCCTGCGCGTCGTCGCCGAAGTACTCGGGGGGCACCAGCGCCAGAAACTCGGCAAAGCCACTGTTGCCAAAGGGCACATGCTTGCGAATGGCGGCGGCGATGGCGCTCTCGTCGCCAGATTCGATGGCCAACACAATGGCCTGGTGATCGGCGAACGAGGCCTCCATTTGCCGCTGGGTAAAGCGGGGCTTGACGCGGTAGCGCTTGATCATGCGGCGGGTGGTGCGCAGCACATCGGCCATGTACTCGTTGTGCGCAGCGGTGTAGACCACCTCGTGAAAGCGCACATTGGCCTGCTCGTAGCCATCCACATCCCCGGCCTTGAGGCAGCGCTCGCAGGCGGCCAGGGCGGCGTGCAGCTTCTCGCTCAGCTCGGCGCTCAGGCGCCGCGCCGCCAGCGAGGCCATCACCACCTCCATCTCGCAGAAAAACTCCAGCATGCCGCGCACCTGGTTGACGGTCAGGCGCGAGACCCGCACGCCCTGGCGGTGCTGCATGCGCACCAGCCCGTTGGCCGCCAGCTGCTGCAGCGCTTCGCGCACCGGGGTGCGCGACACGCCAAACTCCTGCGTCAGGGCTTTCTCATCCAGCAGGGACCCAGGCGGTCGTTGCCCACTCTCGATCTGGGCCTGCAAGGTGGCCCGGATTTCGGCGGCCCGCCGGGTGGGCACCAGGGCCTCCAGCACGGGTTCGTCGAGGCGGCTTGGGTCGCGGGTTTGGGTCAGCATGGCGGTCTCCCTGGGTTCTGCGGGGTGTCAACGTGCGGTGTCCGGCCCCGAACCGGCGGCACCGGTCGGCGCCTGGCCAGCGGCCACGCCCAGCGGCTCGGCGCGTTTTTCCACAAATGCCTTGAGCCGCTCGGCGGCTTCCGGCCCCCGCGCCATGGCCGAGTTCATCTGTTCGACAAACAAGCCGTCGTCGTGGGACATGTCCTGGATACGGGGCAGCACGTTGATGATTTTCCAATTCGTGTCCAGCGTATTTTGCGCGATCCGCGCGGCCAGGCTGCGCGCCTTGGCCAGGGCCTGGCCCGGTGGAGTGACGTAGCGCACGATGTGTGTGGCCAGCCCCTCGTGCACATCGAGCAGTCGGCCCGTGAGCATCATGTCCATCATGACGCTGGTGCCCACCACACGCTGGATGCGCACCGTGCCACCGCCGCCCACAAAAATGCCGCGTTGCCCCTCGGGCAGGCCAAAGACCGCCGTCTCGTCGCCCACGCGCAGGTGCGCGGCCGTGGCCAGCTCCAGCCCCCCACCCACCACGGGCCCATGCAGGGCCGCCACAAAGGGAATCGGTCCGCGCGCGATCTGGTCGAACACGGTGTGCCAGTTGTGCCGATGGCGCTTGGGCGAGCGGGTGATCTGCCCGTTGGCCCGTGCCAGCAATTCGGCCAGGTCCAGGCCCGAGCTGAAATTGCTGCCGTGGCCAAACAGCACGCCCACCTTGGCCTCGTCGTGCGCCCGCTGCACCGCTTGCGACAAGGCGCTCACCAGCGCGTCGTTGATGGCGTTGCGCTTGTCGGGTCGGTTCAGGCCCAGCAGGGCCACGTCGCCGTCGAGTTCATAGGTCACGAGTTCAGAAGTCATGCAAATCTTTCTTGCGCAGGTTTCAACGCGATGGGCTCGCCATCATTCGGCGGGCAACAGATCGCGCCACTGCTCGGCTTGATCGATCAATCCGCCCACCGACAGCGCCCTGGGGTAGTCGGGGTTGCGGGCCAAATAGGGGATTTTGCCTTCTTGGAACTCGGCCACCGACTTGAGCAGGCATTGGCGCATGCGCACCACCGCGCCATCGGCCGAGCACAGCTGCTCGTCGGTCCGGTCCAGGATGGGGCCCTGGCCCATGAACATCGAAAAGTCCTCGGTGGCCAGGTGCTGCGGAAAACCGCTGAAGTGGCCACGCTTCATCAACTCGCGGTCCTGGCCCCAGTTGTTGTCGGGCGTGCCCGGTGGCAAGGGTGGGAAACGCCAGGGGTCCGAGATCAGCGTGAACGAGTTCATGCCCAGCGGCCGCTCGGTGTTGAAGGGCACGAACCAGGCCCGGTGGTGCGTGTCGTCCACCGGCACCGAGAAGAACACCATGGCATTGGCCCCCTTGTCGGGCGCGCAGATGATGCCGTACCAGGGCATGACGAAGTTGTTGACCCGGGCGTACACATTGCCCTCGGGCATCGGTCGCAACGCCACATAGCGAAAGCCATAGGAGCGGTCCTCGTACTCCAGTCGAGGCGCGCGACTCTTGGTCATGTTCACCCGCTGATTGCCCTGGGGGCCGGCGGTGAGCAAGACGGTGGACGAATGCAGAAAACTCACATGGGTGGTGTCCACGGTCGCTTCCACGCCCTGCACCCAGTTGGTCGGCACCTCCTGGGTGGTCACGGCCGTGTGGCCTTCGGGCAGGTTGTTGAACGGCAGGTCGGGGAACGGCGGCACATCGCTGCCCTTGCCGAGCCAGGCCCAGAGAATCCCGGCCCGCTCCTGCACTGGGTAGCGGTTGAGCCGCACGGCCTTGCAAAACTGCGCCTGGTCGCCGGCATGGTTGGGCGCTTCCAGCAGATCGCCACGCGCATTGAATTTCCAGCCGTGGTAGATGCAGCGCAGGCCGTCCTCTTCGTTGCGCGCGAGCAGCAGCGAGGCCTTGCGGTGGGGACACTGCTCGTCGAGCAGGCCCGCGCGGCCCGAGGTGTCGCGAAACGCCACATAGTTACGCCCCAGCAGGCGAACCCGGATCGGGGCCCCGTCCTTGACCAGCTTGGCCGTCGGAATGGCCGGGATCCAGTAGTGCTGGCGAATCATGTCGCCCATCGGGGCCCCGTTGTCGACCCGGGTCAACAACTCGTTCTGTTCTTTGCTCAATGGCATGGAGGCTTACCTCTTGTGTGCGGGTGGCGATCGGATGGAATGATTATTTGTTGAGCCAGAGCTCGGAGAGATCGAGCCCGACCCAGTTGCTGTGGGTGGGGGTGTAGCCGCCCACCTCGGACGCCATCACCACGGTGCGGCGGCCCCAGAAGAACGGCACCACATAGGCCTGGTTCAGCATCCAGGCCTCGGCCTCGTGCAAGATGGCCTTGCGCTGCGCCGGCGTGGTCGCCTGCTTTTGCTGCAGGTAATAGGCATCGACGCGCTTTTCGTCGCCGTTGACATAAATGCGGGCATTGGTGCTCTCGGACGTCAGCGCCGACCATTGCATGGTGGGGTCGTCGTCCATGTCGGGGAAGGCCCCCAGCAGCAGATCAAATTCTCCGGCCTCGCGCTTGGCGATGTACTGCGGGTCTTCGGGCTGCTCCTGGGTCACCGTGATGCCCACCTGGCGCAGTTGGTCGATCAGGAACACGCCGGCATAGGGAAAGGGCTTGCGATTGAGCAGGCGCAGGTTCAGGTTGGTCTTGCCGGCTTCGGCCAGCAGCTTGCGGGCCTCGGCACGGGCGGCCTCCATGTCGCGGCGAAAGCCCGGCAAGGTGCTGAGCTCTTCGGGTGTGCGGGCAAAGGCCGAGCCCGGGCGCAGCAGCCCGCCAGGGGCGCTGGTGCCCGTGGAGCGCTCGATCAGCTTCTCGCCGCCCCAGTGGTCAATGGCCAGGGCGATGGCGCGGCGCACCCGCACATCGGCCAGATCGGGCTTTTTGCCGTTGAGCATGTACATCAGGAGCAGGTTGATGGGCTCCTTGGCCTCGTGGATGCGCACCTTGTCGCCACGCGCGGCCTTGATGCGTGCCGCGTCGGCATTGGCCACCCCACGAAAATCGGTCATGACCTGACCGGCCGACAGGGCGTTGATGGCCGCCGGCACGGGCATCGACAGGGCCCGAAAGCCGTCCAGGTACGGACGCCCCTTGACGAAATAACCGTCAAAGCGCTCGCCCACCCACTCGTGGCCCGGCGAGTAGCGCACAAACTTGAAGGGGCCCGAGCCCATCACCTTTTTGCCGGGGTAGTCGGGGTCGGCCTTGGTCATGGCCTCCGAGATCACGCAGGCCGTGGGGTTGGCCAGCATCTTCAGAAACGAGGCGTTGGCCGCGGACAGGCGGATGACCACGGTTTCCTTGTCCGGGGTCTCGATGGCGCTGACGTCGGCAAACATGGCCTCGCGCGGCGACATCATGCCCTTGGGGGGATTGCGAATGCGGTCCAGGCTGAAGCGGACGTCGCTGGCGGTCAGGGCGCTGCCGTCATGAAAGCGCACATTGGGATGCAGCTTGAAGGTGTAGGTCTTGCCGTCGCGCGAGACGGTCCAGCTGCGCGCCAGATCCCCCACGATCTGCGATGGATCGGCAGGGTTTTGCCGCAACAGGCTGGCGTAATGCGGCGCGATGCGCAGCGCGACATTGATCGAGATGGCGGCGTGGCAATCGAGCGTGGCCGGATCGCCCTGGGTGATGGCGTACACAAATGTGCCGCCCCGCGTGGGCGTGTTTTGCGCTTTGGCCGGGGCCATGGCGGCCAGGCAGGCCCCAAGGGCCAGCACCAGGGATGGGTAGCGACGAATCATGGTTGGTCTCCTGTTGTCATGGAAAGGATCGAACAAGCTCACACCACAAACTGACGTTTGAGTTCGGCAATGCGCGCCTCGTGCAGGCCGATTTCGGCCAGGATGGCGTCGGTATCGGCACCAAAGGCGGGCGCCGGGCGCGTTTGCGCCGGCGCCGGATGGCGCTCGAAAATCATGGGTTGCCCCACCAGGGCCACCTCGCCCAGGCGCTCGTGCGACATGGGCCAGGCCATGCCCAGGTGCTGCACCTGCGGATCGGCAAACACCTGGTCGATGGGCAGGATCGGGCCGCAGGGCACCCCCGCCTCCAGCAAGCGCTCGGTCCACTCGGCGCTGCTGCGGGTGCGCATGATGGCCTGGATCTCGGCGTTGATGGCATCGCGGTTGCGCACCCGGTTGACGCCATCCTTGAAACGCGGATCCTGCGCCAGGGCCGGCACCTCCATGGCCCGGCACATGCGCTGCCACATGTTGTTGCCAATGGCCGCCACATTGATGTGCCCGTCGGATGTTTCGTACACCGCGGTGGGCACGGTCATGGGGTGTTCGTTGCCATGCTGACCGGGGACCTTGCCCGAGACCAGCCACTGCACCGCCTGGAAGTCGAGCATGGCAATCTGCGCCTGCAACAAGGAGGTCTGCACCCAGTCGCCCTGCCCCGAGCGCTCGCGCTCGAGCAAGGCACACAGAATCCCAATGGCACAGAAATAGCCCGCCGACAGGTCGGCAATCGGCACACCGGCCCGCATGGGGCCATCGCCGGGCCGGCCCGTCACGCTCATGAGACCGCCCATGCCCTGGGCAATCGAGTCGAAACCGGGGCGTTTGCTGTACGGCCCGGTTTGGCCAAAGCCCGAGATGCTGGCGTAGACCAGGCGGGGATTGACGGCGCGCAGAACGTCCGGGCCAATGCCCAGGCGGTACTTCACATCGGGGCGGTAATTCTCGACAAAGACATCGGCCTCGCGGATGAGGTCTTTCAGGATGGCCACGCCTTCCGGGGTTTTCAGATTGAGCGTCAGGCTTTGCTTGTTGCGGTGCAGGTTCTCGTTGTCGGCCACATCGTTGGTGCGTCCGCCAATCATGTCGTCCTGTCCCGGCGCCCCTTCTGGGATTTCGATCTTGATGACCCGGGCGCCCAGATCGGCAAAAAAGCGCACCGCCGTCGGGCCGGCGCGCACCCGGCTGGCATCGATGACGGTGTATCCCGACAGAGGGCCGTGGCTCATGCGAACTCCTTCTCGGTGGTGGGCGCTGACGCTTGCGTTGCGGCTGCGCTGGGCGCAATGGCGTGCTCGGCGTACCAGCGCAGGTGGTGCTGGGCGTCGCCCAGGTAAAGCGAGAGCGTGGTCAGCAATTTGGCAAAGTGCCCCACCCGGCACTCGGCGGTCATGCCCATGGCCCCATGCATCTGGATGGCCGCTTCGCTGGTGGCCTGCGCGGCGCGGGCGGTGATGACCTTGGTGGTGGCCAGGACCTTCTGGCGCACCTCGGGCGGCGCATGGTCGATCAACATGGCCGCGGCCATGACCATGGCGTCGGCCTGCTCCAGCCCGATCATGGTGTCGGCCAGGCGGTGTTGCAGGGCTTGAAAGCGCGCCAGCGGTGCGCCAAATTGACGCCGGGTTTTGAGGTGTTCGGTGGTGCGCTCGATCAGCGTCTCCATCGCGCCCACCGACTCCGCGCAGGTCCAGACCAGGGCCAGGTCGGTGGCCTGCTGCAAGGCGGGGAAGGCCTGGTGCAGGGGCCCGAGCAAGGCATCGTGCGGGACGCGCGCATGGTGCAGGTCGATGTGGGCCGCATGCCGGCCGTCCAGGGTCTGGAAATGCTGCACCGCCAGGCCATCGGTGGTGGCCGGCACGATGAACAAGCTCAGGCCGTGCGTGTCCCGGGACGCCCCCTCGGTGCGGGCCAGCACCAGCAGCGCGTCGGCTTGCGCCCCGCCCAGCACCAGGGATTTGTGGCCGTCGATGCGCCAGCCATCGGGCACGGCCTGCGCGCGCGTCTGCACATCGCTGAGGGTGTAGCGGGCTTGCGGCTCGCTGTGTGCCAAGGCCAGCTGCTGCTGGCCAGCCACCGTGGGAAGCAGCCAGCGCTCGCATTGCTCGGTGCTGCCCAGGGCCTGCAGCAAGGTGCCGGCCAACACAATGCTCGAGAGGTAGCCCTCGCCCGCATGGCAGCGGCCCATCTCGCGCGCCAGCAGGGCCAGGCCCACCGGGCCTTGCTGCGACCCGCCCCAGCGTTCGTCAACGGCCATGCCCAGCAGGCCCATCTCGGCCAATCCTTGCCAGCGGCGTCGGGCGCTTGGCATGTCCACCGGATCCCCGCGCTGCGCATCGGGGTACTGGTCCTGCAGGTAGCGGCGCACGGCCGCCGAAGTGGCCAGTTGCTCGTCGGTCAGGGAAAAATCCATGGCAATGGTCCTTGGCTCAAGCGGCAAGCAGCGATTTGGCGATCAGGTGGCGCTGAACCTCGTTGGCCCCCCCGTAAATCGACAGCTTGCGCGCATCAAAATAATTGGCGGCCACCCCCATCAGCTCGGCGGGGCTGGCCAACTCGCCCTCATGGTCGGCATGAAAGGCGTCGGGCTGGAAGGGAATGGCCTGCGGTCCGGCCACCTGCACCATCAGGCTGTAGATGGCTTGGCGCAACTCGGTGCCAAAGACCTTCAGGATCGAGGGCGCCACGGGGGCGGTGACGCCCTGCCCGTTGGCGCTCATGATTTTCAGGCCCATGAATTCGAGGGCCATGGTCTGCATCTCGAGCTCGGCGATGCGGGCGCGCACCAGGGGGTCGTCCAGCACGGTGCGGTCGCCGTCGGGCTGGCGCTGCGCCAAGTCCTTGAGGCGGGCGAGCTGCTGCTTGCAGGAGGCCACGCCGGCAATGCCCGTGCGCTCATTGCCCAGGGTGTGTTTGGCATAGGTCCAGCCCTTGTCGACCTCGCCGACCAGGTTCTCGACAGGCACCCGCACCTCGTCCAGGAACACCTCATTGAGGTCCGAGCCGCCCTCAAGCATGGGGATCGGCCGGATCGTCACCCCGGGCGAGCGGGCGTCGATCAGGAGCATCGAGATGCCCTCTTGCGGCTTGACGTCGGGATTGGTGCGCACCAGGCAAAACAGCATGTCGCAAAAATGCGCGTACGAGGTCCAGACCTTGTGCCCGGTGACAAGGAAGTGATCGCCATCCCGCACCGCCCGCGTGCGCAAGGACGCCAGGTCCGAGCCCGCATCGGGCTCGCTATAGCCCTGGGCCCACCAGGTGCTGCTGTCGCGCATACCGGGCAGGTAGCGGGCTTGCTGCGCCGGGCTGCCAAACGCCATCAGCATGGGGCCCACCAGGCCCAGGCCGCTGTTGACCACGCGAGGGGCATGACCGAGCAGGCACTCCTCGCTGAAGATGTAGCGCTGCATCGGCGTCCAGCCGGTGCCGCCATGGGCCACCGGCCAATGCGGCGTGCCCCAGCCCCGGGCGTGCAAGCGGGCATGCCAGCGCTGGATGTCGGCGCGCTCCACGCGCAGACCACGCGCCACTTTGTCGCGAATGTCGGCGGGCAACTGGGTGCGCACAAAATCGCGGACCTCCTGGGCAAAGGCCTGGTCCTCGGCCGAAAATGTGTGCTTCATGCGGCCTCCTCGTCCAGCACGATCAGGGCGTCCAGGGCGTTCACCCCATCGGCACGCGCCAGCAGCGGGTTGATGTCGATTTCCAGGATACGGGGCTGGGCCCGCATCAGCGCGCCCACGCGGCTGACCGCGTCGGCCACCGCCGCCAGGTCCACGCCCGCCTGGCCACGCGCGCCCGCCAGCAAGGCCGCGGCCTTGAGCGAGCGGCATTCCTTGATGATGTCCTCGGGGTGCATATCGGGTGGGATCAGGCGCACATCGTGCAAGGTCTCGATCCAGATGCCCCCCAGGCCGACCATCAGCACCGGGCCCCAGTGCGGGTCGCGCTTGGCCCCAATCACCAACTCAAGCCCGGGCGCCCCCATGGTCTCGACCAGCACCCCGTCCAGGCTCAGATCGGGGCGGGCCGCGGCCACATCGCGCTGCACACGCGCCCAGGCCTCGCGCAGCGCGGCCTCGTCACGCACCCCCACGATCACGCCGCCCACATCGCTTTTATGCAAAAGGTCGGCAGCCTGGGCCTTCAGCACCACCGGGTAGCCCAAGGACTGCGCCAGGGCGCAGGCCTGCGCCAAGTCGCGCGCCAGCTCGCCGCGCGGCGTGGCCAGCCCCACCTGGCGCAACAGGGCCTTGCCCAGGTATTCGGGCAGGGCGCCGGCCTGACGCGGCCACTCCATGCTGGGCACCTCCACCTGCGCCGCTCGGCTGGCGCGCGCCAGCGCCTGGCCGTAAGCATGGACCCGGGCCACCGCCCGCAGGCAGCGGTCGGTGGAGCGGTACATGGGCAAGCGGCTGTCCACAATGGCCTGGGCAAAAAACGGCTCCAGCACCAGCCGGTCGCCCAGGATCACCAGGGCCGCGGGCTTGCGCAGGGCCGTGAGCGCGGGCAGCAGATGGTCTTTTTTGTCCTGCTGCGAACGCGGCGTGCCCGCCATCGCGGCCAGCACCACCGAGCCGACATTGGGGTCTTCGTCCAGCACGGCCAGCAGACGCGACATCAGGGCCGGGTCCTTGACGGTGGCGGTGGTGTAGTCCAGCGGGTTCTCGGCCACGGCATAGTCGGGCAACAGGGCCTGCAGGCGGGTCACGGTCTCGGGGGCCAGCGGCGGCATGTCCAGCTGCAGCGCATCGGCCACGTCCAGCGCAATGTTCTTGACCGCGCCCGAATTGGTGACAAAGGCCACCCCGCCGCTGGCGGGCCTCGGAAAGCGCGCCAGAAAGGCCGAGGTGTCGAGCAGTTCATCGAGCGTCTCGACCACCAGCACGGCCTCGTGGGCGAGCAAGGCGCAGGCGCTGGCGTGGTTGCTGACGATGGCGCCGGTGTGCGAGAGCGCGGCCGCTTGCGCACGGGCGCTTTTGCCCGGCATGAGCAGCACCACCGGCTTGTGCGCCTGTCGGGCCTGGCGGGCCAGTTGCAAAAAGCGCTGCGGATGGCGGATCTGCTCGGCATACACCGACACCACCGCGGTGTCGGGGTCAGCCAGCAAAAAGGCCAGGTAGTCCTCGATGCCCAGATCGGCCTCGTTGCCACTGCCGATCGAGCAGGTCACACGAAGTCCGCGCGAGGTGTAGGCATCGCGCATGTTGTTGGCCATGGCCCCGCTTTGCGAGACGATGCCGATGCCGGGCCCCGTGGGCATGGGCAGGGGCTGCACCCCTTCAAAGGTCAGCGGCACGCCCGCGGCGTAATGCGTCAGGCCCATGCTGTTGGGGCCCACCAGCAGCATGCCCGCGTCGCGCGCAACCTGGGCCAGGGCCTCTTGTTGGCGCCGGCCCTCTGGCCCGGTTTCGGCATAGCCCGAGGCAAACACCACCACCGCGCCAAAGCCCTTGCGCGCGCACATCTGCACAGCGGGCAGCATGCCAGCAGCAGGAATGGCCAGCACCGCCACATCCACCCCATCGGGCACTTGCGCCAGATCGGGCACGCAGGGCAGGCCATCCATCTCGCTCAGGCTGCGGCTGACCAGGTGCAGTTGCCCGGTGTAGGCAAAGCGCTGCAGATTGGTCAGCACGATGCGCCCCATGGAGCGGCCGTCGGAGATCCCGACAATGGCCACGGATTGGGGGCGAAGCAGGCGCGCCATGGCGGCGCGGTGTGGGGTGGGCAGTTGGGACATGAACAAAGGGTGGGACAACAAAAAAGGTTCAGAGACGCAGCTTGGGATCGAGGTAGTCGCGCACGGCATCGCCCAGCAGGCTGAACGAAAACACCGTCAGGGCCACGGCCAGGCCCGGAAAGATCACCATCCAGGGCGCTTCGGCAAACAACTGCGTGCCCATGCCCGAGAGCATCAGGCCCCAGGCCGGGGTGGGTTCGACCACCCCGATGCCCAGGTAGGACAGCGAAGACTCCAGCAAAATGGCCTGCGCGCCCGAGGCGGTGATGAGCACCAGCCAAGGCGCCACCAGGTTGGGGGCCATGTGGCCAAACATCACCCGCGGTGACGAGTAACCGGCGGCCATGGCCGCATCGATATAGGGCATGGCGCGCACACTGAGGGCGGCGGCGCGCAGCACCTTGGCCACTTTGGGAATCCCGGGCACGGCCACCGCCATCATCAGGTTGATGTCAAAGCCCAGCACCATGCGATGCCCCAGCACCGCCGCCAGCACCAGGGCAAACACGATCAAGGGAATGGCCAGCATGATGTCGAGGCACCGCTGCATGAGCGTGTCGTAGGCGCCGCCAAAAAATGCCGACGACAGGCCCAGCGCCGCGCCGATCAGGCTGCCCAGCAGGGACGCGCCAATGGCCAGCACCATGGCTGTGCGCGCGCCGTGCATGATGCGCGAGAGGATGTCCCGGCCGTATTCGTCCGTTCCCATCCAATGCACCCGGTTGGGCGCTTGCAAGATGGCATCGGCATGCGTCTGGGTGGGGTCAAAGGGTGCGAGCGTGGGCGCCAGCAGCCCCACGGTCAGCATCATCAGGATGAACAGCAGCGCCAGCCCGCCCAGCGGGTGCTGACGGAAAAATGGCAGCAGCGCCATGAGGAATCGTTTCATGTCCGTGACCTTGGGCAAGCCATGCATTCAAGCGCGCCGCCGAACCCGTGGGTCCAGCACCGCATACAGCACATCCACCAGGAAGTTGATGAGCACAAAGGACAGGGCAAACATCATCACCAGGCCCTGGATCAATACATAGTCCCCTTGGGACACGGCCTGCACCAGCAAGCGCCCGACCCCGTTGAGGTTGAAGACCTGCTCGGTCACCACCAGCCCGCCCAGCAGGTAGGCAAACTCCAGTCCCAGCAGCGTCACCGCCGGCAGCAAGGCGTTGCGCGCCGCGTGGCGGGTCAGCATCGTCCATTTGGGCACGCCCTTGGCCTTGGCGGTGCGCACATAGTCCTCTTGCAAGACCTCCAGCATCGACGAGCGCAACATGCGCGCCACCACTGCCGACAGGCGCCAGCCCACGATCAGGGCCGGCAGGCCGATCTGGGCCAGATGTCCCAGCGGGTCCTCTTTCCAGGACAGCGCTGCCACTTGCGGCAACCAGCCGAAGGCCTTGAGCAAACCGGTTTGCGCCAGCAGGCCCACCCAGAAGGCGGGCAAGGAAATGCCCAGCACCGCAAACAGGCGCACCCCCTGGTCGACCCAGCTGCCACGGTAAACCGCCGCCAGCAAGCCCATGGGCGCCGCCAACAGCGTGCCCACCAGCACCGCCAGCACCGCGACCTCGAAGGTCACCATGAAGCGCTCGCCGATCTCCTCGACCACGCTGCGCCCGGTCCACATGGAGGTGCCCATGTCCAGGCGCACCATGCCCCAGACCCATTGCGCAAACTGCACGTACAGGGGCTGGTCGATGCCCAGCCGGGCGCGTTCCATTTGCAGCACCTCGGCCGAGACCCGGTGGCCCTCGGACATCAGTTTGACCGCCACCACATCGCCTGGAATGACGCGCAGCAGCAGAAAAATCAGCACCGCCACCCCCGCCAGGGTCAGCATGAACTGGAGCCATTTCTTGAACAGGTAAGACCTCATGCCAGCGGTCCTCCGGGGTGAAAACAGGCCACATGGTGACCGGGTGCCCGCTCCTGCAGGGGCGGCGTGCTTTGGGCGCATTCCGCGCTCGCGCGGGGGCAGCGGGTGCGGAAACGGCAGCCGCTGGGCGGTGCGAAGGGGCTGGGCAATTCGCCCTGGATCAGGCGTGGGCGCCGCGCCCGCTCGCGCACCGGATCGGGGGTGGGCACCGCCTCCAGCAAGAGCTGCGTGTAGGGGTGTTGCGGTGCCTCGTACAGGGCGTCGCGCGGCGCCATTTCCACCACCTGACCCAGGTACATCACCATGACGCGCGTGGCAATGTGGCGCACCACCGCCAGGTCGTGGGCAATGAAGAGATAGGCCAGGCCGTATTGCTTTTGCAGGTCTTCGAGCAGGTTGACGACCTGGGCCTGCACCGAGACATCCAAGGCCGACACGGCCTCGTCGCACACGATCAGCGAGGGGTTCATGGCCAGGGCCCGGGCAATGCCGATGCGCTGGCGCTGCCCGCCCGAGATCTGGTGCGCATAGCGCTCGCGCAGGCTGGGGTGCAGGCCAACCAGGGCCATGAGCTCGCTCACCCGGTCGGCCACCGCCTTGGCATCGCGCGCCAGGCCATGCACGCGCAGCGGTTCGGCCAACAACTCGGTGATGGTTTTGCGTGGGTTGAGCGAGGCCGAGGGGTCCTGGAACACCACCTGCATGTGCCGGCGCACCGGCCGCATCTCGCGCTGGGAGCGGTGCGTGATGTCGGTGCCGTCAAACAGGATCTGGCCGGCGGTGGGCTCGTCCAGGCGCAGCAGCAGACGCGCCAGCGTGCTTTTGCCACAGCCCGACTCGCCCACCAGGCCCAGCGTCTCGCCAGCGGCCACGTCAAACGACACCCCATCGACCGCCGAGATCGCGCGGGGCTTGTCAAACGGCGAGCGCCGAACCTGAAAAGCCCGCCCCAGATCGCGCACCTTGACCAGCTTGGCCGGCGCGCGGCTGGCCTGCTGGGCGTGCGGCTGACGCAGGGGCGCCTCCCAGTCGATGGCCCCGCTGGCCAATTCATCGGCCCGCACACAAGCCGACCAGGTGCCCTGGGCCGTGGGCTGCAACACGCCGGCCGATGCGCAAGCCGGTGCCCGGTGTGGGCAACGCGGCGCGAAGCGGCAGCCGCTGGGCAGCTGCGCCATGGACGGCGGCGTGCCCTTGATTTCAACCAAGCGCTCGGACAGCGGCGAGCTCAGGCTGGGCACGCAGCTGAGCAGGCCTTTGGTGTAGAGGTGGCGCGGCGAGGCAAACAGGGTCTGCGCGTCGCCTTGCTCGACCACCTGGCCGGCGTACATCACCATCAGCCGATCGGCGTACCGCGCCACAATGCCCAGGTTGTGCGTGATCAGGACCAGGGCGATGCCCATGCGCCGCGTCAGGTCCTTCATCAACTCCAGGATCTGCGCCTGGATCGTCACATCCAGGGCCGTGGTGGGCTCGTCGGCGATCAACAGACGCGGGCCACAGGCCAGGGCCATGGCGATCATGACGCGCTGGCGCATGCCGCCCGAGAACTCATGCGGAAACTGTGTCAGCCGGGTCGCCGCTTCGGTGATGCCCACCATGCCCAGCAGCTCGATGGCGCGCTGGCGTGCCGCGGCTTCCGACAGCCCCAGGTGGCGGCGCAGCGGCTCCATGATCTGCAGCCCGATGCTGAGCACCGGGTTGAGGGCGGTCATCGGGTCTTGGAAGACCATGGCGATGTCCTTGCCGCGCAGCTCACGCAAGGCCTGGCCGTCTTCGGCCAGCAAGTCGCGCCCCTCGAAGCGGATGCGGCCCGCCCGCACACGCGCGGTTTTGGGCAGCAGGCCCAGCACCGACAAGGCGGTCACCGACTTGCCGGAGCCGGACTCCCCCACCACCGCCAGCACCTCGCCACGACGGATCTCAAAGCCCACCCCGGTGACCACATCGAGCGGACCCTGTGGGGTCTGGAAGGACACGCACAAGTCCTCCACGCTCAACAGGAGAGGGGCCGGCGGCGCGGACGACGTGGCGGGCGTGAGCGCTTCTGCAGGGGGGTCGGTCAGATGCATGGAAGGCGTTTTGGATACTTGCAGTGATATTTTGGATATTTACAGCACTTTTACATATCCACTATGCCGAGTCACCCATGTTTACCCTAGGTCATGGCGCAGCCTGGATCAGGCCCTGATCGCCAAACAAAACGCCCCAAACGGGGCGTTGTTGGGGCGGTCAGCAGGAGGGATCAGCCGGAGGCCTGCGCCATCAGCAACTCGATCAGGCGGGCGGTCAGGGGTTGCACCGGCGCATCTTTGAGCATGGCAATGCCCACCGAGCGCTTGATGCGGGCCTGGGCAAAGGGCAACACACTCAGGCCCTCTCCTGCCTGGCCATGCAGCATGGAGGCGCTGAGCAAACTCACCAGATCGGTCTCGTGCAGGATCTGGCGCATCTGGCCAGCGGTGTTGCTCAGTTCCAGCACGATGCGCGGCGGCGGCAGACCCG
>JBEBDJ010000091.1:0-10114 GCA_041157045.1 Pseudomonadota bacterium
GCACGCACAGCGGCCCAGCCCGCACGCGCCATCTCGGCCAATATCAAGCCGCGTCGCAAGGTCGCAGCCCTGTTCAAGTCCTCCGACCCGGCCTGAGGCCAGGTCCCCCGGCAGCGCAGCGATGGGTCTGCCGCGCCCCGCCGACGGCTTTTACCATGCAGACATGCAGGGGGCGTAACGCCCTGTCACAATCGTCGCCATGAACGCGCGATTTGTGAACCCCCATCCCCTGCCGGCGGGCCTGCCGCTGCCGTCTCCCTTGTGCACCACCGCCCTGTTGCTGGGCCTGCTGGGCGCAGGCAGCGCCTGGTCGCAAGCCCAGCCGACGCCTGCACCGGCCGCCGACATGGGCACGGTGGAGGTGCAAGGCCAACGCGACAACGACCAGGCCCGGCGCGAGCAGTCGACCGCCAGCAAGATCATCATCGGCCGCGAGGAGATCGACCGCCAGGGCGATGCCACGGTGGGCGAGGTGCTGCGGCGTCTGCCCGGCGTGACGGTGCAAGGCGCGCCCGGCCGGGGCGGCGCCATCCGCATGCGCGGTCTGGGCGGCGGCTACACGCAGATCCTGCTCGACGGCGAGCGGGTGCCACCAGGCTTTTCGATCGACAGCCTGACCCCGGCGCAGATCGAGCGCATCGAGGTGCAGCGCGCCCCGACGGCCGACACCGGCGCCCGCGCGGTGGCGGGCACCATCAACATCATCCTGCGCGAAGGCCGGCGCAACACGCCCGACGATTTTCAGCTGGGCGCCAGCCTTCAGCACGACAACGGCACGGGCACGGTCAACTGGGTCCACAACCTGCGCACCGAGGGCATGACCGGCACCTTCACCGTCAATGCCTCGCAGGGCAAGCGTGCCGACGAGAACTCGGCCACCTCGCATTTCCGGGATGCCACACAGGACTGGAGCGGCGAGCGCGAAGAGGTGTTCCTGAGCGACCGCCGGGCGATCCATGCCAACGCGCGCCTGCAGTGGCGGGGCGAGCAGGGGCGCAGCCTGACGCTCATGCCCTTTGTGGTGGCGTCTGACTACAGCAGCCGCAGCGATGTGGCGGTGCAGCGCACGGGCACCTACCTGGTCAACAATTTGGCGACCACCGGCACCCAGAGCAACAGCGCCACCACCCAGACCGACAGCCGATTTGGCATGGCCCGGCTCAACGGGGTCTGGGCGCAGCGGCTGGGCAGCAACGACCGCCTGGAACTCAAGTTCGGCGTGGGCCAGTCGAGCTACGACATGACGCGCCAGACGCTGGCGCGCACCAATGGCCCGCTGCTGCTCAACCGAAGCGAAACACAGGATTTCAGCGACGACTCCTGGAGCCTGTCGAGCAAGTGGACCCGCATTGTGGGCGAAGGCAACCAGTGGGTGAGCGGCGCCGAGCTCGAGGGCGTCAAGCGCGTGGAGCGCGGTGGCAGCCCCGATGTCGAGGACGGCGGCGATTTGCACGCCACCAGCCAGCGCTGGGCGCTCTACACCCAAAACGAGTTCCGCATCAACCCCAAGTGGTCGGCCTATGCCGGGCTGCGCCACGAAAACATCACCACCGAGGGGACGCTGGCCGACACGATCAAGCGCAACGACAGCAGCGTCACCACCCCGCTCCTGCATGCGCTCTACAAGCCCGACCCCAGCCGGCGCGACCAGGTTCGCATGAGCCTCACGCGCAGCTACAAGACGCCCACACTCTACAACCTGATCGCGCGCTATGTGCCGTCCATCCTCGACAACAGCGCCACCCGTCCCGACCGCGTGGGCAACCCCGACCTCAAGCCCGAGCTGGCCACCGGCATTGACGTGGCCTTCGAGCGCTACCTGGACGGCGGTGGGGTGCTCAGCGCCAATGTGTTTCACCGGCGCCTGAGCGACTACATCCGCTACACCACCGCGCAAGAGGTCCAGACCGTGGGGGGGCTGACCGAAACGCGCTGGGTCTCGCGCCCGAACAACGTGGGCGATGCCTGGACCCAGGGCCTGGAACTCGAGGCCAAGTTCCGCCTGAACCAACTCTTGCCCGAGGCCCCCGCCATCGACATCCGCAGCAACGCGAGCTTCTTCCGCTCGCGCGTGCTGAGCGTGCCCGGCCCCAACAACCGGCTCGACCAGCAGCCGGACATGACCGCCAACCTGGGCGCCGATTACCGCCTGCGCGGCATGCCGCTGACCCTGGGCGGCAACATCAACTTCAACCCCGATTACGACACCCGCCGCACCGACATCCAGTGGCGCTACCAGGGCATCAAGCAGGTGGTGGACGTGTATGGCCTGTGGCGCTTCTCGCCCGCCGCCGCGCTGCGCCTGACGGTGAGCAACCTGGTTCCGCGCGACTACATCACCGGCAGCACCTTCAACAACGGCACCACCGTCGAACAGGCCCGCAGCAAGGACCACAACTGGCGTACCATCATGCTCCGGCTCGAGCTCAAGATCTGACAGGAGACCCCCATGCCCGCCCACAACGCCGCCTGGTACGACGCGCAATACAACAACCGGGCCATGGTGCCCGACTTTGCCGACCACCTCGCGCACTGGGCGAGCGCCAGCGCGGCAACGCGCGCACAGGGCGGGGCGCTGCTCGATCTGCCCTACGGCAGCGGCCCCGGCATGACGCTTGACGTCTTCGAGCCGCCGCGCCCCAACGCCCCGGTGGCGGTGTTCATCCACGGCGGCTACTGGCGCGCGCTCGACAAATCCGATTTTTCCTTTGTGGCCCCGGCGCTGCGGGCCCAGGGCGCCTGCACCGTGGTGGTCAATTACGCCTTGTGCCCCGGCACCCCGGCGCAGCCCATCGGCATTGCCGACATTGCCTTGCAAATGACACAGGCCCTGGCCCAGGTCTGGCGCCATGCGCGCGACTGGGGCGGCGACCCGGGCCGCATCCGCGTGCTGGGCCATTCGGCGGGGGGGCACCTGGCGGCCATGCTGCAAGCCTGCGACTGGCGCGCCGTGGACCCGGCGCTGCCGGCCGATCTGGTGCCGCGCGCGCTGTCCATCTCGGGCCTGTTTGATCTGCGCAGCTTGCTCGATGCGGCCTTTTTGCAAACCGATCTGCGCCTGGACATGGCCCAGGCCCGTCGCGTCTCGCCAGCGCTGTGGCCCGCGCCCTCGCGTGGTCAGCTGCTGGCGGTGGTGGGCGGCGACGAGAGCGCCGAGTTCCAGCGCCAGAACCGCCTGATCCGGCGTGCCTGGGGTGCGGCGCGTGTCCCCGTCTGCCAAAGCCTGCCGGGCCTCAACCACTTCAGCATCATGAGCGGCCTGAGCGATCCGGCCAGCCCCATGCACGGCTTGCTGGCCAAGCTGCTGCAAGACGCTTGAAGCCGGGCTTGGCGGGGTTGTGGCGCGCATGCGGCACAATCTGCAGCCCATGAAGGCGCTGCGACTCGAAGACATCCTGTTCACCCAAGGCTTTGGCACGCGCCGCGTGTGCGCGGGGCTGATTCAGCAAGGCCATGTGCGGGTGCACCAACAGGTTTGCACCGACGCCGGCGAGCGCTTTGACCCCGAGGGCTTGCTCATCGAGGTGCAGGGCCAGGTCTGGCCCTGGTGCGAGAAGGCCTATGTGATGCTGCACAAGCCCGCGGGCACCGAGTGCTCGCAACGCCCCTCGGCCTGGCCCAGCGTCTACACGCTGCTGCCGGCGCCGCTGCGCCAGCGCCCCAACAAGGGCGCGGTCGATGGCGTGCAGGCGGTGGGACGGCTTGACCAGGACACCACCGGCATGCTGCTCTTGAGCGACGACGGCGCATTTCTGCACCGCATGGCCTCGCCGCGCCACCATGTGCCCAAGGTCTACGAGGTGCAAACCGCCGACCCGGTCACCCCCGCGCAGTGCGAGCGCTTGTTGGCCGGCGTGGTGCTCGACGACGATCCGCGCCCGGTGCGCGCGGCGGCCGTTCAGGCCCAGGGCCCGCATGCCCTGTCGCTGACCTTGACCGAGGGCAAGTACCACCAGGTCAAGCGCATGCTGGCCGCGGTGGGCAACCGGGTCACGGGCCTGCACCGCTCGCGCATGGGGGGCTTGGCACTGCCCGAGGACCTGGCCCCGGGGCAGTGGCGCTGGCTCACACCGGCCGACTTGGCCCTGCTGCGCCAGAACCCGCTGGCCTGAGGCCTCAGACCGTTGCCAGCCAGTCGCTGAGCGCGGCCAGCACCGCCGCCGGCTGATCGCGCTGCGGGCTGTGGCCGCAGTCCTGCAGCTTCACCCGCCGCGTGTGCGGCGCGGCCAGGGCAATGCCGTCGATTTGCGCCATGGTGCCATAGGGGTCTTGCTCGCCCTGGATGGCCAGCAGGGGCGCGTGGATTTGCGCCAGCACGCCGCGGATGTCAAAGGAGCGGAATCCGTCGGATAACCACACATCGTTCCACTGCCAGAAGGCCCCGTCCACATCGTCATGAAACGGCGCCAGGCGCGCGCGCAGCGGCCCGTGCACAAAGGCCTCGCGCGCCTGCGCGATCGCCGCCAGCGAGATGGGCTCGACCATGATGTGCGGGGCCATCACCGCGCAGCCGGCCACCGGGTGCTGGGCGGCGTGCAAGAGGGCGATGGTGCCGCCGTCGGAGTGGCCCACGAGCACCGGTTCGCGCACCTGCGCGGCCGCCAGCAGGGCCGGCAGCACCGTCAGCGCCTCGTGGTGCATGTAGTCGGGCCGCAGGCGGCCGATGCGTTGCCCCTCGTGTTCTCGCGCCGGGCCGCGCACATCGGGCACCGGCTCGGAGCGGCCGTAGCCGCGGCGTGAATAGACCAGGCCCACACAGCCCAGCGCCTCGCACACGGCCTGCGGCCAGCCGCGCCAGAGGGCCACGCTGCCCAGCCCCTCGTGCAAAAACACCAGGGTCTGCGCGCGCCGCACCTGGGCGGGCCGCAGCCACTGCACCTCCAGCCGCTGACCGGCCACCTGCATTGTCGAGTCCATGCCGGTTTGTACCATGCAGTGCAGGGCCATGCCCGGCCCGCAAGGTGCGTGCTAAGCTCGACGCACCATGCGATTGCTGATTGATTCTTTCTGGCGCGCCGCCGCCAGCTGCCTGCACCCGCGCGTCATGCTGCTGTCGCTGCTGCCGCTCTTGATCATGGTGGTGCTGGCGCTCACGCTGGGACAATTCTTCTGGACCGAGGCGGTGGATGCCGTGCGGCAGTTTCTGGACAGCTCGCCCTGGCTGGGCACGCTGATGCAGTGGCTGGAGCAGCAGGGCTTGGGGGCCATCAAGACCGTGGCCGCGCAGCTGCTGGTGATCTTTGGCGTGACCCCGGTGCTGGTGCTGGGCACCCTCCTGGTGGTGACTTTTTTCATGACACCCTCCTTGGTGCGCTGGGTCGCCCAGCGGCGCTTTGCCCACCTGGCGCTGCGCAACCGCGACCGTTTCTGGCAAGGCATTGGACGGGTGCTGCTGGCGGTGCTGACGGCCTTGGTGCTGATGGTGCTGAGCCTGCCGCTGTGGCTGATCCCGCCCCTGGGCCTGTTGCTGCCCGCCCTGATTGGCGGCTGGCTCACGGCCCGCTTGATGGCCGAGGACGCGCTGGCCCAGCATGCCGACGACAACGAACGCGAGACCTTGCTGCTGGCGCACCGCTGGCCCATGCTGGCCATGGGCATGCTGACCGGGGTGCTGAGCGCGGGCCCGAGCCTGTTGTGGGCCTCCACCGCCATGTTCGCCATGGCCTTTCTGGTGCTCCTGCCGCTGGCCCTGTGGGTCTACACCCTGGTGTTTGCCTTCTCCTCGCTCTGGTTCGCGCATTACGCCCTGGCCGCCCTGGCCGCGCAACGCGCCCAAGAGCGCCCATCCACCATCGATGCGGTGGCCTGAGCCCACCGCCCACTGCCTGCCATGACCTCTGCTGCCTCCCATCCCATGCCTCGCTTTGGCGTCATCATCATTGGCGACGAAATCCTCTCGGGCAAGCGCGCCGACAAGCACCTGCCCAAGGTGATCGAGTTGTTGGGCGCACGCGGCCTGGCGCTGGCCTGGGCCGAGTATGTGGGCGACGATCCCGAGCGCATCACCGCCACCCTGGCGCGCGCCTTTGCCAGCGCCGACATCGTGTTTTCCTGCGGCGGTATCGGGGCCACGCCCGATGATCACACCCGCCAGTGCGCGGCGCGTGCGCTGGGCCAGCCGCTGCAACTGCACCCCCTGGCCGAGGCGCGCATCCGCGAGCGCATGCAGGACGTGGCGCGCGAGCAGGGCCAGCCCTACGAACCCGAGCGGCCCGACAACATCCACCGCCTGAACATGGGCGTGTTCCCGGCCAGCGCCCAGATCATCGAGAACCCCTACAACAAGATCCCCGGTTTTTCATGCGAGGGCGTGGGTGGGGGCACGGTGCACTTTGTGCCGGGCTTTCCCGTCATGGCCTGGCCGATGATCGAGTCGGTGCTCGACCAGCGCTATCCGCACCTGTTTCGCCGCGATGCCCACGAGGAGCGCTCGGTCATCTTGTTTGGTTCGATGGAGGCCACGCTGACCCCCCTGATGGAGCGCATCGAGGCCGAGCACCCCGGGGTGCGCGTGTTCAGCCTGCCCAGCGTCGACCACCCGCAGTGGGGGCGCCACATCGAGCTGGGCGTCAAGGGGGCGCCGGCCGACGTGGCGCGGGCCTACCAGGCCATGCGCGAGCAGCTGCTTCCCTTTGGTCTGAGCTATGGCCCCGAAATGGTGCGAACATCGTAATTGCACCAAAACAGTGCTATGATGCCGCCTGTTGGTGCACCGATGTGGTGCGTTGATGGGCGGGTTGCGCCGGCATTTTTTGGCCCGGCATTCGCCTTGGCCCGGAAAACCGGGCGCACGCAAGGCACAATCATGGGTTGATTCAACACCGACCAGTTCGATGCCCGCGTGTGCGGGGTCTGGCATGGAACGTGCATGAAGCTCTCATCCACAACCAACCCGTTCCAACAGGAGATTTCTGATGGCCAAGACCGTCGCAGATGTGATGAAGCTGGTGAGCGACAACGAGATCAAGTTCGTTGACTATCGTTTCACCGATACCCGTGGCAAGTGGCAACACATCACCACCCCGGTGTCGCAATTCAACGAAGCCAAGTTCGAAGAAGGCCAGGCCTTTGACGGCTCGTCCATCGCGGGCTGGAAGGGCATCGAAGCCTCCGACATGCTGCTGATTCCCGACGCTGGTTCGGCCTTTGTCGACCCCTTCTTCGAAGAGCCGACCCTGGTGCTGGTGTGCGACGTGATCGAGCCCACCGACGGCAAGTCCTACGAGCGCGACCCGCGCTCGATCGCCAAGCGCGCCGAAGCCTACCTCAAGGCCACCGGCCTGGGCGACACCGCTTTCTTCGGACCGGAACCCGAGTTCTTCCTGTTCGACAGCGTGCGCTGGAGCACCGAGCCCAACCACAGCTTCTACGCCATCGACGAGTACGAGGCCCCCTGGAATTCGGGTGCCCAGCTCGAAGGCGGCAACCGTGGCCACCGGCCGCGCGTCAAGGGCGGCTACTTCCCGGTGCCCCCGATCGACAGCACGCAAGACATGCGCAGCGAAATGTCCCTGATCCTCGAATCGCTGGGCATTCCCGTTGAAGTGCACCACCACGAAGTGGCCGGCGCCGGCCAGTGCGAAATCGGCACCAGGTTCAGCACCCTCGTCGAGCGTGCCGACTGGACGCAGCTGCAGAAGTACGTGATCCAGAACGTGGCCAACGCCTACGGCAAGACCGCCACCTTCATGCCCAAGCCCTACGCTGGCGACAACGGCTCGGGCATGCACGTGCACCAGTCGGTCTGGAAAGACGGCAAGAACCTGTTTGCGGGCAGCGGTTACGCCGGCCTGTCGGAGTTCGCGCTGTACTACATCGGCGGCATCATCAAGCACGCCCGCGCGCTCAACGCCATCACCAACCCCGGCACCAACAGCTACCGCCGCCTGGTCCCTGGTTTTGAAGCCCCGGTCAAGCTGGCCTACTCGGCCAAGAACCGCTCGGCCTCGATCCGCATCCCCAACGTGGCCTCGGACAAGGCCCGCCGTGTGGAAGCCCGCTTCCCGGATCCGCTGTGCAATCCCTACCTGGGCTTTGCCGCGCTGCTGATGGCCGGTCTGGACGGTGTCGAGAACAAGATCCATCCGGGCGAAGCCGCCACCAAGGACCTGTACCACCTGCCCCCGGAAGAGGACAAGCTGGTGCCGACCGTGTGCTCGAGCCTGGACATGGCCCTCGACTACCTGGACAAGGACCGCGCGTTCCTGACCAAGGGCGGTGTGTTCACCGACGCCTGGATCGACAGCTACATCGAGCTGAAGATGACCGAAGTGACCCGTGCCCGCATCGACGTGCCGCCGGTCGACTACGACATGTACTTCTCGCTGTAAGCGACCGCCGCCCCCGCACGCCCGTCGTGCAGGCAGCAACAGGGACGGCCTCGGCCGTCCCTTTTTTTTCAACCCCCGCAGGAGACCCCTGGCATGAGCGAATCCACCCAGCCCCGTGCCCCATCGCGCTATGCGGCGCTGGACCTGCTGGTCAGCCCGGTCGCCTTGCTGGGGCCGCAGGGGCTGGTGATCTTTGCCAATGCGGCCATGGAAGATCTGTGCGGGCTGTCACGGCGCAACCTGCTGGGCCTGGATCTGGCGGAATTCTTTCTCGATCCCAAACCCTTGCGCCAAGCCCTGCAGGGCGCGCTGGACAACGACTTTGCGGCGCTGCGCTATGAGGCGCAGTTTCGCCGCCTGAGCCACAGCGATCCGCTGCCGGTGCATGTGATCATCGCCCCCACCGACGGCCCGCAGGAGGTGCTGCTGGAGTTGGTGCCGGTGGAGCAGAAAACCCGGCAAGAGCGCGAGGAACGCCTGCTCGAGCAGGCCGAGGCCAACAAGGTGCTGGTGCGCAACCTGGCCCATGAAATCAAAAACCCCCTGGGGGGTATCCGCGGCGCGGCGCAGCTGCTCGAGATGGAGTTGGGCGACCCGGCCCTGACCGAGTACACCCAGGTCATCATCCACGAGGCCGATCGCCTGCAGACCCTGGTCGATCGCCTGCTCGCGCCGCACCGCCGTCCGCATGTGGTGGGCGACGTCAACATCCACGAGGTCTGCGAACGCGTGCGCGCCCTGATCCTGGCCGAGTTCCCGCGCGGCCTGCAGGTGGTGCGCGACTACGACATCTCGATCCCCGAGTTTCGCGGCGACCGCGAGCAGCTCATCCAGGTGGTGCTGAACATCGCGCACAACGCCGCGCAGGCCCTGACCGAACGCATCGCAGCCGGTGACGCGCGCATCACCTTGCGCACCCGCGTGCTGCGCCAGGTCACGTTTGGCAAGCAGCGCTACCGGTTGGCACTGGAATTGCATGTGATCGACAACGGGCCCGGCGTGCCGGACTCGATCAAGGACCGCATCTTCTTTCCCCTGATCTCGGGGCGCGAGGGCGGTTCTGGCCTTGGACTGACGCTGGCGCAAACCTTTGTCCAGCAGCACCATGGCCACATCGAGTGCGAGAGCGAACCCGGCCGGACCGATTTCAAGATTCTGATTCCCTTGCCCTGAACCCAAGAAAGCTGCCGATGAAACCGATCTGGATCGTTGACGATGACCAATCCATCCGGTTCGTGCTGGAGAAGGCACTGGCCCGCGAGGGCCTGGTCACGCGCAGCTTCACCAACCCGCGCGATGTGCTGCGCGCGCTCGATGAGGCCCCAGCCGCTGGCGGCCCCCAGGTGCTGGTGAGCGACATCCGCATGCCCGGCGGCTCGGGCATCGACCTGCTGGCCAAGGTCAAGGCCCGGCTGCCGGGCCTGCCGGTCATCATCATGACCGCCTACTCCGACCTGGACAGCGCGGTCTCCGCCTTCCAGAGCGGGGCCTTCGAGTACCTGCCCAAGCCCTTCGATCTGCCCAAGGCGGTCGAGCTGATCCGCCGCGCGGTCGAGGAAAGCCTGCGCGAGGAGAGCGTCGAGGACCGCGGCGCGCCCGAGGTGCCCGAGATGCTCGGCCAGGCCCCGGCGATGCAGGACGTGTTCCGCGCCATCGGCCGCCTCAGCCAGAGCAACGTCACCGTGCTGATCACCGGCGAGTCCGGCTCGGGCAAGGAGCTGGTGGCGCGCGCGCTGCACAAGCACAGCCCGCGCGCCGGGGGGCCCTTCGTCGCGATCAACACC
>JBEBDJ010000092.1:0-31189 GCA_041157045.1 Pseudomonadota bacterium
GTCGCGGTAAAGACTGCAACAAACCCAGCCAGACGCAATCGATCAGAACCGCCGCTTCGGCGCCTGATTCCCGCTCGGCCGTGGTGGGCGGTTTTCCAGGTGGCGGAAGGTGATGCGGCCCTTGCTCAGGTCGTAGGGGGACATTTCCAGGGTCACGCGGTCGCCGGCCAGGATGCGGATGCTGTGTTTGCGCATCTTGCCGCCGGTGTAAGCCACCAGCTGGTGGCCGTTTTCCAGGGTGACGCGGTAGCGCATGTCGGGCAAGACCTCGTCGACCTTGCCGTGCATTTCAATCAGTTCTTCTTTGGCCATGATGCCTGCCTTGTGGGTGAGGGGTAACGCTTGCGGCTGGTCTGGTCCATCGTCAACATGCGCTGTGGGTGTTAGGTGACGAGCCTTGACCCCGGCACTGGTTCCACGGTGTGGGCTGCTCGGTTCCCCGCCTGACCCGGTCCGCCGCTTCTCCATGCGGGAAGGCCCGTCACCGTCTATTGTAGGCCAGGGCCTGCCTCTCTCGTTGTGCGGGTGCTGATTTTTTCCAGGCGTGGGGCCTGGCTGCCGATAGAATGCCCGCATGTCGTACCTGGTCCTGGCCCGCAAATACCGCCCCCGCTCCTTCACCGAAATGGTGGGGCAGGAGCACGTGGTGCAGGCCCTGACCAACGCGCTCACGCAGCAGCGCCTGCACCACGCTTACCTGTTCACCGGCACCCGGGGGGTGGGCAAGACCACGGTCTCGCGCGTGCTGGCCAAGTCGCTCAACTGCCAAGGCCCGGACGGGCAGGGCGGCATCACGGCCCAGCCCTGTGGCGTTTGCCAGGCCTGTCGCGACATCGATGCCGGCCGCTTTGTCGATTACACCGAGCTGGATGCCGCCTCCAACCGAGGCGTGGACGAGGTCCAGCAGTTGCTTGAGCAAGCGGTCTACAAACCGGTCCAGGGGCGCTTCAAGGTCTTCATGATCGACGAAGTGCACATGCTCACGAACACGGCGTTCAACGCCATGCTCAAGACGCTCGAGGAGCCGCCCGAGTACCTCAAGTTCGTGTTGGCCACCACCGACCCGCAAAAGGTGCCAGTCACGGTGCTCTCGCGCTGTCTGCAATTCAATTTGCGCCCCATGGCCCCCGAGACCATCCACGCCCACCTGTCGCAGGTGCTGGCGCAGGAGGGGGTGGGCTTTGAGGCGGGCGCGCTGCATTTGCTCTCGCGTGCCGCCCGCGGCTCGATGCGCGATGCGCTCAGCCTGACCGACCAGGCCATTGCCTTTGGTCAGGGGCAGCTGAGCCAGGACGGTGTGCGCCAGATGCTCGGCAGTGTCGACAGTCAGCACGTGCTGCACATGCTTCAGGCGCTGGCCGAGGGCGATGCCGCCCTGGGCGTGGCGCAGGTGCAGCAGTTGCAGGCCCAGGGGCACTCGGCGGCCAGCACCCTCGAGGAAATGTCCCGCCTGCTGCAGCGCGCAGCCGTGCTGCAGGCGGCCCCCACCGGCGCCGCCGACGAGGCCGATCCGCAGACGCCCCAGTTGCAGGCCCTGGCGGCCAGCATGCCCGCGGCCGATCTGCAACTGCTCTACAGCCTCTGCCTGCACGGCCGGCAGGAGCTGGGCCTGGCGCCCGACGAATACGCGGCGCTGACCATGGTGCTCTTGCGCTGGCATGCCTTCCGCCCGGCTGGTGCGGCCCTGGCTGAAAAAAAAAGCCCGCTGATTCCCTCCGCGCGGGCTGACGACGCGCCCGCCGCCGCCCCGGGCGGCCCAACGCCTGCGCCCAGCCCTGCGCGCCCAGCCGCCTCGTCGCCCCTTGCCAGTCCTGCGCCCGCCGTCAAGCCGCTGGCCCCTTCAGCGGTGCCGGCCTCCGCGCCCAGATCCGCATCCCCCCCCGCGCCGACACGTCCCGCCGTGGCCGCCCCGCCGCCCCCTTGGGAAGACTTGCCGGTGGACGCGGCGCCACCCAGTGCGCAGGACGAGGCCGATGCGATGAACCTGGCGGTGGCCACCCTGGCCGCTGCTGCCCAGGCGCCCGCCCAAGCAGATGCAGTGAAGGTGCGTGTGGTGCCGGTCCTGGAGGCGCCTCGACCGGTGGCGGCTCGCCCCGCGCAAGATGCGCCCTTGCGGCCGGTGCCGGTGCGCGAAGCGCCGCCGCCCTCGACCCGCGTGGACCGCGAGCGCGAGCTGCCGCCCCTGGTGCCCACCGAGTTGGGCGAGTTCTGGTTTGCGCAGGTGCAGTCGCTGATTGCCGAGGAACGGATTGCCGCCCTGGTGCGCGAGCTGGCCTTGCAGTCCGAGCTGGTCGCGCGCGAGGAGGGCCGCTGGTGCCTGCACACCGAGCGCGAGACGCTCAACCACCCCTCGCACCGCGAGCGCCTGCAGACGGCGCTGCAGGCGGCGGGCGTGGCGGTGACGCTGGAGGTGCGCATTGGCCCGGTGCAGGATTCGCCATCGCGCCGTTTGGCGGCCAAGGCCGCTGCCCAGGCCCAGGCCGCACGCGAGCTGATTGAATCGGACCCCAGGGTACAGGCCTTGATGCGCGATTATGATGCGCGCATTGTGGCCGGCAGTCTGCAGGTCATCCCCAAAACCGCATAAGGAACCCCCACCATGTTCAACAAAGGACAACTGGCCGGTCTGATGAAACAGGCCCAGGCCATGCAGGACAATTTGCGCAAAGCCCAGGACGAGCTGGCCCACATCGAGGTCGAGGGCCAGTCGGCCGGTGGGTTGGTCAAGGTGCTCATGACCTGCAAGCACGATGTGCGCCGCGTGACCATCGATCCGAGCCTGCTGACCGAGGACAAGGACATGCTGGAGGACCTGGTGGCCACCGCGTTCAATGCCGCCGTCAAACAGGCCGAAGAGGTCTCGCAGCAGAAGATGGGCAAGCTCAGCGCCGGTCTGCCGCCGGGCATGAAGCTGCCGTTCTGATCGTCACGGTCAAGCCTTCATCGCCCCACCCATGGCCGAATCCGCTGCCCAACCTCAGGCCTTGACGGCCCTGGTGCAGGCCTTGCGCGCCTTGCCCGGCGTGGGGGTGCGTTCGGCCACCCGCATGGCCTTTCATCTGCTGCAGCACGACCGAGGGGCTGCCCTGCAACTGGCCCGAGCGCTGGAGGAGGCGGTGGGGCATGTGCGCCATTGCGAGCGTTGCCACACCTTTGCGCAAGACCGCCTGTGCGACATCTGCGCCGACAGTGGGCGTGATGCGGGCCTGTTGTGCGTGGTTGAAACGCCCTCCGATCAATCGGCGCTTGAGCGGACCGGTTCGTACAAGGGCTACTACTATGTGCTGATGGGCCGCATCAGCCCACTCGATGGCCAGGGGCCGCAGGAGCTGGGCCTCTCGCGCCTGCGCGAGAGGGTGCAGGAGGGCCCGGTGCGGGAGGTCATTCTGGCCACCGGCTTTACCGCCGAGGGCGAGACCACCGCCCACGTCATCAGCACCTTGCTCAAGCCCATGGGCGTGCAGGTCACGCGGCTGGCGCGCGGCGTGCCGGTGGGCAGCGAGCTGGAATACGTGGATCTGGGCACCATCGCACACGCCTTGGTCGACCGGCGCTAAGACCTTCGCAGCCCGGGTGAAAACCCGCTTCGGACAAACCCGCTTCGGAGCATTCCCGATGCGCAACGGGGGCGCACCGCTTACCCTTGTGCCATGGCCAACAGGGACGACGCTCACCCACGGGAACGACCTTTGTCGCGCCGCATGGCCTTGCTGGGCCTGGGGGTGGCGATGGGGGCCGGGTCCATCGGGGCCGAGGCGGCCGATGCCCAGCTGCCGCACCGACTGAGCGTGGCATTGGCCGCACGCAGCAGCCTGTACCACCTGCCCCTGTCACTGGCCGAGCAACTGGGCTTTTTGCGGCAGGCCGGGGTGCAACTGCAGTGGGTGGACACCGAGGGCGGCGCGCAGGCGGTGCAGGCCCAGCAGCTGGGGCAAGCCGATCTGGTGGCCGGGGCGTTCGAGCATGTCTTGCAGCTCCAGGCGCGAGGGGTCGATCAGCGTGCGTTTGTGCTGATGGGGCGCAGCCCACAGCTGGCCCTGGCGGCCGCCTTGCCCGCCTTGCCCGACCTGCGTCCGCCGGTCAATCTGAACGGCAAGCGCATTGGCATTTCCTCGCTGGGCAGTGCCACCCATCAAATGGCCACGCACTGGCTGTTGCGCCATGGACTGGCCGCGCAAAACGTGCAATGGGTGGAGGTGGGGGCACAGCCGCAGGTGGTGCAGGTCTTGCGCGAGGGGCGCATCGACCTGCTGTGCAATCCCGATCCACAGCTGCATGCCTTGCAGCAGCAAGGCCTGGTGCGCGTGTTGGCCGATGCCCGCAGCGCAGAGGCCACCTTGCGCTGGCTGGGCGACAACCCCCCCGGCGCCTGTCTGCATACCACGGCCGCCTTGCTGCAGCGCCGACCCGACGCGGTGCAGGCCTTGACCGATGCCATGGTCAGAACCCTGCGTTGGTTGCAAACCGCCGGCCCGGTGGACTTGATGCGGCATGTGTCGGTGGCGCAGACCCAGGGGGATCGGGTGCAGTTTCTGGGGGCGTTTGACCGCCTCAAGGACAGCTACAGCCCCGATGGCGTGTTTCAGCCAGAGCAGGTCTTCAGCGCCTGGCGATTGCAGCTGCGGCTGCCCACGGTGCGACCGCACCGCTTGGCGCTCGAGCGCACCGTGGCGCCCGAGTGGGTGGCCCGCTCGCGCAGCCGCTTGCTCCAGTTCTCGACTTAGGCTTTTTTGCGCGGGCTGCGCTTGCTTTTGCCCGTCGGGGCCTTGCTCGGCTTGCGTGTGGCGCGCGTGGCTTCGGAGGGATTGGGTTTGGCGGGCACCAGCACCATCAGGCGTTGACCTGCTTTCAGGGGCTGGTCCACGCGAAGCTTGTTCCAGCTGGCCAGGCTGGCTGCCGAGACCCCATGACGAGCGGCCAGGCTGGCCATGGTGTCGCCCTTGCGCGCGGCCACCTGCAGGCTGCGCAACACCAACTCGGGCAGCAGGCTGAGCTGGGCCCGGTCGGCCACGGTTTCGTGGACATCGTTGTCCAGGGCGCCCTTGCGATGGACCAGCAGGGTCGAGCCAGCCTTGACCAGCATGCGCGGGGGGATCTGGTTGAGCTGCCGCAGATCGCTTTCTTGCATGCCCACCGCCTCGGCCACTTCGGCCGGTTTCATGTTGCGCGGCGCGACCCAGGCGGTCCACTGGCTCAGCCGTCGCCCAGCCTGCGCCTGCAGGTTGCGCTCGAACACATCGGCGTTGTCCCAGGGCAGCAGGATTTGGGGCCGGCCTGCGCCCAGGATCAGGGGGCGGTTCATCGAGGGATTGAGCGCGCGGAAATCCTCCAGGCTGATCTCGGCCAGACGGGCGGCCACGGCCACATCGATGTCGCGCTCGATGGTGACCGAGCGGAAAAACGGGTGGTTGCTGATGTCGGGCAGCGTCGCGTTGAAGAGCTGCGGCTGCGCAATGATGTTCTTGATGGCCTGCAGCTTGGGCACGTAATGCCGGGTTTCATCGGGCATGCGCAGGTCGGTGTAGGCCAGCGGCTTGTCTTGCGCGCGGTTGCGCGCCAGCGCCCGCCCCACGCTGCCTTCGCCCCAGTTGTAAGCGGCCAGGGCCAGGTGCCAGTCGTTGAACATGCCGTAGAGCTTTTGCAGATAGTCCAGGGCTGCACGTGTGGACTCCAGGATGTCGCGGCGCTCGTCGCGGAACATGTTCTGCTTGAGATCAAAGTCACGCCCGGTGGCGGGCATGAATTGCCACATTCCCGCCGCCTTGGCGGGCGACACCGCCTGCGGGTTGAAGGCCGATTCGATAAAGGGCAGCAGCGCCAGCTCGGTGGGCATGTTGCGCCGCTCGATCTCTTCGACGATGTGAAAGAGGTAGCGGCGCGAGCGCTCGGTCATGCGCAGCAGGTGGTCGGGCCGTGCGGCATACCACTGCTCGCGCTCACGCACCAGCGGGCTGTCGAGGTCGGGCATGGCAAAGCCACGCCGGATGCGGTCCCACAGGTCAACCGGTGGCGTCACCCCCAGGGCTGGCCGCGCGCGCAGTTGCAGCCCGACCTCGGCGGCTGACAGGGCGTTGGCAGCGGGCGTCGCGACTGTCTGGGCAGGCGAGGGCTCGGCAGAGGCCGACAGCGATGGCGTCACTGCCGCGGCGGGCGGCACGACAGGGGCCGGGCCCGCTGCCGCCGGTGCGCTGGCGGCCGGGGCTGACATGGCCACCGTCGGTGCATCGGTCTGCGGGCCTTGCGAGACGCTGGGCACGGTGGCGCAGCCAGTCAGCAGCAGCGCCAGGGCGGCGAGGCCGGCGGCGGGCAGGCTGCGCAGTCGGGCCAGGAAGGGGTCCAGGTTCATCGAAAATCGTTTTTCCAGGCGCGCAAGGCGCCCCAATGGTCGGCGTCGGTGCGCAGGCCGCTCGCCTCGGGCCGCGTGTGCAGGGCCTGGCGGATGGCGGGGGCGCGCGAACGCAGAAAAGGGTTGGTCAGGCGCTCTGTGCCGATGCGGCCAGGGACCGTGGGGCGCTGCTCGGCGCGCAAGTGCTCGCACTGTGCCACATGCCGCTGCAAGTCCAGGTTCTCGGGGTCCACATGGCACGCAAAACGCAAATTGGAGAGGGTGTATTCGTGCGCGCAGCAGACCAGGGTGTTGTCGGGCAGGGCGGCCAGCCGGTCGAGCGAGGCCAGCATTTGGCCGGCGGTGCCTTCAAACAGGCGGCCACAGCCGCCCACAAACAAGGTGTCGCCACAGAACAGGGCGGGGTCGTCGGCGCCGGCTTGCCACAGATAGGCCACATGGCCAGCGGTGTGGCCGGGCACGTCCAGCACCGTGAGGGTGCCATCGGCCCAGTCCAACACGTCCCCCTCGTGAACCGGGGTGTGGGGGCCCTTCAGGGGCTCCATGAGTGGGGCCCAGACTTGAACACCAGGGCAGGCCTGTTGCAGCGCGGCCACGCCCCCGGTGTGGTCGGCGTGGTGATGTGTCACCAGCACGGCGGTCAGTCGCAGGGTGGGGTGGGCCTGCAAACGCGCCAGCACGGGCGCAGCATCCCCTGGGTCAACGACCAGGACTTGGTCGCCGCGCTGGAGCCACCAGACGTAGTTGTCGGAGAATGCGGGCAATGGAATCAAATTCATGGGTTCGCCGATTATAGAAACCGATCTTCGCTGGCCGATGTGGTTGCAGGCGCTGGGTGCGCCGGCCGCCCACTCGCTGCTGGCCTGGCAGCAATCACAGTGCGATGCCTTGCTGGCCGATGTGTTTGGTTACCACGCCCTGCAGGTGGGGCATGCCCCCTTGCAAGCGTTGGCGGCCAACCGCATGCCCCACCGCTGGCTGGCCGGCACCGAGTACAGCTTGGCTGGTGCCGGCGACCAGCTACCCGCTGATTTGACCATGGATACCCGGGCCTGGCCACTGGCGGCCGAGTCGCTCGATCTGGTGGTGTTGCCGCATGTGCTGGAGGCTTGCAGCGATCCGCACGCTTGCCTTCGGGAGGTGGAGCGTGTGTTGATTCCAGAAGGCCAGGTGCTGATCCTGGGGCTCAACCCCTGGAGCCGTTGGGGCTGGCGCGCACGCCAGCAGTGGCAGGCCGAGCGCCGCCTGATGCCCGACGCTGCGCTGGGCCAAGGGCCCATGCAACTGGGGCGCCTGCGCGACTGGCTGCGCTTGTTGAGTCTGGAGGTCCAGCGGGTGCGCTTGTATCCCAGTGGGCCCGCTTGGTGGCCCATGCAGCGCGGCGTGTCGCTGTGGGGCGGGGCCTACCTGGTCCTGGCCAGCAAGCATGTGCCGGGCCTGAAAACCTTCCACCCGGCCAAGTCATGGCGCACGCGCACCGCGCCGGGTCTGGCCCCGGCAGGACCGGCGCGCGGCCGTGCCAGCGGCAAGCATCAGCACCCCGGCTTGTGATTCAATCGGCGCTTTTGCACGAAAGAAGCGCTTGGATACCTTGACCGATGTGACGATCTACACCGATGGCGCCTGCAAGGGCAATCCGGGCCCGGGCGGCTGGGGGGCTTTGCTCCGCTCGGGGCCGCATCTGCGGGAGCTTTGCGGTGGCGAACGCGAGACCACCAACAACCGGATGGAGATGATGGCCGTCATCGAGGCCTTGCGCTCGCTCAAGCGCCCCTGCCGCATCACCCTGTACCTCGACAGCGAGTACGTGCGCAAGGGCATCACCGAATGGTTGCCGGGCTGGAAGGCCCGTGGCTGGCGCACCGCGGCCAAGCAGCCGGTCAAGAACGCCGATTTGTGGCAGATCCTGGACGATCTGGTGCACCAGCAGGGGCACCGCATCGACTGGCATTGGGTCAAGGGCCATGCGGGCGATCCTGGGAATGAACGTGCCGATGCCCTGGCCAATGACGGGGTGGCCAAGGCTTTGTCCGCAAAGCGATAGTTGCTTTACAAGATGCTGTTACATTTGGCAAAAATCGCGTTTTGAACCGGCTTTATAAGAGACAACCCATGGCTTACAAGATTCGGTATCTGGTGGTGGCGGTGGCAGGCTTGGCGCTTGCTTCGGGCGCCGCCTGGTGGTGGCAAAACAAACCTGTGCAAGCACCCACTGGCGCTGCGGCGCCCGCGCCGGCCGGCGCGGCGTCCGGGCCGGGCGGGCCAGGCGGCGGCGTCCGCATGCCAGGCGTCGAGGTGGCCAAGGTCGAGACCATGCGCTTGGTCGATGAGACGCAGGCGGTGGGCAATCTTCGCTCGCGCCAGGGGGTGATGCTCCGCCCCGAAATCAGCGGTCGCGTCAAGCAGATGTTGGTGGCCGACGGCCAGAAGGTTCGCAAGGGCCAGTTGCTGGTCCAGTTTGACGACCAACTGCCGCAGGCCCAGCTGGCCCAATCCCGCGCCGAACTCTCGATTGCCGAGGCCAACCACAAGCGCAACGTCGAACTGGTGGCACAAAACTTCGTCAGCAAGCGCTCGGCCGACGAAAGCGCGGCGGCCCTGGAAGTGGCCAAGGCCCGCTTGGCCCTGTCCGAGGCCACGGTGCAGCGCCTGAAAATCCTGGCGCCGTTTGATGGCACGGTCGGTTTGCGCCAGGTGAACGTGGGCGACTACCTCAAGGACGGTGCCGACATCATCAACATCGAGGACATGGATGCCTTGCTGGTGGACTTCCGCCTGCCCGAGCGCTTCCAAAGCCGCATTCGCCCCGGGCAGTCGGCACAAGTGGAGGTTGACGCCCTGCCGGGCCAGAAATTCACGGCCCAGATCCAGGCGGTTGACCCGTTGGTCGACGCCAATGGCCGCTCGGTCGGCCTGCGCGGCTGCATCGACAACCGCCGCATGCAGCTTCGCCCCGGCATGTTCGCCCGCGTGAACGCCATTTTTGGCGTGCGTGAAAAAGCCCTGGTGATTCCGGAAGAGGCCATCATTCCCCAAGGCGGTCGCAGCTTTGTGGTCAAGCTGGTGCCGGGAGAAAAGCCCGAGGAGCAGGTGTCCCAGCGCGTGGCGGTGGTCACGGGTCTGCGACTGCCTGGCCGCGTGGAGGTGATCGAAGGCCTGGCGGTGGGGGACACCGTGGTCACGGCCGGTCACCAGCGTCTGCAAAAAGATGGCACCGCGGTCCGCGTGATCGACATGAGCCGCGGCCGTCCGGGCGCGGGTGGCCCAGGCGCCGGGGCGCCGGGTGCGCCCGCTGGGGCCGCGTCTGCGCCGGCGGGTGGGGCGTCGGCCGCTGGGGCTGCCCCGGCCGCTGGGGCTGCCCCGGCCGGTGCACCGCCCATGGCCGGTGCCGGCCCGCGTGGTCCGGGCATGGGCGGGGCGGGTGGTCCGGGCATGGGCGGGCGTCCAGGTGGACCTGGCGCAGCACGTCCGATGCCGGCGCTCGAGGGTCCCAATCCCTGCCTGAGGGGCTGATATGCAACTGGCCGAACTCTCGATCCGACGGCCAGTCCTGGCCGTGGTGATGTCGCTGATCGTGACCCTCATCGGTCTGGTCAGCTTCAACAAACTGTCGCTGCGCGAATACCCCAAGATCGACGAGCCCAACGTCACGGTCAGCGTGCGCTATGCCGGGGCCTCGGCCGAGGTGATGGAGTCGCAGGTCACCAAGCCGCTGGAGGACTCGATTGCCGGCATCGATGCGGTGGATGTGATCTCGTCCATCAGCCGCGCCGAGCAGACCCAGATCACGGTGCGCTTTCGTCTGGAAAAAGATGCCGATACCGCTGCGGCCGAGGTTCGCGACCGGACGGCGCGGGTGCGCAACCGATTGCCGCAGGCCATTGACGAGCCGGTGATTGCCAAGGTGGAGGCCGATGCCTTTCCGGTGATCTGGCTGGCGTTTCGCAGCGAGACGCTCAAGCCCTTGCAGATCAACGAACTGGTCAACCGGGTGGTCAAGCCGCGCTTGCAGACCGTCTCGGGCGTTGCCGACGTGCGCATCTTTGGCGAGCGCAAGTACGCCATGCGGGTGTGGCTGGACCCGGCCCGGCTGTCGGCCTACAAGCTGACGCCGCAAGACGTGGAAGACGCGATTCGACGCAACAACCTGGAGTTGCCAGCTGGCCGCATTGAGTCGACCACGCGCGAGTTCAGCGTGACCTCGCAAACCGATCTGAACCGCGCCAACCAGTTCGCCGAAGTGGTGATCCGCAACGTCAACGGCTATCCGGTGAAGGTGCGCGACGTGGCCCGGGTGGAAGAGGCTGCTGCCGACGAGCGTTCGTCGGTGCGACTGAATGGCCAGCCGGCGATTTCGGCGGGCGTGATCCGCCAGGCCACCGCCAACCCGCTGGTGCTGTCCAAGGGCGTGCGCGAGATGATGCCGCAGATCCAGGCCGACCTGGGCGATGTGAGCGTCGAGGTGGCCAACGACAACTCGGTGTTCATCGACCGATCCATCAAGAGCGTGTTCAGCACCATCATTGAAGCAGTGGTGCTGGTGGCCCTGGTGATCTTCTTGTTCCTGCGCACCTTCCGCGCCTCGATCATCCCCATCCTGACCATTCCGGTCAGCCTGATTGGCGCCTTTGCCATGATGGCGCTGGCGGGTTTCACCATCAACACGCTGACGCTGCTGGCCTTGGTGCTGGCGATTGGCCTGGTGGTGGACGATGCCATTGTGGTGCTGGAGAACATCTACCGCCACATCGAGGACGGGCTCGATCCGTTCTCGGCGGCGATCAAGGGCGTGCGCGAGATCGGCTTTGCGGTGGTGGCCATGACCATGACGCTGGCGGCGGTGTTCGCCCCGCTGGCCTTCACGCCAGGGCGAACCGGCAAGCTGTTTTCGGAGTTTGCGCTGGCGCTGGCGGGCGCGGTGATCGTGTCGGGCTTTGTGGCCCTGACGCTCTCGCCCATGCTCAGCTCCAAGCTGCTGCGCCACAACCCCAACCCGGGCTGGTTTGATCGCACCATGGATGGCTTGCTCAATGCCTTGTCGCGGGGCTATGAGCGCCTGCTGCGCTGGATTCTGGTCAAGGCCCGCTGGCTGGTGGTGCTGGTCATGATCGGCTCCGGGGTCTTGATCGGCATGATCTACCCGAACATGAAGCAGGAGCTGGCGCCGCTGGAGGACCGCGGCACGATCCTGGTCAACGTGACCTCGCCCGATGGCTCGACCCTGGCCTACACCGATCGCTATGCCCGCGCCATCGAGCGGATCGCCGAGGCTTACCCCGAGTTTGACCGCATCTTTGCCACCATCGGCAACCCCACAGCGGCGCAAGGCTCGGTGGTGATGCGGGCGGTGGACTGGGAAGATCGTCAGCGCAGCACCTTGCAGCTGGCCCGTGAAATGCAGGGCCGGATTGCGGGCATCCCGGGGGTGAACGCCTTCCCCATCACCCCGCCGTCCTTGGGGCAGGGCTTTCGGGAGCGGCCGCTGAACTTTGTGGTGCTGACCTCGGACAGCTACCAGAACCTCAACCAGGTCACGCGCCAGTTCATGGACGAGATTGCCAAGAACCCTGGCATCGTCTCGCCCGATGTGGACCTGCGCCTGAACAAGCCCGAGCTGCGCATCGAGGTGGACCGGGTGAAAGCTGCCGAGCTGGGCGTGGGCGTGGATGTGGTGGCGCGCGCGCTTGAGACCATGCTGGGTGGGCGCAACGTCACCCGCTACAAGCGCGACGCCGAACAATACGACGTGATCCTGCAAACCCTGGGCCGCGATCGTGACACCCCGACCGACATTGAGCAGATCCATGTGCGCGGTCATGGCGATACGCTGATCCCTCTGTCGGCGGTGGTGAAGGTGCGCGAGAGCGTGTCCCCGCGCGAGCTCAACCACTTTGCACAGCGCCGTTCGGTGTCGATCACCGCCAACCTGGCACCCGACTACTCGCTGGGCGAGGCCATCCAGTTCATGGAGGCCACGGCCAGCAAGGTGCTCAAGCCCGGTTACACCACCGAGCTCAACGGCAGCTCGCGCGAGTTCCGCAAATCGCAGGGCGCGCTGGTGATTGTGTTCGTGCTGGCGCTGGTGTTCATTTTCCTGGTGCTGGCCGCGCAGTTCGAGAGCTTTATCGATCCGCTGGTGATCCTGCTGTCGGTGCCGCTGTCGATGGTGGGCGCGCTGTTGGCCTTGCAGTGGACAGGGGGCTCGCTCAATGTGTACTCGCAGATTGGCTTGATCACCTTGGTGGGCCTGATCACCAAGCACGGGATTTTGATCGTGGAGTTCACCAACCAGCTGCGTGAGCATGGCCTGGCCACCCAGGACGCCATCGTGAAGGCTGCGGGTCAGCGCCTGCGCCCCATCCTGATGACCACGGGCGCCATGGTGCTGGGAGCGGTGCCGCTGGCGCTGGCCACCGGCGCGGGTGCCGAGAGCCGCTCGCAAATCGGCTGGGTGATCGTGGGGGGCATGACGCTGGGCACCTTCCTGACGGTGTTTGTGGTGCCCACCGTGTACTCGCTGCTGGCGCGCAAGTCGGTGCCGGGGGCCATCAAGTCCGAGGCCCACGAGTTTCCGCCCAGCACCACCGCGGCGGATGTGAACGCCTGATCCGCACCTGTCACGCCATGGCCCCTCGGGGCAGGTGGCGGGGACACGAAAGGCCTCTTCGGAGGCCTTTCGCGTTTACAGCACGCCGTCGAACATCAGCACATCGACCCAGTCGCCAGGCACCACGCTGGCCTGCTCGTGGTGCAGCACGATCAGGCCATTGGCCTCGACCATGGAGCGCAGCACCCCCGAGCCCTGGTTGCCCATGACCGTCACCTCGGGCATGCCATCGGCCCCCATGCGGACCACGCCGCGCTGGTACTCGGTTCGGCCCGGTTTTTTGCGCAGGGTGTCGGTGGCGCGGGCGCGCAGCCAGGGCATGGGCGGGGCCTGCCAGCCCATCATGCGCTGCAGGGCCGGGCGCACAAAGGCAATGAAGGTCACCATGACGGCCACCGGATTGCCCGGCAGGCCAAACAGCACCACGGGGCGCCCGCTGGCGTCCTGCATGCGGCCCACCGCCATCGGGCGGCCCGGGCGCATGGCGATGCGCCAGAAGGCCACATCGCCCAGCTCGCGCATCAAGGCCTTGGTGTGGTCGGCCTCGCCCACGCTCACGCCACCGCTGGTGATGATGGCGTCGGCCTGCGCCGCGGCCTGCTCAAAGGCCTGCCGCAAGGCGTCGGCCTGGTCGGGCACCACGCCCAGATCGATCACCTCGCAGCCCAGGCGGCTGAGCATGCCGCGCACGGTGTAGCGGTTGCTGTCGTAGACCGCGCCCTCGCGCGGGGGCTGGCCCAGGCTCAGGATTTCATCACCCGTCGAAAAGTACGCCACCCGCAGGCGGCGCCACACGGGCACGCTGGCCAGGCCCAGGCTGGCCACCAGGCCGCAGGCCGCTGGGCCCAGGCGCGTGCCGGCGGCCAGGGCAGGGCGGCCTTGCATCAGGTCCTCGCCCATCAGGCGTCGGTTGTCCCCGGCCTGCAGCAGGCCAGCAGGAATGACGATGTGCCCGTCCTCGGTCTGCACCAGTTCCTGCGGCACCACGGTGTCCAGGCCCGGGGGCATGATGGCCCCGGTCATGATGCGCAGCGCGTGCCCGCTGGGGCAGTCGCCACGCCAGGCCGCGCCGGCAAAGGCGGTGCCCTCGGCCACGCGCAGCCGCGTTGGCCCATCGGTGTTCAGGTCCTGGCCGCGCAGGGCGTAGCCGTCCATGGCCGAGTTGTCGTGCGGCGGCACGCTGATGGGCGAGATCACATCCTGCGCCAGGATCCGGTCAAGCGCCTCGGCGGGCGTGACGCTTTCGTGCGCCGTCACCGGGTGCACCAGCTCGGCCAGAAAGGCCTGCACATGCGCCGCCGACAGGGCTTGCGGGTCGTAGCCTTGCAGGCGCTGGGCAATGTCGTGCAGGGTGGGGGCGGGGGACGCGGGGCTCATGAGGGGTCCTGTGAAGGCTGGATGCCGTCAGCGGCCAGGGCGTGCAGCTCGGCCAGGGTGTTGAGGTTGACAAAGGCCTGCGGGTCGTCGTGTGCTTGATCGAAGCCGACGAGGCAGGCGCCCTGGGCCATGGCCCAGGTCTCGATTTTGCGCCCGTCCGCTTGCAGGTACTGCTGCAGGGTCGGGGCCAGGTCGCGGTGCAGCAGCGCAAAGACCGACTCGGGCCGCAGGGCTCCATCGGGGCGCGGCGTTGCTGCCAGCGCCATCGGGGCCTGGTGCTGATGGCAGGCGTCCTGCAGCCGGGCCAGCAAATCCAGCGGAAAACGCGGGCTGTCGCAGGGCACGGTCAGCAGCCAGGGGGTGCGCGCGTGTGTCAGGCCGGTCAGCATGCCCGCCAGCGGACCGGCAAAGTCGGGCCAGACATCGGGCCAGACCGGCAGGCCCAGCGCCTGGTAGTCGGCCAGGTGGCGGTTGGCATTGATGGCCAGGGCGTGCGGCGGCCGGGTTTGCGCGCGAAGGCGATCAAGGGCGTGCTGCAGCAAGGGGCGGCCGGCCCAGACTTGCAAGCCCTTGTCGCGCCCCTGCATGCGCTGGCCACGGCCGCCGGCCAGCACCAGGGCGGTGACCTGGGCGTTCATTCAGCCCCCGATATAGCTCATCTCGACGCGGCGGCCGCTGCCGGTGTCGGCCTCGATGCGCCCGCGCAGCTGCGAGTAGCGGTCGTCGCGACCGCGCCAGATGGCGTCGATCACCGCCTCCAGCCGCGCGTCGCTGACGCTGGGGTCGCGCAGCAAGCTGCGCAGGTCGTGGCCCTGGCGGGCAAACAGGCACAGGTACAGCCGGCCCTCGGTCGAGAGCCGGGCGCGGTTGCAGTCGCCACAAAAGGCCTGCGTGACGCTGCTGATCACGCCCACCTCGCCCAGCGAGGGATCGTGCTGGCCGTTGGCGCCCACATAGCCCCAGCGCTGCGCGGTCTCGCCAGGGGCCGAGGGCTCGAGCGCGCACAGTGGCCACTCGGCCTGCAGGCGCTCGATCACCGCCTGGCTGGGCAGGACCTGGTCCATGCGCCAGCCATTGGTCTCGCCCACGTCCATGAACTCGATGAAGCGCAGGGTGATGCCGCTGCCCCGGAAATGCCGGGCCATGGGCACGATCTCGTGGTCGTTGACCCCGCGCTGCACCACCATGTTGACCTTGATCGGGCCCAGGCCGGCGCGCTGCGCGGCCTCGATGCCGTCGAGCACATCGCGCACCGGGAAATCCACATCGTTCATGCGCCGGAACACCGCGTCGTCCAGCCCGTCCAGGCTCACGGTCACCCGCTGCAGGCCGGCGTCGCGCAGGGCCTGCGCCTTGCGTGCAAGCAGCGAGCCGTTGGTCGTGAGCGTCAGGTCCAGCGCCTGGCCGTCGGGCGTGCGCAGCGCCGCCAGCTGGGCGACCAGCACCTCCAGGTGCTTGCGCATGAGCGGCTCACCGCCGGTCAGCCGGATCTTGCGCACCCCACGCTGCACAAAGAGCTGCGCCACACGGGTGATCTCCTCAAAGCGCAGCAGCGAGGACTGCGGCAAAAAGGCGTGGTCACGGTCGTAGACATCCTTGGGCATGCAATAGCTGCAACGGAAGTTGCAGCGATCGGTCACGCTGATGCGCAGGTCGTGCAGGGGCCGGCCCAGGCGGTCATGCGGCAGGGCCGCACCCGAGGGCAAGTCGGCCACATTGGGCAGGGGCAGATGGGGGTGGCGCAGGTCCACCACGGGAATCACGCGTTCAGGCATGCGAACCATTATCCAGCATGGGACAAGGGGGGGGTGAATCGCCCCGGGTTTTGAACAGGATTGACGCGTGGGCAAGAAGGCGTCATCCGCCAGCCATCCAGGCGTTTTCAACCGATTTGCCCGAACGCGCTGTGTCAGAACCCGTTCGGCCGTCGAACGGAAGGAGTGGGCATGGACTGATTCTGCGATGAGCGGGTGTGGGGTAGGCAGGAGGCCAGTGAGAACGCACCGGCTCAGGCTTTGTACGCATCCGCGTGGCGGGATGTGCCAATCCCCTTGTCCAATGCGAACCTGCCGCAACGCATGGGCTGATGCTTGCCGGGCAGCCAGACCCATACCGGTTTCACAGTGGCACGCTTCGCCGTCCGCTGCCGCGCACGCGCTTGGGCAGATGCGCCTCGAGCAGCGTGATATCGCTGTCCTCTCGGCCGAGTTGGATGACCCAGTCGCTCATGCCACCCAAGACGTCAAGCGCCCACAGAACCTGGAGCCAGTAGCCCAGCTGGACGCTTGCCCCCCCCTTCTCCATGGTCACCAGGGTATTGGTGCTGATGCCAGCTTTTGCGGCCAAATCTGCTTGGGTGAGACCCCGGGACTTGCGCACGGTGCGCACGCGGTCGGCCAACGCGCGCAGCACATCTTCTGCCTCAAACGGAAGGCGGTTCGCATGCGATGAAGTTCTCATATCTTGGTGTTTAACGAGGATAAATCACAAATTATTGTGATAACTGTCCTCCAGTGTCATTCCAACAAGCTACCGGGTCCAAGGACTTGAAGGCAACGACCTGCTGCGGCGCTGGCGTTTTGTTGGCGGCCCAGCAACACAAAAGGCTTGCACCATCGCTGATGCAAGCCTTTTCGATTTGGCTCCCCGACCTGGGCTCGAACCAGGGACCTACGGATTAACAGTCCGGCGCTCTACCGACTGAGCTATCGGGGAATAGCCTTTGATTATAGCGGCATTCAGGCCGCGCTCTGCGGGGCGTTGGGGTGGGGCTGGGCCGCTGTGCTGCGCAGGGGCATCAGGTGCATGCTGCGCGGGGCGAACTGGTGGTTCAGCGGGCCGCTGCCTTGGCCGGTGCGCACCGTGGCGCCCGCCTGCAGCGCCTTGCGGATGTAGTGGTGGGCGCTGCGCACCGCATCGGGCAGGCGCTGGCCCAAGGCCAGGTGGGCGGCAATGGCCGAGCTCAGGGTGCAGCCGGTGCCATGGGTGTTGGGGCTGTGGATGCGCGGGGCGCGCAGCCAGAAGGCCTCGCCCTCGCGCGGCAGGTAGAAGTCGCACACCTGCTCACCGGCCAGGTGCCCGCCCTTGATCAAGACGGCTTGCGCGCCCATGCCCAGCAGCGTCTCGGCGGCGCTTTGCATATCGGCCTCGGTCTTCAGGGGGCGCCCCACCAGGTGGCCCGCTTCGTCCAGATTGGGGGTGATCAGGCGCGCTCGGCCAAAGAGCTCGCGCACCAGGGCGCTGGCGGCCTCCTGGCTGATGAGCACGGCGCCGCTGGTGGCAATCATCACCGGGTCCAGCACCACATTGGGCAGGGCGTGGCGTTCGATGGCCTGCGCCACCACCTGCACCACCTCGGGTGCGTGCAGCATGCCGATCTTGACGGCGTGGGCGCCGATGTCCTCGATCACCGCGTCGATTTGCGCGGCCAGTATCTCGGGCGGCACGCCGTGGATGGCGCGCACGCCGGTGGTGTTCTGCGCGGTCAGGGCGGTGATGGCGGTCATGCCAAAACAGCCCAGGGCGCTGAAGGTTTTCAGGTCGGCCTGGATGCCAGCGCCGCCACCGCTGTCCGAACCGGCAATGCTCAGGACGCGGGGGTATTCATGCGAGAGGGTGATCATGGACAACAGGGCGTTCAGCGCGCAGCAGGCCGGCTCAGCGCCGGCCCAGCCGCTGCTGCAGCAAGGTGGAGGTGGTGGTGTATTGCAGCAAGGTTTTCTGATCGGGTTGCAGGCGGGCGATGGCGCCAAAGGCGGCCAGCGTGGCCTCGTGAAAACCGCACAGGATCAGCTTTTTCTTGCCGGGGTAGGTGTTGATGTCGCCCACGGCGTAGATGCCGGGCGCGTCGGTGGCAAAGGTGTCGGTCTGCACCACCAACTGCTTGCGCTCCATGGCCAGGCCCCACTGCGCCACCGGCCCCAGCTTGGGCGACAGGCCCAGGGCCATGACCAGCTGGTCGCAAGGCAGGTCGGTGTCCTGTCCGTCGGGCGCCAGAAAACGCAGACCGGTCAGGCGCTGCGCGTCGCCCAGCAAGGCACTGGGCTGACCGGCCACAAAGCGCACCTGGCCCTGCGCCCGGGCCTGGGCCAGGGCGGCTTGCCATTCGGGCGCCGCCGCAAACTGGTCGCGCCGGTGCATCAAGGTCACGCTGGCGGCCTGGCCCACGGCGGCCAGGCAGGTTTGCACGGCGCTGTCGGTGTCGCCGCAGACCAGCAGGTGCTGGCCCTGCAGGGGCGGCAGGGGGGCTTGCGCGTGGTGAACCTGGCGGCCCATGTGCGGGGTCAAGCCCTCAAGTGGCAGGCTGCGTGGCACAAACGCGCCCACGCCTGCGGCAATGAACACGGTGCGGGCCTGCCAGTGGCGACCCTGGTCCGACACGACCGACCAGCGGCCATCGGGCATGGCCGTGAGCTCGGCAATGGTGTGGCCCAGGTGCAGGGTGGGGGCAAAGGGCGCGATCTGCTGCTGCAGGCGCTCGACCAGCTCGCGCCCGCTGCATTCGGGCACGCCGGGAATGTCGTAAATGGGCTTGTCGGCGTACAGCTCGATGCACTGGCCGCCCACATGGGGCAGGGCATCGACCAGGTGGCAGGCCACGCCTTGCAGGCCCAGCTGGAAGACCTGAAACAGGCCCACCGGGCCAGCGCCGATCACCAGCGCATCGGTCTCGATGGCGCGGGTCATGGGCCGGTCCTTAGCGGATCAGCTCCTTGAGCTTGCCGGTCTTGTCTTTCCAGTCGTCGGCGTCGGCCAGGGGGGCCTTGCGCTTGGTGATGCTCTTCCAGTTGGACAGCTTGGCCAGCTCGGCATTGAGCGCCGTCATGTGCTGCTGGTCGGCCGGCAGGTCTTCCTCGGCATAGATGGCGTTGGCCGGGCATTCGGGAATGCAGACGGCGCAATCGATGCACTCATCGGGGTCGATGGTCAGGAAGTTGGGGCCTTCGCGGAAGCAATCCACGGGGCAGACGTCCACGCAATCGGTGTATTTGCAGCGGATGCAGGCTTCGGAAACGACGTGGGTCATAGGAGGCGGGAACGTTGTGCTCTGGGGACCTGGCACGCCCCCGGACGGCCCGAGGTGTGCGCAGACGAATGGGGTCAATTCTACTGGAGCGCCACCCCGCGCGGGGTGGCGGCCATGCCGCTTATGGGGCCTTCACCAGGACCGCGCCCGCGGTGCGGTGGCTGGCCGTGTCGACCAGCACCAGCGAGCCCAGGGCCCGCGAGGCCGCAAACGGCAGGGTCACCAGCGGCTCTTGCAGCGCCAGCCGGACCTCGCCGATGGCGTTGGGCGGCAGCGACTGGGCGTCCTCTTCGGCCAGGGTGTTGATGTCAAGGCGGTGCAGCACCTGTTGCACCTTGGCCTTGACCCAGCGGTGCCCGTGCAGGGCCCAGTAAACGCGGCCAGGCTGCAGGGCCTCGTCGTCCATCCAGGCGACGGTGGCGTCGATCTGGCGGCTGGCCTGCTCGCCCAGCTCGGGGGCCAGCAACCAGTCCCCGCGCGAGACGTCGACTTCGCGGTCAAGCACGATGCCCGCGCTGTGGCCGTGCACCTGCGATTGCGGGGCGCGGGTGGCGCTGAGCACCTGGACCACCTGGGCCTGGTGGCCGCTTGGGAACACCTGCACGGTCTGGCCGACCTGCACGGTGCCGCTGGCCACACGGCCCCAGAACACGCGACGGCCCTGGGTGGTGGTGCCGCTGTCGTGGAATTTTTCGACCCACTGGACCGGAAAGGCCAGGGCGGCCTGCGCCTCGTCGGGCGTGAGGGGCAGGTCCTCCAGGATCTCGAGCAGGCTCGGGCCCTCGTAGCCGCACCAGCCGGCCTCGGGTTGCGCCACGTTCCAGCCCTTGAGCGCCGAGATCGGCACGATGGCGGTCACCGCAATGCCGGCCTCTTGCGCAAAGCGCTGCAGCGCGCCACGGATGTGTTGCCAGGCCAGCGCCGGGTCCTCGACCGCGTCGAGCTTGTTGACCGCCAGCACGATGGACGGCACGCGCAAGAGCTTGAGCAGCAGGCTGTGGCGGCGCGTTTGCGGCAGCAGGTTCAGGTCGGGCGAGCGCCAGTCGAGCTTGATGGCGTCGACCAGCACCACCGCCGCGTCGGCGCTGGAAGCGGCGGTGACCATGTTGCGGGTGTACTGCTCATGGCCCGGCGCGTCGCCGATGATGAACTTGCGCTCGGCGGTGGCGAAGTAGCGGTAGGCCACGTCGATGGTGATGCCTTGCTCGCGCTCGGCCGACAGGCCGTCGGTCAGCAGCGCCAGATCGGTCTCGCCCTGGCGCTGCACGCCAGCGAGCTGGTCTTGCAGCACGGCGCGCGTGTCCACGAGCAGGCGGCCAATCAGCGTGCTCTTGCCGTCGTCCACCGAACCGCAGGTGATGAACTTCAGGGCCGACAGGTGTTGGGCGTTGTGGTGTGCGTTCGGCATGATCAGAAATAGCCTTCTTTTTTGCGTTTTTCCATCGAGGCGTCCGAGGTGCGATCGTCCATGCGGGTGGCGCCGCGCTCGCTGACCTCGGCGGCCAGGGTCTCGATCACCACCTGCTCGGGCGTGGCGGCATCGCTCTCGACCGGGCAGGTGCAGGTGATGTCGCCCACGGTGCGAAAGCGCACGGTGCGCGCTTGCACGGTCTCGCCCTCGCGCGGCGGGGTCAGCTCGGTCACCGGCACCAGCAGGCCGCGGCGCTCGACCACCTCACGGGTGTGGCGGTAGTACAGCGAGGGCAGGGCCACCTGCTCGCGCGCGATGTACTGCCAGACGTCCAGCTCGGTCCAGTTGGAGATGGGGAAGACGCGGAAGTGCTCGCCGGGTTGCAGGCGGGTGTTGAACAAGGTCCAGAGCTCGGGGCGCTGGGCCTTGGGCTGCCATTGGCCAAAGCTGTCGCGGTGGCTGAAGATGCGTTCCTTGGCGCGGGCCTTTTCTTCGTCGCGGCGGGCGCCGCCAATCAGGGCATCAAAGCGGAATTCCTCGATGGCTTCGAGCAGGGTGACCGACTGGTGCACATTGCGGCTCTCGCCCGGGTGGGCCAGGCGCACGGTGCCGCGGCGCATCGAGTCCTCGACGCTGCGCACGATCAGCTCGGCGCCCAACTCGGCGGCGCGCTGGTCGCGAAAGTCGGTCACTTCGGGGAAGTTGTGGCCGGTGTCGATCATCAGCAGCGGGTAGGGCAGGCGGCCCACGCCAAAGGCCTTCTCGGCGCACTTGAGCATCACCAGCGAGTCCTTGCCGCCCGAGAACAGCAGGGCCGGTCGCTCGAAGGCGGCAGCCACCTCGCGCAGGATGAAAATGGTTTCCTCCTCGAGCGCGTCGAGGTGGGCGTTGCTCAGGGCATTGAGCAATTGGGGTTCGGTACGGGCGTTCATGGTGTGTGTGGGCTTATCGGGCGTGCAGGCCGCATTCCTTTTGTTGGTCGTCTTCCCACCACCAGCGGCCGGCGCGGAAGTCTTCGCCCATGGCGATGGCGCGGGTGCAGGGCGCGCAACCAATGCTGGGGAAGAAGCGGTCGTGCAGAGGGTTGTAGTCCACCTGGTTCTGCGCGATGTAGTGCCACACATCGCCCCAGGTCCAGTTGGCCAGCGGGTTGAATTTGGTCAGGCCTTTGCTCGAAAGTTCGCTGTCGTCGATCAGCGGCACCTCGGCGCGGGCGCTCGACTGCTCGCGGCGCAGGCCCGTGATCCAGGCGCGCTGGCCCGCCAGGGCCTGGGCCAGCGGCACCATCTTGCGCACCTGGCAGCAGGCCTTGCGCTGCGCCTGGCTTTGGTAGATGCCGTCTTGCCCTTGGGCGCGCACCAGGGCCAAGACCTGTGAGGTCTCGGGTCGGTAGACCTGCACCGGCACCGGGCTGAAGGCCAGGGTGCGCTCGAGCAAGGCCAGGGTCTCGGTGTGCAGGGCGCCGGTGTCCAGCACAAAGACCGGGATCTCCAGCGCCAGCTGCCCGATCAGGTGGGTGATGACCACGTCCTCGGCGCCGAGGCTCGAGGCCTGCGTGAGGGGTTGCCAGTCGCGCGCGGCCTCTTGCAGCAGGGCCTCGGTCTCGGCCAGCTTGGCCGCGAAATCGGCACTCGGCTGGGCCAGGCGCTCGGGGGCGCTGGCGGTCTGGGCCGGACGCAGCGACGAGGTCACCCCCTGGCTCATGCGGCCTCCCGGGCAAACAGGGGGCGCGGCTCGTCGGCCGAGCCCTGGTAGAAGCCGGCAAAGCGCTCGAACTGGCGCTGCGCTGCGGCTGCGTCCACGCCTTCGCGCAACACGGCCACGTCAAAACCGGTGCGCTGCATCTGCACCAGCTGATCGATCAGCACATCGCCGGTGGCGCGCAGCTCGCCGCGGTAGCCCAGGCGGCGGCGCAGCCAGTAGGCCTGGCTGTAGGCGCGGCCGTCGGTGAATTTCGGGAAGACCAGGTCAATGCGCTCGATGCCGTCCAGGTTCAGGGTGCGCGGGTCGGCGTCGTTGGCCAGCACCAGGCTGCGGCCGTCGGGACCAGGCTGGTGGGCAGAGGCGGAGAGAATTTGAAAAGGCATGGCGGGCTCAGGCAGCAGCGGTATCGGTGTCGGACGTTTCGACGGCGGGGTGGCGGGCCGCTTGCGCGGCAGCGCGGAAGGGCTCGGCGCCCACTCGGCGCAAGGTGTGCACAAAGGGCTCGGGCAGGCCGGCCTCGCTCTGGCGCAGGGCCAGGTAGGTGTTCAGGATGGCCTCGATCACATCGGGCACCTCGGCCGAGGAGAAGCTCGGGCCGATGACCTTGCCCGGCACGGCGGTGCCCGACAGCGCGCTGCCGTCCGAGCCACCCAGGGTCACCTGGTACCACTCGCGCCCGTCCTTGTCCACGCCCAGCACGCCGATGTGACCGGAGTGGTGGTGGCCGCAGGAGTTGATGCAACCACTGATGTGCAGGTCGATCGGCCCCAGGTCGTGGAGCTCGTCCACGTCCTGGTAGCGCTCGGTGATGGCGCTGGCGATCGGGATCGAGCGCGCATTGGCCAGCGCGCAATAGTCGCCGCCCGGGCAGGCGATCAGGTCGGTCAGCAGGCCGTGGTTGGGCAGGGCCAGGCCCAGCTCCAGGGCGCGTTGCCACAAGGCCCACAGGTCTTGCACGCGCACCCAGGGCAGCAGCAGGTTCTGTCGGTGCGTCACGCGCGCCTCACCGGCCGAGAAGGTTTGCGCCAGCTCGGCCGCGGCGTCGAGCTGGTCGGCGGTGGCGTCACCGGGCGAGTGGCCCGGGCGCTTGAAGGACAGGGTCACGGCGCGCAGGCCGGGCTCGCGGTGCTCGGCCACGTTGCGCTCGAGCCAGCGGGCAAAGGCCGGCGTCAGGCGCGCCTGTTCGGCCAGGCGCGCGAGGGCCTCTTGCAGGGATTGCGCATCATGCGGGCGCTGCGGCGCCGGCACGGCAAAGCAGGCCTGCACCCGGGCCAATTCGGATTCGGGGATGGTGTGGGCGGCACCGTCGTGCGCCTTGACCTGGGCGAACTCGGCCTCGACCTCGTCGACAAAGCGCTGGCCCTCGGCCTTGACCAGGATCTTGATGCGCGCCTTGTAGAGGTTGTCGCGGCGGCCCCAGCGGTTGTACACGCGCACCAGGGCTTCGAGGTAGTTCATGATGTCCTGCCAGGGCAGGAAGTCGCGGATCTGGGTGCCGATCACCGGGGTGCGGCCCATGCCGCCGCCCACCAGCACGCGAAAGCCCACGGCGCCGCTTTCATCGCGGCGCAGCTGCAGGCCCACATCGTGCCAGCCGATGGCGGCGCGGTCTTCGTGGGCGCCGCTGATGGCGATCTTGAACTTGCGCGGCAGGAAGGCGAACTCGGGGTGCAGGGTGCTCCACTGGCGCAGCAGCTCGGCGTAGGGGCGCGGGTCGACGACCTCGTCGGGGGCAATGCCCGCCAGCTCGTCGGTGGTGATGTTGCGGATGCAGTTGCCGCTGGTCTGGATGCCGTGCATGTCGACGCTGGCCAGCAGGTCCATCACATCGGCCGAGCGGGCCAGCGGGATCCAGTTGAACTGCACGTTCTGGCGCGTGGTGAAGTGGCCGACCTGGGTCACCAGGGGCGGCGCCACCAGGCGGGTCTGGGTGTCGAGCTGGTCTTGCGTGGACTGGGCACGGGCGAGCAGCTCGGGCTCGGGGCGGTCGTACTCGCGCGCGATGCGGGCCAGCACGCGCAGCTGCGGCGCCGAGATCTCGCCATAGGGCACGGCCACGCGCAGCATGGGCGCGTAGCGCTGGACGTACCAGCCGTTTTGCAAGCGCAGCGGGCGGAACTCTTCGTCGCTGAGCGCGCCGGCCTGCCAGCGCTCGAGCTGGTCGCGGTGCTGGGCGGCACGGGCGCGCACAAACGCGCGGTCAAATTCGGTGTAGGCGTACATGGAAAAGGTCCTGCAAAAAATCGGATCAGAGGGCCACCAGCTTCAGGCCGGCCCAGGCCAGCAAGGCGGACAGCACGGTGCGCACCAGGCGTTCGGGGGTGCGGTGGGTCAGGCGCGAGCCCAGCCAGATGCCGGGCAGCGAGCCGGCCAGCAGCTGCGTCAGCAGCGACCAGTCGACCGAACCCAGGGAAGCATGGCCCATGCCCGCCACCAGGGTCAGGGGAACGGCGTAGGCGATGTCGGCGGCCACGATGCGCGGCAAGGGCAGCAAGGGGTAGAGCAGCAGCAGCGCGCTCACGCCAATGGCGCCCGCGCCCACCGAGGTGAGGGTGACCAGGGTGCCGATGACCGCGCCCAGCAGCAGGGGCAGGGCCCAGTGGCGCGGGCGGCTGAGCGCATCCTCGGGCAGGGGTTGTGCGGGGCGCGCCACCGGGTGCTGGCTGCGCCAGGCGCGAAACAGCATGGCGCTGGCGGTCAGCAGCAGGGCAAGCCCCAGAGTGGTGGTCATGATGGATTGCACGGCGGGCTCGGCCGGCCCCACGCGATGCAGCACCCACAGCGTCAGGCCCGCAGCAGGCAGGCTGCCAGCGCTCAGCGTCAAGACCACGCGCCAGGGCACCAGGCGCTGCTGGGCAAAGCTGACGGTCCCCCCCATCTTGGTGAAGGCCGCGAACAGCAGGTCGGTGCCCACCGCCAGATAGGGCTTGATGCCAAAGAAGAAAATCAGAATGGGCGTCATCAGCGAGCCGCCGCCGACGCCGGTCAGTCCCACAATCAGGCCCACCAGGGCCCCCGCCACGATGTATCCAGGTTCCATGGGGCTGGAATGTAGGGTGTCCTTATGTCAGATGGAACGATTTTTTTCTTTGAGTTATATGCTTTTGGGTCATAAGAAACAGACACAGGTGTTTAGATTGTCGTTAGGAAGACAATTTAAATTTCCGAATGCCTATAATTGCGTGTTTCTTTGACTCGGGAGTTGAGATGAAATTCTTGGCAGCGGCCGTACTGGCCGGCATGGGCGGTCTGGCCCTGGCACAGGGCGGGGCACCCATTCGGATCGGCGAGATCAACAGCTACTCGGCCATTCCGCAGTTCACCCAGCCCTACCGCCAAGGCTGGCAGCTGGCGGTCGAGCAGATCAATGCGCAAGGGGGTTTGCTGGGCCGCAAGGTCGAGGTCATTGCGCGCGACGACGCGGGCAAGCCCGAGGAAGCCCTGCGCCACGCGGTCGAGTTGACCAGCAAGGAAAAAGTGGACGTGCTGGCCGGTGGCTTTTTGTCGAACGTGGGCCTGGCCCTGGCCGATCACGCCGCCAAGAGCAAGCGCCTGTTTGTGGCCAGCGAGCCACTGACCGACGCCATGGTCTGGGAAAAAGGCAACCGCTACACTTTCCGCCTGCGCGCCAGCACCTACATGCAGGCGGCGATGCTGGTCGAAGAAGCGGCCAAGTTGCCGGCCAAACGCTGGGCCACCATTGCGCCCAACTACGAGTACGGCCAGAGCGCGGTGGCCAGCTTCAAGGAATTGCTCAAGGCCAAGCGCCCGGACGTGGAGTTTGTGAGCGAGCAGTGGCCCGCGCAGGGCAAGATCGATGCCGGCGGCACGCTCACGGCCACCATGGCCAGCAAGCCCGATGCGATCTTCAACGTGACCTTTGGCCCCGATCTGGCCAAGCTGGTGCGCGAGGGCAATCAGCGCAACATCTTCCCGCGTGTGCCGGTGGTGTCGCTGCTCTCGGGCGAGCCCGAGTACCTGGAGGTGCTGCGCGATGAAACCCCGCGCGGCTGGATCGTGACGGGCTACCCCTGGGACCAGCTCGATCAGAAGGATCATGCCTCGTTTGCGGCCAGCTATCTGCAGCGCTTCAAGGAAAATCCCAAGCTGGGATCGGTGGTCGGCTACGCCACCATGCAGGCGATTTTTGCCGCCATCCAGAAGGCGCGCAGCACCGACAACGAGAAGCTGGTGCTGGCCATGCGGGGCCTGAAGTTCAGCACGCCCTTTGGCCCGGCCGAGTTCCGCGCGATTGACCAGCAGTCGACCATGGGGGCCTATGTGGGCAAGCTCGATCTGCGTGGCAACCAGGGCACCATGGTGCAGTGGCGCTATGCCGACGGGCGCAACTACCAGCCCACCGATGCGTATGTGAAGGCGCGCCGTCCGGCCGATGCCATGAAGTGATCAGGCCTGCTGCGCGCCAGGCCGCGACGCGGCCAGCCGCAGCGCCAGGCTGGGGGACAGGGGCAGGGGCTCGCCCTCGAGCTGCGCGGCGATCAGTTCGCCGCACAGCACCGACAGGCTGATGCCGCGTGCGCCCATGCCGGCGCACATCCACAAACCAGGCCAACGATCGGGCGCCACGGCGCCCACCATCGGCAGGCGATCGGGCACGGTGCAGCGCAGACCGGCCCAGGCACGCACCGTCTGTGGGGCAAACGCCGCTTGCATCGGGCCCGACAGACCCGGCAGCAGGCGGCCCAGCCGCGCATGGTTGGCGGCGTGGTCCTCGTCGCGCAGCAAGGCCTGGGGCTGCGCCCGCTCAAAGGTTGCGCCCAGGCACCAGCCCGGCGCATCGCCCCATTCGTCCAACAAGGGCATGCCGCTGATGAAGCTGCCATGGCCGTTGACCGGCATGGCGGGCAGCCCCGCGCGCAGGGCTTCGGGCAAATCGTTCACGCGGCCCAGGCTCACCTGGCCGCGCAAGGGGTGCAGCGCGGGCTTCAATGACAGGTTTTCGAGCAAGGCCCGCGAGTCAAAGCCGCTGGCCAGCACCAGCCAGGGGGCCTCACCCAGCACACGGCCTTGCGCGTCCAGGGCCTGCCAGCGGCCAGCCTCGTGCTGCAAGGCCTTGACCGATGCGCCCCATCGCACCGCCACACCGGGCGTGGCCAGTTGCGCCTTGACCAGGGCGCGCGGGCGCAGCCAGGCGGCCATGCGGTGCCACAGGGCGGGCGTGTCGGCGGGCAAGCCAGCGGCCAGGCATTCTTCTGGGGTGGCGTTGCGGCTCCAGTCGGCACCCGCCTCGGGCCAGTCCTGGCCCAGGCGGTGTTTGCCCTCGACGCGGTGTTCCAGCACCCCGCTGGCCTGCCAGTCGCCGGGCGCCAGCATGTCTTGCGCACGGCCCATGGTGGCGCGCACGCCGGCCCGGGTGATGCGCGAGAGCGGGTTGTCGTCGGGTGAGACATGGGGCGCCGTCAGCCCCACCGGCAGGCCCGATGCCCCTGCGCCCGGACCGTCGCCCGCATCCAGCACCTCGACCTGCCAGCCGCGCTTGGCCAGGCTGCAGGCCACGGCCGCGCCCGACAGGCCCGCCCCCAGCACCAGCGCGCGCCGATCGGGACCTTGCACCAGCGGCAGGCGAGGGCGTTGACGGGGTGTCCAGGCCGGGGCAAAACGGGCCACCAGGCGGTGCTGCTTGGGGGGCACGCCGGGCAAACGCTCGCTGGCAAAACCGCATTGCTGCAAGTCCTCGCGCAGGGTTCGACGCACGCACCAGGTGGCCAGGCCGGTGCCGCTACGGGCCAGCCGGGCCACGGCCTTGAGGGTGGGCAGGGCCCACATCTGCGGATTGACCTCGGGGCTGAAGCCATCCAGGAACACGCTGTCGACGGCGCTGTCGAACTCGCGCAGCGCCACGGGCGCGTCGCCAATGGCCAGCGTCAGCTGCAGCGCGCCATCCTCAAAGACCAGGCGGTGCAGGCCGGGCAGCAGGCCACGCCATTGCGCGGCCAGTTGCTGGGCCAGGGGCAGCAGGGGTTCGAAGGCCGCCACGCTGCGCAGCAGGTCTTGCGCCTGCACCGGGTGCAGTTCGACCGCGCTGTAGGACAGGCGTGCGGGCCGCTGCGGGTCTTGCTGCCAGGCCCACCAGGTGGACAGAAAGTTCAGGCCCAGGCCAAAGCCGGTCTCCAGAATGTGCCAATGCGCTTGGTGGCGCCACAGGGCCTGCTCGCCGATCAGGCCACAACCGGCCAGAAAGACCTCGCGCGATTGGCGCAAGCCCAGGTCCTGGGTGCCGTGGTGGCTGCGGTAGACGTCGTCGTAATGCGTGCTGCGCGGCACGCCATCGGCCTGCCAGTCAACCGCGTGCATCAAGCCTGGGGCGGCGGCACGTAGCCCTGGGCCTGGTCGGCGCCTTCGCCAAAGAAGTGCTTCTCCATCTGCCGCGCCAGGTATTGGCGCGCGCGCTGGTCGGCCAGGTTCAGGCGGTTTTCATTGACCAGCATGGTCTGCTGCTTGAGCCACTCGGCCCAGGCCGGCTTGCTGACGTTTTCCCAGATGCGCTTGCCCAGTTCACCGGGGTAGGGCGGAAAGTCCAGACCCTCGGCCTCGGTTCCCAACTTGATGCATTGAACAGTGCGTGCCATGTGTGTGCCTTGCTTGAAATGAGTTGCGCTTGGTTATACCAATATAAAATCTTTTTATTTCAGCCTGCACGCCCGGGCGGCGACAATGTCGCGCTGGTGCTTCAAGCACCCTCACGGGCGGCGTCCTGAAAGTCCCCCAACTGTAGCAATCTTTTTTTGACATCTGCCCTGTGCCGGTCATGCCGTCCTGGGGCCCGTCAGCCTGTCATGAGCGCATTCATCGAAGAAAAAGTCCTGACGGTCCACCACTGGACCGATCGTCTGTTCAGCTTTACCACCACGCGCGATCCGGCCCTGCGTTTCTCCAACGGGCACTTCACCATGATCGGCCTCAAGGGCGAGAACGGCAAGCCGCTGCTGCGTGCGTACAGCATTGCCAGTGCCAACTACGAGGAGCATCTCGAGTTCCTGAGCATCAAGGTGCCCGATGGCCCACTCACCTCGCGCCTGCAGCACATCCAGCCCGGCGACACCGTGGTCGTGGGCCGCAAGCCCACCGGCACGCTGCTGATCGACTATTTGCTGCCGGGCAAGCGCCTGTACCTGCTCTCGACCGGCACCGGCCTGGCCCCCTTCATGAGCGTGGTGCGCGACCCCGCCACCTACGAGCGCTTCGAGCAGGTCGTGCTGGTGCACGGCGTGCGCCAGGTCAACGAGCTGGCCTATCGCGACTACCTGAGCACCGAACTGCCCGCGCACGAATTCCTGGGCGAAATGGTTGCCGCCCAGCTCAAGTACTACCCCACCGTCACCCGTGAGCCCTTCGTCAACCAGGGCCGCATCACCGACCTGATCGAATCCGGCAAGATCTTTGCGGATTTGGGCCTGCCCACCCTCAACCCCGAAGAGGATCGTGTCATGATCTGCGGCAGCTCGGCCATGCTGCGCGACCTGAAAAAGCTTTGCGAATCGCGCGGTCTTGCCGAAGGCAACACCAGCACCCCTGGCGCCTTTGTGATCGAGCGGGCGTTTGTCGACGCCTGAGTTCCACTGCCCAACCGAAAGTAGTCCCCATGTCCCAAGTTCTCTCTGAAGCCGCCATCGCCCAACTGTTTCTGGACGGCCGCACCACCCACGCCTTTGACCCGCTGCCCCTGGACGAGGCCACCCTGCGCCGCCTCTACGACACCAGCAAGTGGTTGCCGACGGCCTTCAACGCCCAGCCGGCGCGCTTTGTGTTTGTGCAATCGGCCGAGGGCAAAGCGCGCCTCAAGCCTTGCCTTAGCCCGGGCAACGTGGCGCAGACCGAATCGGCCTCGGTCACGGTGATCGTGGCGCAGGATTCGCGCTTCTACGAAGACCTGCCGCAAAACTTCCCGGCCTTCAACGCCCGCCCCATCTACGAAGGCAATGCCGCCCTGGCCGAGGTCACGGCCCTGCGCAACAGCACCTTGCAGGCCGCCTACCTGATGCTGGCCGCCCGCGCACTGGGCCTGGACTACGGCCCCATGAGCGGCTTTGACGCCAATGCCGTCAACCAGGCCTTCTTCCCCGACGGTCGCTTCAAGGCTAATGTGCTGATCAACCTGGGCCGCGCCAACCCGGCGGGCGTGTACCCGCGCGGTCCACGCTACCCCTTCGAAAGCGTTTGCCAGATCGTCTGACCGGGCACCGCGCCATGCGCCTGTCTCCTTTGCATGCCGCCACCGTGGCCGTCTGGCTGCGTTGGGCGGCCGCCACCGCGGCGGCCATGCTCTTGTTTGGCCTGTACCTGCAGCATGTCGTGGGGCTTGAACCCTGTCCCATGTGCATCGTGCAGCGCTATGCGCTCATCGGGGTGCTGGTCACGGCGCTGCTGGGCTCGCTGGCAAGGCGTTGGGGCTGGCAGCTGTTTTGGGTCATGGCCCTGTTCGCCAAGTCGGCGGGTGGCGCCTTTGTGGCCGCGCGCCAGAGCTGGCTGCAGTGGTACCCGCCCGAGGTGGTCAGCTGCGGCCGCGACTTCTACGGCATGATCGAGAACTTCCCGATTGGCCGCGCCATTCCCATGATTTTTCGGGGCAGCGGCGACTGCAGCAAGGTGGACTGGACCTTTCTGGGCGGCACCATCGCCAACTGGTCCTTTGTGGGCTTTGTGGGGTTTGGCCTGTTGGCCCTGTGCCTGGCCTGGCGCGCGCTGCGCTCGCGCTGA
>JBEBDJ010000093.1:0-20933 GCA_041157045.1 Pseudomonadota bacterium
TCGATTTGGCCACCGCGCAGCGCGTTGACCACCGCCGGCGTGCCGTTGTAGGGCACCACCTGCACCACCAGATTGCCCTGGTAGCGCAGCAGCTCGGCCGCCAGGTGCTGGGTGCTGCCGATGTTGATCGTGCCCAGATTGAGCTTGCCGGGATTGGCCCGCACAAAGGTGATGAGCTCGGCAAAGGTGCGAAAGCGTGAGTTCTCGGGCACGATGACCGCCAGGTCAAACTCGGCCAAGAGCGAGATCGGCGCAAAGTCCTTGCGTGCGTCAAAGGGCATGCTGCGGAACAGGCCGGCGCTCACAGCGGTGCCGTTGGACATCAGCAGCAGGGTATGGCCATCGGGCTCGGCCTTGGCCACGGTCTCGCCAGCCACGATGCCGCCTGCGCCCGGGCGGTTGTCCACCACCACCGACTGCCCCATTTGCTCGCCCATTTTTTGCGCCACCGTGCGCGCGGTGATGTCGGCCACACCACCGGCGCCAAACGGCACCACGATGCGGATCGGGCGGTTGGACAGCGGTTGCGCGGCCAGGGGCATGGCGGCACTGGCGGCACCCGCCATCAGGCCGGCCAGAAAGGGGCGTCGTTGCATGAACTTCTCCGGTGGCAAAAAAGCAAATTGTCGTGCAAACCATGATGCACTTGCCGGCGTGCGGTTTGCCCAGTCCAAAATATTCAAAATACCCACATATCCTCGCGCCATTCGATGAGATAACATACATCTGTGTTTTGAAATCGAGTCCCGGCTGAAAGCCCTGCCCTAGCCCCAAGTCTTGCCGTCATGCTGCTGTTGTTGTGGATCCAAGGTGATGCGGTTCAAAACGCGACCGTTGGCGCTTCGCTGAACCTGATCGATCCGGCGCTGTTGGCGCAACTGGACTTCCAGTGGCTGGTCGATGGTCAGCCCATTGCGGGGGCCACCAGCGCCACCCTGACGCTGACGCAGGCACAGGTGGGGCGGCAGGTGATGCTGCGGGCCTCGCGGCCGGACGGTCAAGGGGGGGTGCTGACCACCGACAGCAACAGCATCGGCCCCGTTCTGAATCTGAACGATGCGCCGATCGGTGCCGTGCAGATCGAGGGCTCGCCCATCGAAGGTCTGCCGCTCAAGGCGCTGCCGTTGGTCACCGATCCGGACGGCGTGGGCACCTGGTTTTACCAATGGAAAGCCGACGGCCTGCCCATTGCTGGCGCCACCGCCAGCCAATACACCCCAGGGGCTCAACAAGTCGGTCAGGTCATCAGCGTGGTGCTGACCTACACCGACGGTGGCGGCCAGGAAGAGCGTGTGGTCAGCGCCTCGACGGCCCCGGTGCAAAACCTCAACAACCCACCCGATCCCAACCGGGCCCTCGAAATTGCGGGCCTGGCTTGGCAGGGGCTGACCTTGCGCGCCCAGCCCCAAGTGCAGGACCCGGATGGCGTGGGCCCCATGAGTTGGCAGTGGTATGCCGACGGCGAGCCCATTGCCGCCGCGCAGTCGAGCAGCTTGTTGCTCGGCCCGGGACTGGCCGGGCGCTCCATCCGCCTGCGCGGACGCTACATCGACGGCGGCGGCACCCTCGAGACCGTTTGGAGCGAGCCCACAACCCCCGTGGTGAACCAGGAAGACCCCTTGCAAGGCACGGTCACCGTTCTGGGAACCCCCAGCGTCGGCCAAGGGCTGCGTGCGGCCCTGAATGTGCGGGATCCCGACGGGATCGGCACCCTCCGCTATGAATGGCTGGCCAACGGATTTGCCATCCCCGGCGAAAACAGCGCAGAGCTGTTGGTCTCGCCATCGCTGCTCGGAAAAACGCTGCAGGTGCGAGTGGGCCAGACCGATGCGCTGGGCAACGCGTCGAACCTGACCAGCCAGAGCACCGCCTCGGTCACGGCGCTGGCGCCGGTGCTCGCCCAACAGATCAGCATCGGCGGCACCGCGCTTGAAGGCGCGGTGTTGACCGCGACGGTGCAGTTGGCGCCCGGGGCCAGCCCCTCGTCGACACGCTTTCAATGGCTCGCCGATGGCCGCCCTGTGGAAGGCGCCACCCTGGCCACCCTGCCGCTCGATGCCAGCCTGGTCGGCCAAACCCTCTCGGTGGCCGTGTGGTGTGCCGACGCTGGCGGCAAGGTGCAGTCCTTGACCAGTGCAAGCACCCTGCCGGTGGCCGATGCGCCCTCAGCGCCGCAGCGCCTGTTTGACATGCCCGATGTCCAGTGGTCTGTCGACAAACCCTTGTTGATAGAGGCCATCACCGGCGCCTGGCGCGACCCGGACGGGCAAACGCTGACCTTGTCGTGGCGACTCAAAGGCGGGGGGCCCTTGCCCAGCTGGCTGCAGGTGGACGATGACGGCATGACCCTGCGGGCCGCTGCTGGCGCCACCAGCGCCGGTCGATGGGTGTTGGAGCGGGTGGCGTCCGACGGGGTGCTGGAGACCGTGGACGAGGTGATCTTGACGGCCGCCGCCCCCACAGCCCAAATCCACCTGCATGCGGGGACCCCGGCCCTCACCGGTGCGCGGCTTTTTCTGGATCAGAACGGTGACCGCCAAGGGCAGGCCAGCGAAGCGACGGCGCTGTACAGCGATGCCAGTGGCCGCTTGCAAGGGCAGGCCAGCACGGGGGGGGTGTGGCTGCTCCAAGGGGGCACATGGGCGGACCAGGGGGTGTCGAGCCCCATGACCCTGTCGGCACCGGTGGGCAGCACGGTCATCCATCCGCTCACCACCTTGTTCCAGAACTTGCTTGATCTGGGCGTTGACCGCGCCATGGCGCGGGAGTTTCTGCGCGCGGGATGGAACTTGCCCGACACGCTGGACCTGCTTCGGTTCGACCCCGAACTCAACCCCGACAGCGCCTCGCTGGATGTGTACCGGGCACAGGCCCAGCTGTGGTTGCTGGCGGGGCTCAGCGGCCTGCGCGAGCAGGCCCTCACCGCCCTGGCCCGCACCATGGTGGGCCAAGGGCCAAAGATGCTGGAGCTGTCGGTGCCGGCGCATTTGCACCAGGTGTTGCTGGCGCAACCCGGATGGGCCCAACACCCCCAAGCAAGCCAGATAGAAGCCCGTTTGCTGAGCGCTTTGGAAGACCTGGAATGGCTGGACAGCTTGCCGGCTTTGGCCGCAGCCACCGCCGCGTCGCTGGGCAGCCTGAGCCCGTTGGACCTCAATGCCCCGTCCATCAGCGAAAGCGATCCGGTGAGCGGTGAGCGTGGCGTGGACATCAACATCCCGCTGTGGGTGCGTTTTGACGAGCCCATTCAAGTCGGCCGCGGCGCCATCTCACTGCTTGCCGACGACACCGGACAAGACATTCCCATTCAATGGCGGCTTGAGGGCGATCGCTTGATCGTGAACCCGGTGGCCTGGTTGAACAAGCAAACCGCTTACCAACTGCTCATTGGATCGGGCAGCTTGAGCGATCTGGCCGGCAATGTCTTGCCCGAGCAGCGCATCGCCTTTGTCAGCTCGGCCTTCGACCCGATTGACCGCGCGCCGGTGCTGCTCAGCAGCCAACCCCTGGATGGCCAGCGCAACGTGCCCCTTGACGGGACGTGGGTGCTGCAGTTTGACGAGGTGGTGCACCTGGGCAGCAGCCCGATCGTGCTGCGCAGCGCCACGGGCGCCTTGCTGCAGACCCTGGGTCCCGCCCAGATCGGTCTGAGCAGCGACGGACAGACGCTGAGCCTGCAGCCGGCCAGCGCCTTGCAAAGTGGCCAGGCCTATGTGCTGGACGTGCCCACGGGCGCGGTGCTTGACAGCGACAACAACAGCCTGGCCGCCACACGCCTCGGCTTTGTCACCGTGGGCGTGCGTGGTGGCATGACCGGCACCGCTGGGGACGATTCGCTGCAAGGCGGCGCGGGCAACGACGTGCTGGTGCCCGGGCTCGGCAACGACACCGTGATCGGCGGCGATGGGGTGGATGTGGTCTGCCTGCCGCGCTTTTTGAGCGCCTACACCATCAACGGCACCTTGAGCAGTTTGCAAGCCTTTGACGGCGAGTTCAGCCTGCGCCTGGAGCAGGTCGAGACCTTGCGCTTTGGGCAATCCTTCACCACCGACATCCCGCTGACGCAGGCGCTCTCGGGCGCCGCCCAGACCCAGCTGGCGCAGCTGACCGATCTGTACCTGGCCTTCTTCAACCGGGCGCCCGACGTCTCGGGGCTGGAGTATTGGCAACGGGAGCATTTCAACAGCGGCCGAACCTTCGATCGCGTCTCACGCGACTTTGCCTGGAGCACCGAGGCCCAGGCCTGGTTCCCGACGGGATCGGACGACCGGCTGTTTGTGCAGCGCATCTACCAGAACTGTTTTGACCGCGACCCCGACGCGGGCGGCTGGGATTATTGGACAGCGCAGCTGCGCGCCCTGGGCACCACCGACCTCAATGCCCGCGGCAGCTTTGTCGGCCGCTTGATTCTGGGCGCCTATGCCGAGTCCAGCGGCCCCGAGGACCGTGGGCTCTTGAGCAACAAACACGATGTGGCGCTGTACTACGTGAACCGGCTGGCCGTGGACGCCACACCGGGCTTTGACACCGCCATCAACACACTGCTGGATCGGGTGACCCTGACCGACAGCACCACCGTCAAGGCCATGCGGGTCATCGACCATGTGTTCGAGCACAGCGGCGTGAGCCTGACCGGGGTGATGAACGACGCCGGCCTGCTGGCCCAGCTCTGGGCCAGCTGAGCCAGCGCCTCACAACCCCAGCAGGCGCACCGCGTTGCCCTTGAGGATGCCGGGCATCACCTCGGGCTTGAAGCCGGCGACCTCGAAGTCGCGCATCCAGCGCTCGGGCGTGATCAGCGGGTAATCGCTGCCAAACAACACCCGGTCCTTGAGCAAGGTGTTGGCGTACTGCACCAACTGCTTGGGAAAGTACTTGGGGCTCCAGCCCGACAGATCGATCCACACATTGGGCTTGTGCGTGGCCAGCGACAGCGCCTCGTCCTGCCACGGAAAGCTCGGGTGCGCCATCACGATCTGCATATCGGGCCAGTCGATGGCCACGTCCTCGAGCAGCATGGGGTTGCTGTTGGCCAGGCGCAGGCCGCCGCCGCAGCGCATGCCCGAGCCAATGCCGCTGTGTCCGGTGTGAAAAATCACCGGCAGCTTGTGGTGGTTGATCACCTCGTAGAGCGGCCAGGCCATGCGGTCGTAGGGCAAAAAGCCTTGCACCGTGGGGTGGAACTTGAAGCCGCGGATGCCTTCCTCCAGGATCAGGCGCTCGGCCTCGCGCGCGCCCATCTTGCCCTTGTGCGGATCGATGCTGCCAAAGGCAATCATCATGTCGGCGTTGTCGCGCGCGGCCTGCGCGATTTCCTCGTTGGGAATGCGACGGCGGCCCAGCTGCGCCTCGCTGTCGACGGTGAACATCACCAGGCCGATCTTGCGCTCGCGGTAATAGGCCACCGTCTCGGCAATGGTGGGCCGGCGATCGCTGCCAAAGTACTTGTCGGCCGCGCGGTCGTACTCCTCGCCATAGTTGTCAAACGGGTTCCAGCAGCTGATTTCTGCGTGGGTGTGGATGTCGATGGCGATCAGGTCCTGGTGCTTCATGGTGGCTCTCATCAAACGCCCCGGGGGCAGGGCACAATCGGTGAATTATCTCCCCCTGCCTGGCCGCCAGGCCGCCGTTCGCATGTCCGACGACTCCCAGCTTTTTGTGCCGCCCTCGTTTGTGGCGGTGCACACCCTGCCCGGCCGCATCAAACCAAGCCTGCCCGCCGCCGAGCTGGCGCAGCGCTACGAGCTGTGCGAGGACCTGGCGCAAATGCTGGCGCCGCAGGCGGGCGAGCTGCAGGCGCGCCTGGATGCCCCGGCGCTCGAGGTGCTGGCGCGCATGGGCGCGGGCCTGATGGCCACGCCCGACCTGGTGGCGGCGCCCGAAGGCGTGTGGGTGCTGCGCCGCCTGGCCGAACTGCTGGACTGGCCCGACCCGGGCCCCGAAATCCTAGGGTAATCCCCAATCTTTTCAGGCCCGCATCGGCCCGACAATTTAGTTATTGTTCATAACTTGTTGGGCCATGGTGTCCCAACGCTTGCAAAGGAATTTCCGATGAGCCAAACGATTCTGGATCACGCCGCCAGCCAGGGCGTTCAACTCGAGATGCGCGGCGCGGTGGCCGTGGTGCGCCTGTGCCGCCCGGCCAAGCGCAATGCGCTGAGCGACGCCCTGATCGCCGCCATCCGCGATGTGTTCCAGAACCTGCCCGAAGCCGCCCGCGCCGCCGTGATCCATGGCGAGGGCGAGCACTTCTGCGCCGGCCTGGACCTGTCCGAGCTCAAGGAACGCGACGCCGGTGAAGGGGTGCTGCATTCGCGCAGCTGGCACGTGGCGCTGGACGCCGTTCAACTTGGCCGCGTGCCGGTGATCGCTGCCCTGCATGGCGCGGTGGTGGGCGGTGGCCTGGAGCTGGCCAGCAGCTGCCACATCCGCGTGGCCGACGAGAGCACCTTCTACGCCCTGCCCGAGGGCACGCGCGGCATTTTTGTGGGCGGCGGCGGCTCGGTGCGCATCCCCAAGCTGGTGGGGGTGGCCCGCATGACCGACATGATGCTCACCGGCCGCGTCTACAACGCCGTCGACGGCGAGCGCCTGGGCTTTGCGCAATACCTGGTGGGCGCCGGTCAGGCGCTGGACAAGGCCATCGAACTGGCCACGCGCATTGCCAGCAACGCACCGCTGACCAATTTCGCGCTCATGCACGCCCTGCCGCGCATTGCCGAGCAGCCGGCTGACCACGGCTTCATGACCGAGGCGCTGATGGCCTCGATCGCCCAGTCCGCCCCCGAGGCCAAGGCCCGCGTGCGCGCCTTCCTGGAAGGCAAGGCGGCCAAGGTGCAGAAGTCCTGAGCGGCCACGGCCCCATCACAAGAACCGAGGAGACGAGCCCCATGAGCAGCCCCAAGTTTCGCCCGCTGACCTTTGGCGTGACCCGCGTGGACGTGCGGGACGGCGTGCCCGGCACGCGCTATATGCGCGCCGAGCAGGATCTGGCGCCCTACCCCGAGCGCATGAGCGACCGCCTGCAGCACTGGGCCCAGCAGCGTCCGCAACAGGTGTTCATGGCGCGCCGCGCCCGCCTGGCCGACGGCCAGCTTGGCGACTGGCAGACGCTCACCTTTGCACAGGCCTGGCAGACCGCGCGCAGCATTGCGCAAGGCCTGATCGACCGGGGCCTGAACGCCGAGCGCCCGGTGGCCATCTTGAGCGAGAACAGCCTGGAGCATGCGCTCATGGCCCTGGGCTGCATGGTCGCTGGCGTGCCCTACACCCCGGTGTCGCCGCCCTACTCCCTCATCAGCGTGGACTACGACAAGCTGCGCCATGTGCTGCGCACCGTGACCCCGGGCCTGGTGTTCGCGCAGGATGCCCGTTATGCCAAGGCCATTGCCACCGCGGTGGGCACCGAGGTGGAGGTGGTGATGGTCGAGGGGTCGGTCGATGGCCGCAGCGTGGGCCGTTTTGCCGACTGGTGCCAGCAGCCGGCCACCGACGCGGTCGACCGCGCCATGGCCGCCACCGGCCCCGACACCGTGGTCAAGTTCCTGTTCACCAGCGGCTCGACCAAGCTGCCCAAGGCGGTCATCAACACCAACCGCATGTGGTGCGCCAACCAGCAACAGATGAGCCAGTCCATGCCGGTGCTGGCCCAGGAGCCGCTGGTGCTGGTCGACTGGCTGCCCTGGAACCACACCTTCGGGGGCAACCACAACTTCGGCATGGTGGTCTTCCACGGTGGCACGCTCTACATCGACGACGGCAAGCCCACACCGGCCCTCATGCACGAGACGCTGCGCAATCTGCGCGAGATCGCCCCCACGGTCTACTTCAACGTGCCCACCGGCTTTGAGGCCATCGCCAGCGCCATGAAGACCGACGACGCGCTGCGCCGCCAGCTGCTCTCGCGCGTGCAGATGTTCTTCTACGCGGGCGCCGCGTTGGCGCAACCGGTCTGGGACAGCCTGTACGAGAGCCAGGAGCGCGAGATTGGCGAGCGCATCGTCATGACCACCGGCCTGGGCATGACCGAGTCTGGCCCGTTTGGCATCTTCGTCACCAACCCCCATGTGCGCGCAGGCGACCTGGGCGTGCCCACGCCGGGCTTGACGCTCAAGCTGGTCGATACCGAGGGCAAGACCGAGGTGCGCTACCGTGGCCCCAATGTGACGCCGGGCTACTGGCGCGCGCCGGCCGAGACCGCCGAGGCCTTTGACGAAGAGGGCTTCTTCAAGACAGGCGACGCGGTCAAGTGGATCGACGAGACCGATGTGCACCTGGGCCTGAAGTTTGACGGCCGCATTGCCGAAGACTTCAAGCTGGCCACCGGCACCTTTGTGAGCGTGGGCCCGCTGCGCGGCAAGATCATCGCCGCTGGCGCCCCCTACATCCAGGACGTGGTGCTGACCGGCCTGAACATGAAGGAAGTGGGGGCCATGGTGTTCCCGACCCCGCGCGTGCGCGAACTCGCCGGCCTGCCCGACAGCGCGCCGCTGGCCGATGTGCTGGCCGCCCCCGGCGTGCAGGCGCACTTCCAGCAGGTGGTCAACACCCTGGCCGCCAGCAGCACCGGCAGCGCCAACCGCATTGCCCGCATGTGCCTGCTGGCCGAGGCGCCCACGATCGACAAGGGCGAGATCACCGACAAGGGCTCGATCAACCAACGTGCGGTGCTGCACCACCGCGCCGACACCGTGGCGGCCCTGCACGAGGACCGCCTGCACCACATCATCAAACCCGTCTCCGGAAAGTAAGCCATGGCCCAGAAGGGATTTTTCAACGCATTTGAGGACGTGCAGATCGTCTCGGGCGTGCGCACGCCGATGGTCGATTACTGCGGCGCGTTTGCCAGCATCTCGCCCACCGACATGGGCATCAAGGTCGCGCGCGAGGCGATCGCCCGCGCAGGCCTGCAGGGCCAGGACATCGATTCGGTCCTGACCGGCAACATGGCGCCTGGCGACTTTGACCAGTTCTTCCTGCCGCGCCACATCGGCCTGTACGCCGGCGTGCCGCAAGAGGTGCCGGCCCTGATGGCGCAGCGCATTTGCGGCACCGGCTTCGAGCTGTTTCGCCAGGCGGGCGAGCAAATTGCCACCGGTGCCTGCGAGGCCGCGCTGGTGGTGGGCACCGAGAGCATGACGCGCAACCCCATTGCGGCCTTTGACCACCGCACCGGCTTCAAGCTGGGCGCCCCGGTGGGCTTCAAGGACTATATGTGGGAGGCCCTCAAGGACCCCGCCGCCGGCATCAACATGATCCAGACGGCCGAGAACCTGGCGCGCCAGTACGGCATCACCCGCGCCGAGGTCGACCAGTTTGCCTCCGAGTCCTTTGCCAAGGCGGTGGCCGCGCAGCAAAGCGGTTTTCTGGCCGGCGAGATCGTGCCGGTGAGCAACGAGAAATTCGAGCTGGCGGGCTACAAGACGCGCAGCCTGCGCCTGAGCGGCAAGCAGCCGGTGATCGACACCGACACGCACCCGCGCCTCTCGCCCCCCGAGGTGCTGGCCAAGCTGGGCAGCGTGTTCGAAGGTGGCGTGCAAACCGGCGGCAACAGCTCGGCCCTGGTCGATGCGGCCGCGGCCTGTGTGGTGACCTCGGGCGCTTTTGCCCGCGCACGCGGCCTGCAGCCCATGGCCCGCGTGGTCGCCGCTGCGGTGGCCGGTGTGCCGCCCGAGATCATGGGCATTGGCCCGGCGCCGGCCATCCGCCTGCTGCTCGCGCGCACAGGCATGACGCTCGAGCAGATCGACCGCTTTGAGGTCAACGAGGCGCAGGGCGCGCAGACCCTGGCCGTGGGCCGCGAGCTGGGCATGGACCTCTCGCGCCTGAACGTCAACGGCGGCGCCATCGCGCTGGGCCACCCGCTGGCGGCCACCGGCGTGCGCCTGACCCTGACCCTGGCGCGCGAGCTGCAGCGCAGCGGCAAGCGCTGGGGCATCTCCAGCGCTTGCGTGGGCGGCGGCCAGGGCATCGCCCTGCTGATCGAGAACCCGAACGCGGCCTGAGCGCCCCCACCCACTCCATTTCGCATTCACAAGGACTTCACATGAACCTGCAAGGACTCTCTGCCCTGGTCACCGGTGGTGGCTCGGGCCTGGGCGAGGCCACGGCCCGCGAACTGGCCCGTTTGGGCGCCAAGGTCGCGGTGCTGGACCTCAACATGGCCAACGCCGAGCGCGTGGCCCAGGACATCGGCGGCCTGGCCGTCGCCTGCAATGTGAGCGATCCCGACAGCATGGCGCGCGCCATCGAGACCGCCGCGGCCGCGCACGGCCCGGCGCGCATCCTGATGCAGATTGCCGGCATCGGCAGCGCCAAGCGCGTGGTCGGCCGCGACGGGCAGGCCGCGCCCCTGGAGGACTTTGCGCGCGTGATCAACGTCAACCTGATCGGCACCTACAACGCGGCGCGCCTGTTTGCCGCTGCCTGCGCCAAGCTCGAGCCCATGGCCGACGGCGCGCGCGGCGTGATGGTCTTCACCGCCTCGGTGGCGGCGTTTGACGGCCAGGTGGGCCAGCAGGCCTACAGCGCCTCCAAGGCCGGTGTGGCGGGCATGACCCTGCCCATGGCGCGCGATCTGGCGCAGCACGGCATCCGCGTTTGCACCATCGCCCCTGGCCTGTTTGCCACCCCGCTGCTCAAGGAGCTGCCCGAGCCGGTGCAGCAATCCCTGGCCGCCAGCATCCCCTTCCCGGCACGCCTGGGCAAGCCTGAAGAGTTTGCCCAGCTGGCCGCGCACATTGTGCAAAACGACCACCTCAATGGCGAGGTGATCCGCCTGGACGGCGCGCTGCGCATGGCGCCGCGCTGATCCCGACTCCCCCACACAGATCCCCATGAGCAAGACCATCGTGTACGAGCTGGAGGTGATGTTCGGCGACTGCGACCCCGCCGGCATCGTCTTCTTTCCCAATTTCTCGAAATGGATGGACGCCAGTTCGCTGAACTTCTTCGTCAAGTGCGGCGTGCCGCCCTGGCGTGAGCTGGTCAAGACGCGCGGCATCATCGGCACCCCGCTGCTCGAGATCCACACCAAGTTCTCGCGCCCCGCCACCTACGGCGACCGCCTGCAGGTGCACACCAGCGTCGCCGAGTGGCGCGACAAGGTGGTGATCCAGCGCCATGTGGTCATGCGCGGCGACACGGTGCTCTGCGAGGGCACCGAGACACGCGCCTTCTGCATCGTCCACCCCGACGACCCGAGCCGCATCAAGGCCATCCCGGTCCCCGAAGACATCCGGGCCCTGTGCAGTTGAAACCCCGATGGCGCGCCGGCCCTGGCAGGCGCAAGATGTCACCCTTTCCCCCACCCTCCACACCACACAAGGAGACTCGCATGAAACTCAAGCAAACCCTGACCGCCGTGGCCGTGATGGCCCTGAGCGTGAGCGCGCTGGCCGACATCAAGATCGGTGTCAGCCTGTCGCTGACCGGCCCCGGCTCTGGCCTGGGCATCCCGATGCAGCGTCAGCTGCAGCTGGCACCGCAGACCATCGGTGGCGAAAAGGTCCAGTACATCATCCTGGACGATGCGAGCGACCCGGGCAAGGGCGCGGCCAATGCGCGCCGCTTTGTGACCGAGGACAAGGTCGACATGATCATCGGCTCCTGCCTGACCGCCGTGGCTGCTGCCATGACCGACATCGCCAGCGAAGCCGGCACGGTGCAGCTGGCCGGCTCGCCGGTGGGCGTGCCCGCTGGCAAGGACAAGTGGCTGTTCCGCCTGCCGCAGTCCAACACCGTGATGGGCCATGCCGTGGTCGAGCACATGAAGAAGCAAGGCGTCAAGACGATCGGCTTCCTGGGCTACACCGACGCCTACGGCGAGCAGTGGCTCAATGAAATCAACCCGCTGCTGGCCAAGGCCGGCATCAAGCTGGTGGCCACCGAGCGCTTTGCCCGCACCGACACCAGCGTGACCCCGCAGGCCCTCAAGCTCAATGCCGCCAACCCCGACGCCATCCTGGTGGTGGCCTCGGGCTCGGGCGCGGCCATGCCGCAACTGGGCCTGGCCGAGCGCGGCTACAAAGGCAAGATCTACCAGACGCACGCAGCGGCCACCCCCGACCTGCCGCGCGTGGGCGGCAAGACCGTCGAGGGCACGTTTGTGGTCTCGGGTCCGGCCCTGCTGGGTGACCAGCTGCCCGACAGCCACCCGTCCAAGAAAGTGGCCATGGACTTTGTGCAGAAGTTCGAAGCCGCGTACGGCGCCAACACCCGCAACCAGTTTGCAGGCCACTCGTACGACGCCGTGATCACCCTCAACAAGGTGATCCCGATGGCGCTCAAGAAAGCCAAGCCCGGTACCGCCGAGTTCCGCGCCGCGCTGCGCGACAGCATGGAAACCATGGGCCGCACCGTGTTCGCGCACGGCGTGATGAACTGGACCAAGGACGACCACTGGGGTTACACCATGGAAACCGGTGTGATGACCAAGGTCGTCAACGGTCAGTTCAAGGTCGAGTGATCCCCACCTGAAGCAAGCCGGGGGGCGGCAGCGCTTGCCCCCCGCTTGCGCCCCGGGGTGGTCCCGTGTGGCCCCCCGGCGTGTGATGTCGCTGTTGTCTGCTCGCGCTCTGCGCCCCCAACCCATTACCTTTGACGCCCATGGACTTCTCCATCGCCAGCATTCTGCTGCTCGACGGTGTGACCAACGGTGCGGTCTATGCCCTGCTGGGCCTGGCCACCGTGCTGGTATTCACCGTCACGCGCGTGATCTTCATCCCCCAGGGCGAATTCGTGGCCTACGGGGCCCTGACCCTGGCCATGCTGCAGGCCGGCAAGGTGCCCGGCACCGTCTGGCTGCTCATGATCCTGGCGCTGGTGGCCGCCGTGATGGAGGGCGTGGGTCGCTTCCGGCACCATGGCCAACTGGGCCGCGCCGCCGTGTCCTTTGGCAAAACCCTGGCACTGCCCATGGCGGTGGCCCTGCTGACCTGGTGGGCCGCGCCGCAGCAATGGCCGATGTGGGTGCAGGCGCTGCTGAGCGTGGTGCTGGTCAGTGCTTTTGGCCCGCTGGTCTACCGCGTGGCCTACCAGTCGCTGGAGTCGGCCACGCCGCTGGTGCTCTTGATCGTGTCGGTGGGCGTGCACTTTGCCATGACCGGTCTGGGCCTGCTCTTCTTTGGCGCCGAAGGCTTTCGCAACCCGAGCTTCTGGGACCTGCGCCTGACCCTCGGACCGCTGTCCTTCTCGGGCCAGACCCTGATCATTTTTGCGGTCTCGCTGGCCCTCATCGTCATGATGTGGCTGTTCTTTGAACGCTCGCTGCGCGGCAAGGCCCTGCGCGCGACCGCCGTCAACCGCACCGGCGCCCGCCTGATGGGCATCTCGAGCCACAGCTCGGGCCAGTTCACCTTCTTGCTGGCCGCCCTCATCGGCGCGTTGTCGGGCCTGCTCATTGGCCCCAGCACCACGGTCTTCTACGACTCGGGCTTTCTGATCGGCCTCAAGGGCTTTGTGGCGGCGGTGGTCGCCGGCCTGGCCAGCTATCCGGGGGCGCTGCTGGGCGCGCTCTTTGTGGGCATCGTGGAATCCTTTGGCGCTTTCTGGGCCAGTGCCTTCAAGGAAGTGATTGTCTTTACCCTGATCCTGCCCATCCTCCTGGTGCGCTCCTTGCGCAGCGGCCATTCTGACGAGGACCACTGACCATGAACGCCTCGCGTCTGCGTCCCCAAACCCTGGCCATGCTGGTGCTGGCCCTACTCATTCCCCTGGTGGTCTGGCTGCCCCTGCCCGATTTCTGGATCGCGCAACTCAACTACATCGGCCTGTACAGCCTGACCTGTCTGGGCCTGGTGCTGCTCACCGGCGTGGGCGGTCTCACGTCCTTCGGACAGGCGGCCTTTGTCGGCATTGGCGCCTACACCACCGCCTGGCTCACGCTCAATCTGGGCATGTCGCCCTGGCTGACGGTCTTTGTGGGCCTGGCGCTCACCGCGGTCAGTGCGCTGGTGGTGGGCATCATCACCCTGCGCATGTCGGGTCACTACCTGCCGCTGGCCACCATCGCCTGGGGCTTGTCGCTGTACTACCTGATGGGCAACCTGAGCGCGCTGGGCAAGTACGACGGCCTGCTCGGCATCAAGAGCCTGTCGATTGGCGACTTTGATGTGGGCCAGGGCCGGGCCTTTTTTGTGCTCACCTGGGTGCTCTTGCTGGCCGGTGCCTGGGCGCTGGTGAACCTGCTGGACTCGCGCCCCGGCCGCGCCATCCGCTCGCTCAAGGGCGGCACGCAGATGGCCGAGGCCATGGGCATCAACACCTTCCGCTACAAGGTCACGATCTTCTTGCTGGCCGCCCTGTTTGCCTCGGTGGCCGGTTGGCTGCTGGCGCACTTTCAGCGCACCGTCAACCCCTCGGCCTTTGGCCTGAAGATGGGCATCGAGTACCTGTTCATGACCGTGGTGGGCGGTGTGGGCCATGTGTGGGGCGCCATCGTGGGCGCTGGCCTGGTCAAGCTGCTCGACGACTACCTGCAGGTGGCCCTGCCCGCGCTGATTGGCACCAGCGGCAGCTACGAGGTGATTGTGTTTGGCGTGGCCCTGGTGCTGGTGCTCAAATACATGCCCGACGGCCTGTGGGCCATGGTGGTCAGCCGCCTGCCCAAGCGGCCGCGCCCCAACGATTGGCAAGACGCCCCGGAGCTGCCCGCGCGCGAACGCCCGCAGATGGGCCAGGTGGTGCTGGAAGTCGACCGCATCCGCAAACAGTTTGGCGGCCTGACCGCGGTCAACGACATCAGCTTCGAGATCAGCGCCGGCCAGATCGTTGGCCTGATCGGCCCCAACGGCGCGGGCAAGTCCACCACCTTCAACCTGATCACCGGGGTGCTGGGCAAGACCAGCGGCCAGGTGCGGTTTCGCGGGCAGGACATCAGCGCCCTGAGCTCGCGCGAGATCTCGCGCCAGGGCATGGCCCGCACCTTCCAGCACGTCAAGATGATCCCCGAGATGACGGTGCTGGAAAACGTGGCCCTGGGGGCCTACACCCGTGGCCGCAGCGGCGTGCTGGGCGCCATGCTGCGCCTGAACCAGGCCGAGGAGCGGCGCCTGTTCAAGCAGGCGCAGCGCCAGCTCGAGCGCATCGGCATGGGCCAGTACCTGCACGAGCAGGCCGGCAACCTGGCCATGGGCCCGCAGCGCATGATGGAGATTGCGCGCGCCCTGTGCTGCGACCCGGCCCTGCTGCTGCTGGACGAACCGGCTGCCGGTCTGCGCCACAAGGAAAAGCAGGCCCTGGCCGCGGTGCTGCGCCAGCTGCAATCCGAGGGCATGAGCATTTTGCTGGTCGAGCACGACATGGACCTGGTGATGACGGTGTGCGATCACCTGGTGGTGATGGAATTCGGCACCTTGCTCACCCGCGGCACCCCTGCCGAGGTGCAGGCCAACCCCGCCGTTCGCGCCGCCTACCTGGGCACCGAACACTGAGCCGCAGGCCCCAATTCGCAAGGAATCCACCATGAGCACAGCTCTTTTGCAAGTGAGCCAGCTGCGCGCCGGCTATGGCCGCGCCGAGGTTCTGCACGGCCTGGACCTGCACGCCGACAAAGGTGGGGTGATCACCGTCATCGGCCCCAACGGCGCCGGCAAGTCCACCCTGCTCAACACCTTGATGGGCATCTTGCCGGGTCAGGGCAAGATCGAATTTGACGGCCAGGACATCGGCCACCTGACGCTGGAAGAGCGGGTGATGCTGGGCATTGCGCTGGTGCCCGAAAAGCGCGAGCTCTTTGGCACCATGTCGGTCGAGGACAACCTGCTGCTGGGCGGCTACCGCCAGATGCGCCTGGGCAACCGCCAGTGGCGCGCGCGCATGGACGAGGTCTTCGACATCTTCCCGCGCCTCAAAGAGCGCCGCGCCCAGGAGGCGGGCACCCTCTCGGGCGGCGAGCGCCAGATGCTGGCCGTGGGCCGCTCGCTGATGTCGCGCCCCACCGTGCTGATGCTTGACGAGCCCAGCCTGGGCCTGGCCCCGCTGATCGTCAAGGAGATTTTTGCCATCATCGAGCGCTTGCGCCAGACCGGTGTCACCATTGTGCTGGTCGAACAAAACGCGCGCGCGGCATTGGCCGTGGCCGACCACGGCTATGTGCTCGAAATGGGCGAGATGGCCCTGCAAGGGCCGGCCAGCGCGCTGGCCAACGACCCTCGCGTGATCGACACCTACCTGGGCAACGCCAAATCCTGAACACCCCACCATGAACAGCTACCAGCCCCGTACCGACGAGATGATGTTTTTGCTGCAGCAGGTGCTGCAGGGCAGCGCGCAGCTGCAAACCCTGGCGCCACACGCCGAGACCGACGCCGAGCTGATGCAGCAGGTGGTGGAGGAAGCCGGCAAGTTTGTGGGCAGCGTGGTGGCGCCGCTCAACCGCGACGGCGACGAGATCGGCGCGCGCTGGCACGATGGCCAGGTCACCATGCCGCCGGGTTTTCGCGATGCCTACCAGGCCTTCTGGCAAGCCGGCTGGGGCAGCCTGTGCTCGCAGACCGAAGACGGCGGCCAAGGCTTGCCGGCGGTGCTCGACACCCTGCTCTACGAGATGCTGAGCGCGGCCAACCACGGCTGGACCATGGCCCCGGGCTTGCTGCACGGCGCCTACGAGTGCCTGCGCCACCACGGCAGCGCGGCGCTGCGCCAAACCTATCTGCCCAAGCTGGCCACCGGCGAGTGGCTGGCCACCATGTGCCTGACCGAGCCGCATGCCGGCTCTGACCTGGGCCTGGTGCGCACGCGTGCGGTGCCGCTGCCCGACGGCCGCTACGCCCTCTCGGGCACCAAGATCTTCATCTCGGGCGGTGAGCACGACCTGTCGGACAACATCGTGCACCTGGTGCTCGCGCGGCTGCCCGACAGCCCGCCCGGCCCCAAAGGCCTGTCGCTGTTCCTGGTGCCCAAGTTCTACGAGGACGGGCAGCGCAGCGCGGTGTTCTGCGACCGCATCGAAGAGAAAATGGGCCTGCACGGCAGCCCCACCTGCGTGATGCGCTTTGACGAGGCCCCCGCCTGGCTGGTGGGCGAGGTGGGCAAGGGCCTGGGCGCCATGTTCATCATGATGAACGCGGCGCGCCTGCATGTGGCCATGCAGGGCATTGGCCTGCTGGACGCGGCCTGGCAGAAGGCCGATGCCTACGCGCGCGAGCGTCGCCAGATGCGCGCGCCGGGCAAGGGCCGCTCGGCTGCAGAGGCCGACCTCATCATCGAGCACCCGGCGGTGCAGCGCATCCTCGACACCCAGCGCGCCTGGGTGGACGGCGGCCGCGTGCTGGCCTACCAGACCGCCATCGAACTCGACCGCGCCACGCACGGCGAGGGCCCGGTGCAGGCGGCGGCGCAGACCTGGTGCGCCCTGATCACCCCGGTGCTCAAATCGGTGTGCACCGACCAGGCCTTTCATGGCGGCAGCGACTGCCTGCAGGTCTTTGGTGGGCACGGCTATGTGCGCGAATGGGGCATCGAGCAGCACATCCGCGACGCCCGCGTGGCCATGATTTACGAGGGCACCAACGAGATCCAGGCCATCGACCTGCTGTGCCGCAAGGTGATGGCCGATGGTGGCACCGGTTTGATGGCCCTGCTCGACCGGCTCGAGGCCGACCTGCCGGCGCAGGCGGTGCAGCGCAGCGCCAGCCTGGCGCGCCTGTCGACCCTGCGCGCCGTCACCCGCCAGGTGCTGGAGGCGGCCAAGCAGGACGCCACCTTGCCCTACCGCGTGGCCGACGACTTTCTGCGCGCCGTGGCCCTGGTGCTGCTGGACTGGGCCTGGCAACGCATTGCGGCGCAGACCGCCGAGGCCGATCCCGCGCGCTGGCAGGCGCCGCACCAGGCCCTGCGCCACTGGGTGCTGCCCGAGTTCCAGATGCGCACCTTCATCATCGTGCAGCAATGCACCGTGCGCGCGGCATGAGCGAACGCGGCGCGTCCCGTTCGCGCTCGGCCGCAGGGGCGCAGGACGCGGCCTCGCCTGCGGCCAAGCGTGCCCGGCGTGCGAAGGCCCCACGCGCCAGCAACTCTGCAATCACCAGCAACTCTGCAATCACCAGCAGCACGGCAAGCACCCGCCAGCGCACTGCCAGCAGCGCCGACCGCAGTGGCCCACGCGCCAAAGCCCGCTCGCGCGAAGCGGGCGCGGCGGTCGATCAGGTCGACACCGGCTACCTGCAAACCCTGCTGGGCTACAACGCCCGTCGCACCGCGCTGCTGATCATCGAGACCTTTTTGCAGCGCATGGCACCCTATGGGCTGCGCCCGGTGGAGTTTTCGGTGATGTCGGTGATCCACCACAACCCCGGCGTGACCTCGCGCCAGCTGTGTGCGGTGCTCAACCTGCTGCCGCCCAATCTGGTCGGGCTGGTGCAGGCCTTCGAGGCGCGCGGGCTGATCGAGCGGCGCCCCCATCCGCGCGATGGGCGGGCGTTTGGCTTGCACCCCACCCCAGAGGGCGTGGCGCTGATGCAGGCAGCCGAGCGCACGGCCACCGAGCTCGAGATCGATCGCTCACCGCGCCTGTCACCCGCCGAGCGGCGACAGCTGCTGGCGCTGCTGCAAAAGGTCTATCTGTAAGCAGCCGCGCGGCCGCGCCCGGTCGGGCATGCGGCCGTCTGGCCGTCTGGCCGTCTGGCCGCTTGGCGCGCTGCGCGGGCGCAGCACCAGCACTCAACGCGCGTCGGGCAACTCGATCTTGACCTCGAGCACTTCCAGGTTGTCCTGGCGCTCGAGCTGGACCTTGATGTCCTTGGGATTGATGTTGATGTATTTGCTGATCACCGCCACCAGATCGCGCTGGAGGTCGGGCAGGTAATCGGGCTCGGCGGCGTTGCGACCGCTGCGTTCGTGTGCCAGGATGATCTGCAGACGTTCCTTGGCAACGCTGGCGGTCTTTTTCTTTTCACCGAGCAGGAAGGACAGAAAGGACATGATCACTTGGCTCCAAACAGGCGCTTGAAGAAACCGGCCTTTTGCGCTTCGGTAAAGCGCATCGGCTTGTCCTCGCCCAGAAAGCGGTCGATCACATCGCGGTAGGCCTCGGCCACGTCGCTGCCCGCCATCTGGATCGCGGGCGTGCCCTGGTTGGAGGCCTGCAGCACCTTGTCGCTCTCGGGGATCACACCGATCAGCTGAATGCGCAGAATGTCCTGGATGTCCTGCAGCGAGAGCATCTGGCCGTCTTCGACGCGGTTGGGGTTGTAGCGCGTGATCAGGAGGTGTTCCTTGATCGGCTCCATGCCCTCGATGGCGCGGCGGGTCTTGCTGCTCAGGATGCCCAGGATGCGATCGGAGTCGCGCACCGACGACACCTCGGGGTTGGTCACCACCAGCGCCTCGTCGGCAAAGTGCATGGCCATCAGCGCGCCCGTCTCGATGCCCGCTGGCGAGTCGCAAACGATGTAGTCAAAGCCCATGGTCGCCAGGTCCTGCAGCACCTTCTCGACGCCCTCCTGCGTGAGGGCGTCCTTGTCGCGCGTCTGCGAGGCGGCCAGGATGTACAGGTTCTCGACCTGCTTGTCCTTGATGAGGGCCTGGTGCAGATTGGCCTCGCCTTGGATCACGTTGATGAAGTCGTAGACCACGCGGCGCTCGCAACCCATGATCAGGTCGAGGTTGCGCAGACCCACGTCGAAGTCGATCACCGCGGTCTTGAAGCCCTTGAGGGCCAGGCCGGTGGCAAAGCTGGCGCTGGTGGTGGTCTTGCCCACACCGCCCTTGCCGGAAGTCACTACAACGATTTTTGCCATGATGCTCTTTCAGTGCGCTCGGTTGTGCGGGGCCTCAAGTCCCCAGGGGAGAAATCTGCAAACGTTCGCCATCGGGGCCGCTGTGCAGCAGCACCTGCGCCGGCCGGCCCCGCACCGCGTCGGGCAGCGGGTTCTCGCTGGTGCGGTACACCCCGGCGATGGCAATCAGCTCGGGGTCCATGTGCTGCGCAAAGATGCGCGCCCCGCCAAAGCCGCGTGCGCCGGCAATCGCCTTGCCGCGCAGCGGCGCGTAAATGTGGATGTGCCCATCGGCAATGACCTCGGCGCCGGGGTTGACCGCCGCCAGCACCACCAGGTCGCGCCCGCGGGCATAGCATTGCTGGCCCGAGCGCAGGGGTTTGTCGATCACCATGGCATCGGCCAGTTGCGGCCGCACCGGCTCGGGCGCTGCCGCCGGCTGCGCCGCGTTGCTGGACTCGGCCCCGCGGCGCACACGCGCCTCCTCGGCCAGTGCCAGGCCGCTGGCTTGCAACTGCGCGCCCAGGCTGTCCTGCCAGGCCTCGCGCATGCCGCGCACCGCCAGGGGCAGCAGGCCATGGGCCTTGAGCACCGGCAACAGCGCCAGCAGATCGGGCGCGGGGCTGTCGGCAGGCAAGGCCTCCAGATCGATCAGGGCCGGCTCGCGCTCGAAAAATCCGGGGGTGGCACCCAGCTGCTGGTTCAGCGCCTGCGTCAGCGCGGCCAGATCGGCCGTCTTGAGCCGAAATGCCATCAGGGGCAGGTCGGCGCTCTTGATATCGAAGGCCGAGGCGGCGGTGGCGTCAGGGGGCATGTCAGCGGGGCTTGGGGGGCTTGGTCAATCGCCAGATCTTAACAGGCCGCGCTCTGCTCGGGCCTCAATAAATCGGGTCGGGCGCACCCGGGGGAACCCGGGTTTGATCCACACGTTCCGCGGATCTGGCCCCGCTCAGGGCGCATCGGGGCTGGGCATGCGCAGGCGCTGCGTCAGCCCACGCCCATCGTCGGACACCAGCACCGCTTCGCGACCGCTGACCGACTGCAGTCGCCAGCCCGGCGCCACCACCTGCCCCACCCGAACGGGGCGGGCACGCTCGCCCTCGCGCTGGATCAGGGCAACCCCCGTCGGGCGCCCCTGCTCGTCGCGGCCCTGCACCGATCCCTGCAATTGCAAGCCCGGCAGGTTGACGGTTGCAGCGGACGGCTCTGGGCTGG
>JBEBDJ010000094.1:0-5523 GCA_041157045.1 Pseudomonadota bacterium
AAGGAAAGCGGCGTGAAGCTGGAGTGACCATGAACATGGCCTTACCCCTGCGTCCGCCGCAGCAGGTCGGCATTGCCGGCCTGGGCACCCTGGGCAAGGCGCTGGCCCGCGCCCTTGACAGCGGGGGCCTGCCCGGTCTGGCGCTGGGCGCTGTCACCGCCCGCGACGCGGCACTGGCTCGTCATTGGATGGGGGCACATCTGTCGCATGCGGTGGACTGTGTCGACCTCGATACGCTGGCCGAGCGCTGCGACTGGGTGGTTGAATGTGCGCCCGCCTGCTTGCTGCGCGCAATCGCCGAGCCAGCGCTGCGCAGAGGGCGCCGGTTGGTCGTCATGAGCAGTGGCGCGCTACTAGACGCCCCTGACCTGATCGACATGGCGCGTGAGAGCGGTGGTCAGATCCTTATCCCCACCGGGGGCCTGCTGGGGCTTGACGCGGTGACTGCAGCGTGCGAAGGCAGCATTCAATCGGTCACCCTGGTAACCCGCAAGCCGATCGCCGGGCTGCTCGGTGCGCCACTGCTGGTCGAACAGGGCATCGACATCACCGGCCTCACAGAGCCGCTGTGCCTGTTTCGGGGCAACGCCGAGGCGGCGCGCCGCAGCTTTCCAGCCAACGTCAATGTGGCCGTGGCCTTGTCGCTGGCTGGTATCGGGGTCGAGCGGACCCAGGTCGAGGTATGGGCCGATCCCACCGTGACCCGCAACACGCACACCGTCCGGGTTGAAGCCGACAGCGCCTCGTTTTCGATGACGATCGAGAACGTCCCTTCAGAGAACCCCAAGACAGGCCGTATCGCTGCACTGAGCTTGATCGCCTGCCTGCGCAAGGCCCATGCCCCGGTGCGTGTGGGCACCTAGCCCGTGTCTCGGTGACTGGAGGCTAGCGGGTGCCGGTGGCAGCCACACTCCCTTGAAGCACGTCCATGTCGGAGTGCGTTCGCCGCTCGGCAAACCCAGCGACCAGCAAGCCGCCCCCGGCAATGAAGACGAGCGAAATCCCCACGCCGTCAAGCAGGTCCGACCCGGTCATGTACCGCAGCAACAAATCCGCCAACCCAAACAGACCCCACATGACCAGATACACGCGCCACGCCTGGTTCACTTTCGCCATGCGGTCGACCTCTGCCTACACACCCGCTATCGGATCGGCCTCTATCGCCTTTTGAATGGCGCAGACCTGCGCCGGTAGCACCCTCCCGCCACCGTAAACCCACCGCCTCTGTTCGAAGGCAACCCCTACCAAGTCGCGCTGATTGATCCTACGCCTGAGGGTATAAGTTTGGAGACGGCCAGAATGCTTCTCCGAGGCTGCCATCAAGGCGCCTACGCTGCGCAAGATCACGCTGATCACCAGCTACGACGACTCCACTGACTTAAACGAGCTGGCCGCTAGCCTGGACTTCCTCCAGAAGCCCGACAGGTGGTTCAGCGTGGGCGCCAACGACATCAGCCTGCGGCGGTGTTTGGAGACGTAGGTGGACATCCTCAAGACGGCAGGTGGATAGCAGCCATTAGGTACGGCGCCAAAACCCCGATTTTTCGCAAACCCCCTCCTGCCGTACCGTGGACAAAAAGTCAGGAGGTTCCGAGACGAAACGGGGTTTGAGACGCTTTTCGGGGGTGGGTGACCATGGGGTCAGTCAGGGCGCAAAAGCAAAAAGCCCCGCGTGGTGCGGGGCTCTGAGCGCCTGACAACTCGACTGAGCGGGTTAGCAGGTCTTGTTTTGGCGGAAACGGAGGGATTCGAACCCTCGATGAGGCTCTACACCCCATACTCCCTTAGCAGGGGAGCACCTTCGGCCACTCGGTCACGTTTCCAAGGTGAACGCATTATACCTCAAGCTTGGTCGAGATCGAAGGCTTTGTGCAGTGCCCGCACCGCCAGTTCCATGTATTTTTCGTCGATCACGACCGAGGTCTTGATTTCGGAGGTGCTGATCATCTGGATGTTGATGCCCTCTTCGCTCAGGCTGCGGAACATCTTGCTGGCCACGCCCACATGGCTGCGCATGCCGATGCCCACGATCGACACCTTGCAGATCTTGGTGTCGCCCACCACCTCGCTGGCGCCCAGCGACGGCAGGACCTTTTCCTTGAGCAGGTCGGTGGCACGGGCGTAGTCGTTGCGGTGCACGGTGAAGCTGAAATCGGTGCGGCCATCCTTCGACAGGTTCTGGATGATCATGTCGACTTCGATGTTGGCATCGGCCACCGCGCCCAGGATCTGGTACGCAATGCCGGGCTTGTCGGGCACGCCCAGGATGGAGATCTTGGCTTCGTCACGGTTGAACGCGATGCCGGAGACAACGGCTTGTTCCATTTGTTCGTCTTCCTCAAAGGTGATCAGGGTGCCAGACTTGGCTTCTTCATTCAGGTCGATGTCCCAGGGCGTGAAGCTCGAGAGCACGCGCATGGGCACTTTGTACTTGCCGGCAAACTCCACCGAGCGGATTTGCAGGACCTTCGAGCCCATCGACGCCATTTCCAGCATCTCTTCAAAGCTCACGGTCTGCAGGCGACGCGCCTCGGGCACGATGCGCGGGTCGGTGGTGTAGACGCCGTCCACATCGGTGTAGATCAGGCATTCGTCGGCCTTGAGCGCCGCCGCCACCGCCACCGCCGAGGTGTCCGAGCCGCCACGGCCCAGGGTGGTGATGTTCTGCTCCTCGTCCACGCCCTGGAAACCGGTGATGATGACGACCTTGCCCGCGGCCAGGTCGGCGCGCACTCGGGCGTCGTCGATCGATTCGATGCGGGCCTTGGTGAAGGCGCTGTTGGTGCGGATGGGCACTTGCCAGCCGGCGTAGCTCACGGCCTGCATGCCCTGGGCCTGCAGCGCAATGGCCAGCAGCGCCGACGAGGCCTGCTCGCCGGTGGACGCCAGCATGTCCAGCTCGCGCTGGGTCGCGCTGTCCTGGCGGGCCGGGGCCAGTTCCTTGGCCAGTGCCAGCAGGCGGTTGGTCTCACCGCTCATGGCGCTGGGCACCACCACCATCTGGTGACCCGCGCGCGCCCACTTGGCCACGCGCTTGGCGACGTTGGCGATGCGCTCGGTCGAGCCCATCGAGGTACCGCCGTATTTGTGAACGATCAATGCCATCTTGTTTGGATTTGGTTGAGATGCGGATGGCCGCGCCCGGTGCAGGCGCAGACAAACCCAAGATTTTACTGCACCCGCCAGGGGCTTTGGCCGGGGCCTAGTCCTGGGGCTGCCAGCGCAGCGTGTCGCCCTCGCGCCGCAGCTGCCCGGACCCCACGCGCAGATCGATGCGGTGCCCCCGGGTGCGGCAGGCTTGCAGCTGGGTCTGCAAGGCGATCAGCTGGGCCTCGCTCGGGGTGGTCTGGTGTGCCTGGCGCAGCCACAGGCGCAGGGCCTGGGCCTGGCGCTCGGGCGTCAACTGCTGCAGGGCGGCAATGCGCGGGGGCACGCCGGTCTGCAACAGGTCGTGCGCGGCCTGTTCGCGCACGATGCGCGCGCTTTGCGCGGCCAGGCGGGCCGAGCGTGCCGCCGTCTGCCGGATGCCCGGGAAGGCCTCGACCAAGGCCGGGATGACCTGGTGCCGCAAGCGGTTGCGCGGATGCGCCAGGTGCTCATTGCTCGGGTCCTCGATCCAGGGCTGGCCCAGGGCGCGCAACCAGTCGCGCAGGGTCGCCGCCGGGGTTTCGAGCAAAGGGCGGTGCCAGAAGCAGCCCAGGCGTTCCTGGGTGGCTGGCATGGCCGCCAGGCCATCGGGGCCGGCGCCACGGGTCAGGGCCAGCAACAGGGTCTCGAGCTGGTCGTCGGCATGCTGGGCCAGCAGCACATGGGCCCCAGGGCCGGCCGCCTGGGCCAGCGCCTGGCGGCGCGCCAGTCGGGCCGCGTCTTCGGGGCTCTGGCCCGGTCGGTGCCCGGCTTGCACCCGCAGCACCTGCAGCGGCACCTGCTGCGCATGGCACAGGTCCTGGCAGCAGCGGACAAAGTCGTCGGCCGCGGCCTGCAGGCCATGGTGCACATGCAGGGCGCGCACCCGGCCGGGGCGCAGATCCAGGACCGAGCGCAGCAGCGCGGTCGAGTCGGCCCCGCCCGACAAGGCCACCCACCAGATGACGTCGCCGGTGCGCTGTGCCAGCGCTTGCAAAGCGGGCTGCCAGGGGGCAACGGGCCGCTGCATGGCCGTGGCGATCTGCGCGATTAAGAGGTGGCCTTGGTGTCGGTAAAGCGGCCGTAGCTCTGCAGGCGCTCGTAGCGACGCTCGAGCAGGTCCTTGACCTTCAGGTCCGAGACCTGGCGCCAGGCATCGGCCAGCGCGCGCTTGAGGAAGTTGGCCATTTGCGCATGGTCACGGTGCGCGCCGCCCACCGGCTCGCTGACGATTTTGTCGACCAGGTTCAGGGCCTTGAGGCGGTGCGCGGTAATGCCCAGGGCCTCGGCCGCCAGCTCGGCCTTTTCGCCGGTCTTCCACAAAATGGAGGCGCAGCCCTCGGGGCTGATGACCGAGTAGACGGCGTATTGCAGCATCAGCACCTGGTCGCCCACGCTGATGGCCAGCGCGCCGCCCGAGCCGCCTTCGCCGATGATGGTGGTGATGATGGGCACTTCCAGCTGCGCCATCTCGAAGATGTTGCGGCCAATGGCCTCGGACTGCCCGCGCTCCTCGGCGTCGATGCCGGGATAGGCGCCGGGCGTGTCGACAAAGGTGAAGACCGGCAGCTTGAACTTTTCGGCCAGCTTCATCAGGCGCAGGGCCTTGCGGTAGCCCTCGGGCTTGGTCATGCCAAAGTTGCGCAGCGCGCGCTCTTTGGTGTCACGCCCCTTCTGATGGCCGATGACCATGCAGGGCTGGCCATTGAAGCGCGCCAGGCCCCCCACGATGGCCTGGTCGTCGGCAAAGTGGCGGTCGCCGTGCAGCTCGCTGAAGTCGGTGAAGATGGCCCCGATGTAGTCCATGGTGTAAGGACGCTCGGGGTGGCGCGCGATCTTGGTGATCTGCCAGGGGGTGAGGTTGCTGTAAATGTCTTTGGTGAGCTGCTGGCTCTTGCGGGTCAGCTGGTCGATCTCGTCGGTGATGTCGACCGCCGATTCGCTTTGCACATAGCGCAGCTCTTCGATCTTGGCTTCGAGTTCGGCTACCGGTTGCTCAAAGTCGAGGAAGGTTCGTTTGGCCAAAGTGTGTTCTCCATGCAGATCCGGCGCGCGGATCGGGGCGTTGCGGGGGCGGCCCTCAGTAGGCCACCGGCACCGGGTCCAATGAGCGCCAAATATACCAAGTGGCGACGGTGCAATACGGTTGCCAGGCGGCGGCCACCTCGCGCGCATCGCTGCGGCTGACCGGTTCGCCCGAAAAATAGTTGCGGCTGATGCCGTTGATCAGGCCCACATCGTCGAGCGGCAGCACATTGGGCCGCATCAGGTGAAAGATCAGGAACATCTCGGCCGTCCAGCGGCCAATGCCGCGAATGGCCACCAGTTCCTCGATGATGGCCTCGTCGTCCATCTGGGCCCAGGACTTGACGCTCACATCGCCCGAGTCAAAGTGCA